>NZ_JABWRW010000009.1:0-191381 GCF_014269095.1 Pseudomonas sp. SWRI50 | reverse complement strand
TCTATAACCCCAAGCGTCGACACAGCAGTGCTATGCAGCTGTCGCCAGTAGAGTATGAGAAACGCTATTTTCTGAGCTTGGAGAGTGTCTAGTAAACCAGGGGCGATTCACCATGTTGTAGTCAGAGATCAGAGAAAGCACGTCGGGCTGACGGCGTTTGGTGATCAGGCTGGGATCGACAGAGTTGGCGAGTGCTACACGCCGTGGGACGATCTTAGGTGCAGAGGTCGCCTGCTGTGACATGATTTGCGCCTTAAGGGAATTGAACTCTTCGGTGACATGTTTAAACAGCTTGCGGGTAGTCTCGTTTTTAACCCAGGCAGGCTCAGTGGTTTCTGGTTTCTTGGAATAATCTTCAAGCTCAAACATGCCGTATTCTCTACTTTTCCAGAATTCTTCGTTCAATGAGCTTGACTGCACTGGCGCTGAGGTCAGCAATTGCTTTCAAAGAATGGCTCTTGGCGATTGCGTTGTGGGATATACCTGCCCGGATAAGTGTCTCTTTTTGAATTTCATTACTCATGCTATGTGGGCATCCCAGGCAAACTTCGAGACAGCTATGATGATCCACGTTGGGTACTCCAGTTTTTCTGTCATGACATTTTGCCAAATGTTCTTCGCCTTTGGGCAAGGCACAAAACCCCCATTCAAAGGCAACAAACCTAGAATAGTTCCCGGCCATTGCCTCTAAAATATCATTGAACTCCTCATCGGTAACAGCAACCACGTTAGCTAGTTCATTTTCAATTCTCCTTGCAGCAGGCCCATATAATTTCTCGTCCAGGCGATTTTCAGCGATCCTCCCGATCATCTCCCGCAGATACTCCTGCTCCTGAGCTTCATGAACGGATTCGCTAAGTTTGTACTGTGTATACCTTTTCGTATGAGCAGATCCATATTGATGTCTGAAGTGCTCTCGGATCTTCTCCTTGATTCTCCCATCGAACCTGCGAAGGGCAAACTCGGCAAATGTATGCCGGGCTTGGTGAGGGGAGACATGGCTATGGATTAAAGCGGCCTCTGGGTGTTTTTCTAAGACAAAGTCCTTGTAGAAATCTCTGAACCAATTTCTCAGTGTTGGTAAACTAAAGCTGCTGTCGGCCAACCATTCTTCTTTTGTTTGCTTTCCCCAACCAAGCGCGACATTAAATGCTCCGCTGCGGAAGCCACAGTGGAAGAGAGGCAGGTCTGTGTCCGAAGGGTCTAAAGCTGAAAGGTTAGTTATCAAGTTGGCGGCCTGTGCAACCAACCCATGAAGCGACCTCGGGCTTTGGAATCCGTTTTCTGTTTTGGTGTTTTCGCTTTTAAACCACCAGCTTCCATCGTTATGTCTTTCATAGCCGTCTGTGCTTATGCTTCTGGTCTCACTAATGCGGAACCCGCTGAGGATTGTTATGATCGAAAGCGCCGCCTTCAGTAAAGTAATGCAGAAGTCACTAAGCTCTCCTAGGGTGTTCCAGGGCATCTTTTTGAACGCTGTTGTGGTTGCAGTATCGATACTTGATCCTAAGCTTCTGGCGGAGTGTTCCCATTTGATGATCCTGCTAGAATTATGATTGACTTGAGAGGATTGAATGTGCCTATAGAGAGCCAAGCGATCATTCTCTCCGAACCAAAGCTTTGGCGCTTCTTTGAATTCTCGCCAGCATTCGAAAAATTTTGAAGCAATCATTGCCTCATCGGATTCGATGAGTATGATTGCTTCAGCTAAAGTTAGCGAGGCACACACCATAGGTATTGATCCATACGTGCCACCTTCTTTCCATTCGGCATATGTCAATCCGTGACTGGCAAGAAGTTCAGCTACCGCTGACTTTCTGAATGAGTCAGTGATGTGGTATGAGAAACCGTCCGGGAGTGCTCCATGGATATACAGGTTGTTGGTTCTGTCAATCAACCTGCTCATCATCTGAATCGTGGAAAACCCTAAAAGCTCGTCGCTTCCAATTAGTAAGCTGGATTTTTTAACCGAAAATTTCCTGAGTAAATTTGCCAGTTCCGCCCGATTCAATGTGTGCAACGACCTGTCCGGATATTCTTGTTCCCAGTATTCGCAAATTTCGCGAATGTATGCTGTTTCTTGTCTTGCAGAAGAGATGCTGCTTACAAGTATCCGATTATTCTCGTCTGCATAGCCGCGTCCAATACTGCCCTTAAGAAATAACATCTGGCCGTAGATCCTTTTCGCCTGTGAGCAATCCCAATCGAAGCGGACGTTGTATATGTCTCCAGTGTTTGGGCATTGAACACTCCAGACATCATCTCCTAACTGATTGTTATGAGATTGGCCTGAGGTGGCCAGACTGAACGAAGCATTTTCTGATTTCATTATTCTCACCTGACTACTGGCCTCGGAAATGAAGATCTGTCCAGGACGCCCTGTCCAAGCGAAATGGTCTTGCGATCAAATTTTTCCAGACATGCTTCGATGTAAGCTGTCTGCATGACAAGAGATGTGGCACGAGCCTCCTCACTAATGGGAGTATTTCTAAGTAGCTCTACACAGGCCTGCTTATAGTCCAAAAGCAACGCGGCGGAGACAGGGTTAGTAATGATATAGGTAGTACCACCCCGTTTCAGCTGAGCTGTAGGAGTTATTTCATATCCTGCGTCCCGAGCAGAAAGCAAAAGCTGATCAAATTCGGCGACAGAGTCTTCACCTTCTATATCTGTCGACCATCCCAGCATGACCTTGAACTCTTTCATACCCATAAATACATTCCCAGCCATGGAGTCGATGACTTTCCTGGCATCATCAACCATGGCACTGCCCACAGTGGCTGCAAAAGCCGCACGCTTCCCTAGCCTATATTTCGTGGTGCTCGCATAGATGTATTTGATTCTTTTGACCTGGGGCGAGTGTGCAGTTGCACTGGCGTCAACGACCTCTTGGCCATACTTCTCATAGGGAATATTGTCGAGGTCACTTTCGTCCAAATCCAATATTGCTCGGCTTTGGGCGATGTTGGTCACTGAGATGGTTTGCCTATAAATATCGTCTTTCGCCTTTCGGTTGTTTTTATGAAAAATCCTGTTATTGGCTGCAACGCATCGGACGATGTTGGCGAATATTTTAATGCCAGGCTCTTTCAACTGGAGATCGTTATAAGTGCTGGTGTGCTCGTGGCAAGCCATAATCAGTGGAGAGTAGGGCTCGCTGTTCAAACACTGTAAGGTGCTAGTGGTAGGTATTTCTATTAGTTTGTTTCCATGGCTAGGGAAAAGACTAAAGAAGCTCTCTTTTAGCTTTTTGAAGGATACATAAGCTTGATACTGCAGGGACTTGGAAGAATGCATGGGGACTTCTCGGATTTTCTCCGCGCTTCGGCCTTTTTCGAAAATCGGAGAAGCTGAGCTCATTGTTATTCTTAAGTCATCAATGCTCATCTTCAGGAGTCCAGCTAGCTGAACTCGGTCAGTTGCTAGTAACCACGCGAAGCAAATTTCTTCCGCTGGTGTGTGCTTGATTAGGGAAAGATAATCGATGTTTTTGAAGTATAGAATTCTATTGGTATCGTCTGGCTGAATATCCAGAGCGCCAGTGATTCTGAGACCGTCTCGGATTTTTTGGTCAGCTGCGGTTTTTGAAAGCTCAAGATTTCCATCGATGGTCTCATACGCCCATTGTACTTGGTTCCAAAGCAAGCGCTCCTTCAAGCTCAGGTCGTCACTGTCCAAAATGTAGGCCGCTAGCGGTTTGTAGACTGTGCTTCGCTTACTGTCATGGCTACTCCATTTAAGACGGAGATAGTCTCCCTCGCAGCTCTGGATGAGCTCTTGTAGCTTCTGAGAAACCCCAGGGTCGCTTAGTAGTGCAGTACGCTGTTCCTGCATTTTTTCTAGGAAGGCGCAGCAGAATCTAATAGTTGACTGGACGATTTTGAGCTCGTCATCAATTGGCTGTTCAGTGATCTGGCTAAGGCTTGCTTGTGTCCGTTCTGATTTATTGGGCAGAGAGGGGATATACGACCTCGCTGCCCTAAGGCTGTTGATGATTTCTGCGCGGCTCGGATCTGCGTGGTGTTGTTCAATGTACCAGTCAATAGGGGTTCGATAGGATGACATGTAGGCGCACGCGCTGCTCTCTTGTACTCCCTTATTTTTGAGGTGGAGACAGTAGTCTCCAAATATCCCGGTGGGAAATTTCGAAGCCCCTGCATACTCTACCGATGCCCATTCAAAGATTGCCCTAGTTCGAGTCAGCTTTGCATATGCGTCATGACGGCTCTTTGTTTTTAGGGTGTCACTATTCAGATAGCTGATTAAGCACCTGGCGATAGGACATTTTTCAAACCATGTTGGAATACTAATGGTTTGCAGTGACGGCTCTGTCCGCATAGAACTGATGACCAGTACAGTTGCTGATGTATCAGACCCAGATGTAGGCGAGATTTCTGGTGCAAGATCGGACAGGCTCAGATCCAGCATCATCTGTGTTTTTGGTGCGTCAATCTTTGATTTCATTATTCAATGCCTGCCTGATTTTTTCGCGTCTGCCTAGCTCTCCGTCAAAAACAACATATGTTTTTGTTGTTTCTACATCGCTATGTCCTAACTGGTCTGGTAGATATTGCCAAGGGTCTAGACCGTGCTTGTAGCAAAAATCGACTAGGTTAGTTGCGTAAGTGTGTCGAAGTGAATGAAAAACCAGGTTAGAAAATGATTCTTTCGATATGAAGTGATAGTTAGGATTCAACTCATGAATCCTCGCGATGTTCTTTTCGATTATGCCGATTGAAGCGTTCTTCGCCCGCCTAAAAATATTTGTACAGTGGCTTTCGATCAAAGGTTCTCCTCGGCGTGAGCAAATCAATGGCCCGTCAGGTAGTTTGCTTCTTCGACCCTCAAGAAATTGCTTGATCTTTCTCACTGCATAAGGGGGAATATCTACTTTTCGGATTTTGCTTCCCTTGCCGATTAGCGTGATTGTAATAGTTCTAGAACCGATTTTTTCTGCAGCTGAAATCAGATTTTTCAATTCTTCGGTTTTAAGATTTTCACTGTTGGTTACTTCGCTAGTCCGTAATCCATAATGAAATCCAATAATAAGCGCTAGCTCGTCACGCTCTTTTTCAAATGCTCTTTTCGAGGCTATATTTGCTAAAATTTCATTGAAAAGATCTTTGTGTAAATAGTTGTTGTATAAGTCGAAATCAATTTTTTTCTTTGATTTTTTGTTTTCTTTGCTTTCGTCTTGTATGTACAGATAGCTGAATTTTGCGGGAGCTGAAATAATTCCTGCATCGTAGGCGAACGCATAAAGGCCTTTGATGGAAGAAATATGTCTCTCCATCGACTGTTTTTTCAGGCCATGGAATTTATGAAGATGGCCATATAAATATCCGGACATGTCGGTGTCAGAAAGAGAGTCCCACTCTAGTCCATATCGCTCAAGCGTTTGAAAAAAAGACAAAAGGTCAGAGCCAGTGGCTCTAATTGAGTTATCAGCTTTTTCCATTTGTGCGAGCGAAATAAGGTATAGCGATGGGATCGGAACTATGCTGTCAGTGAAAACATTTTCACCCCGCAAGATCGCATAGGTTTTAATCGTTCCTCCTGACCATTCGACGTTAGTGACTTTCTTAAGTTTCATTAGTGGTTCGCTTGGTCGGCGGGGTGGGCGCTTCAGTCTTTTGGTCGCAGACTATGTTCTTAGTCTTCTAAATGTTCGTTACGGTGGTGGATCCTAGGGGGTCAAGAGTTCGGGTGCAATCGTCCTGCTAGTTCATTTAATTATCTATTTTTATCTTTTTATTATGTTTAGTTATAGCTTAATTTTCAATTTATCGATATTTCTAAGTATTCTTCCATGGCGTGTTAGGTGTTTTTTCTTTTGATCATGCAACTGCTAATATTTTTGTTTAAGTCAATTTGTCAATAATGTTTAGAGTTGTTCTGTTTTTTGGGGTAGCTTTCTAGGGCGCGGGCTGAGCCCAGGCCCCGTCAGCAGTGAGCTTCTTGGGCGGTTCGTTGGGTTTACAAGGTCTGTGTGTGTGGCTTGCTTAGTTAAAGTATATAGTTGGGTTTTCTGTCAATATGCCTGTATTTTGTTTTTTGCAAACTGCAAATGGTTTGCATTTTTTAATGGTTGCAAACGAGTTGAAAATAGGCGTTAAAGACATAAAAGTTTTTATCTTGATATAATCGATTTATAGAGAATTTTAATTTCTATATCCGAAATTTCCCCTGCGGTCTCAAGAGGGAGCAACGGGGCGCTGCTGACGGGATGAATTTCAACCGTGGTTGGCACCAACGCGCCGGCTTGGGCAGCACACGAAATTCAGGTCGGCGTGTTGACCTTGGCAAGGTTCGGTTTTGACCTGCGCAAGGCCAGGTAAAGGAGGGCTTTGCTAGACGCGCTGAGGTGGTATGGAGAAATGTGTAACGGAGTCCAGGCTCTATCAGTTCACCGTGCTTTTCCGATTGGGCACTGGAGCTTTATGGATGAGTCGGCAAATGCTCCCAGCACGGACTTCACAATGAGAGGGGCTGGATTGAGCCATGCCCCTCCTTGAAGCCCATCAGTTGCAGAATGCAGAGTCGGGAGGCTGGAGGCGATATCGATGTGAAGGCGTGCTAGGGAAGAGGGACTATACCGATCACCCAGCTTGTCAACATTTTACGAGAAACGAAGCGCTTTCAGATAAACCTCACCGATACTGGGCACCAGATTGTGCAGGTCGGCCTCGGCGCGCTTGTACACCTCATCGTGCTGCGAGCACTGCTTGCGCCCACCGTCCTGCCAACACTGGCGCTGGTGGCCGATCTGCCAGGCCGGCACGATGTGCTCCCATTCGATGCGCGAAGCCCGTTGGGCATTCTTGCGCGGTGTATAGCCGCAAGAGGCCAGGTCAACCTTGTTGCCTTTGTACTTGCAGCCGCAATAAAACTCCGTCGATTGTGGCGCGTACAGCTTCCAGGCGACCTTCTTGGCCTCCTGGAACGTGCGTGGGGCATCGGCGTGGGCAAACGGGGTGGACAACAGCAGGCAGGCTGCAGCGAAAAGCGAAACTCTCATGCGCAGTCAGTCTTCCTTGGGCACGGTCCAAAAAATCTGCACGCCGCCATCGTCGCGATGGGCGAGGGTGACGTTGTCGTTCTCGGCGATCTCTTCGAGCAGGGTCTCCCAGTCATCCGGGGACTCTTGCTCCAGGCGGAAGATCAGCGCTGCACGGCTGCGTTGGGCAGTGGGGCTGTTGATGATCTTCTGGATACGTACGCCCAGTTGTTCATAGCTGCTCGGTGTTGCTGAGGAGGTGCTGGCCACAGGCATTTCCTTGTTTTTGCTGTATGTGCGTACAGTATTTCACCGTAAGTAAATTCGCAACTGCCTGTGAGGCAAAAGAGTGTGTGGCCGAGGTGAAGGATTGGTACCATCTGTGCCATCACCTCTCCGCATTCATTCGCGCGCTCTGTGCCTGGACACAGCAGTGACGCCTTGGGCATGACGCGAAATCGGTCAGGCCCAAGCTTCAGGAAGCTTCACATGTACCCATTGCGTTTGCATCGACCTGCCCCCTTGCGCACAGGCCTGACCCTGTTGCTGACCGGCAGCATCAGCCCGTTGAGCCATGCCAGCACCGAGGCAGTCGATGTCGTGATCACCGACCCGGTGGTGGTCACTGGCGCCTACGCGCCAACCGGCAGTTTCGACCTGCCTTTTTCGATCGATACCGTGGACCTTTCCCACGGGACCGACGGCCAGTTGGCCGTCAATCTTTCAGAAGTGCTGACCAAGGTACCGGGCCTGGTGGTGCAAAACCGGCAGAACTATGCGCAAGACCTGCAAGTGTCATCGCGGGGTTACGGCGCACGTTCGGCCTTTGGTATCCGCGGCCTCAAGCTGCTGAGCGATGGTATCCCTGCCAGCACGCCAGACGGCCAGGGGCAGGCCGCCTCGCTCAACCTGGATGTGGCCGATCGCATCGAAGTGTTGCGCGGCCCCGCAGCGACCCTGTACGGGAGCAACGCCGGCGGCGTTATCCAGATGTTCAGCCGGGACGGGCAGGGGCCTGCAAGGGTAGGGGCCGAAACCACTTTTGGCAGCGACGGTTTCAACAAGAATCACCTGTCGGCCGAGGGCGGCAACGAAACCGCCGGCTTCGTGCTCGATGCATCGCGCATGGACACCGACGGTTACCGTGACCACAGCGCCGCCCGCCGCGACCAGACCTTCGCCAAGGTGCACGTAAGGCCCGACGCTGACTCGCGCCTGGCGCTGATCTACAGCAGCCTCGAACAGAACAACACGCAAGACCCGCTGGGGCAAACCTGGGACGCCTATAAACATGACCCTCGTTCCACCGCGGCGGTGGCGGATATCTACAACACCCGCAAGAGCATCGACCATCAGCAGTTGGGCATGAACTACGAGCGCTATTTCGGCGATGCCACGTTGCAGTTCAACCTCTACGCGGGGCAGCGTAGCGTCGTGCAGTACCTGTCCATTCCGAAGACAGTGGCCTCCAACAGCCAGCGTGGCGGTGGGGTAGTGGACTTCGACCGTGCGTTTCACGGCGGCACCTTGCGCTGGATACAGCCGGTTGTAGCCGCCCCCGGCAACCTCACGGTCACGGTTGGCGCCGACTATGACCAGAGCAAGGACGACCGCCGCGGCTTCCAGAACTTCAGCGGCGACACGCTGGGCGTCAAAGGTGAGCTGCGGCGTGACGAGCAAGACACCGCCACCAGCCTGGACCCCTACATCCAGGCGCATTGGGAACTCGGCAACTGGACCACTGACCTTGGCCTGCGCCACAGCTCGATGCAAATGCGCGTCGATGACCACTACCTGGCCAATGGCGATTCCAGTGGCAAGAAGACGTACCAGCAGAACACGCCATCGCTGTCGGTGATGTATGCGTTTACGCCGGATGTGCGTGGTTACGTGAGTGTCGGCAAGGGTTTCGAGACCCCGACCCAGGCCGAAATGGCCTACGCCCCTGGCCTGGTTGAACGCTTCAACTTCGGGCTCAAGCCTGCCTCCAGCACCCAGTATGAAGTGGGCGTCAAATACCGGCTCGGCGAACGTACCCGGCTCAACGCCGCGGTTTACGAAATCCATACGGATGACGAAATCGTGGTGGCCAGCGCCACCGACGGCCGTACCAGTTACCGAAACGCCGGGAAGACCTTGCGCCGCGGGTTTGAGGCGAGCCTGCACAGCGACCTCAGCGATCAGTGGCAGACGACCGTGGTGTACACCCGCACCGATGCCCGCTACGCCGAAGACTTCGCCCAAGGCACGCAGACCATCGAGGATGGCAACCGCCTGCCGGGCGTGCCGCTTGACAACCTGTTCGGCGAGCTCGTGTGGAAGCCAGCGACGTTTGTCAGCATGGGGGTTGAAGGGCAGTACCGCAGCAAGGTGTATGTGGAGGACAGCAATACCGCAAAACCGGCGCCGGCCTATACCGTCTTCAACTGGCGGACGCGCTTCGAACAGCACGCGGGGCCGTGGACGTTCCACCAGTTGATCCGCCTGGACAACCTGTTTGATCGGCAGTATGTGGGGTCGGTGATCGTGGGTGACGGCAACGCACGCTACTACGAAGCTGCGCCGGGGCGTTCGTGGTATGCGGGCGCCGGGTTGGAGTATCAGTTCCGCTGATAGAGGTAGGAGCAGCCTTGTGCTGCGAAGAGGCCGGTAGTAGCACAGTGATCTTTACTGCTGCTACCGGCCTCTTCGCAGCACAAGGCTGCTCCTAACCTGGGGGTGCATGCTGCAGTCAGGCCACCGCTTGCGCGCCCGTGATCTCGACCAGCGAGCCGCACATGAACGCCGCCTCGTCCGAAGCCAGGAAGGCCACCAGGGCGGCGACCTCTTCCGGTTTGCCGATGCGCCCGAACGGGACCATGCGGTCCAGGTCGGCGATGGTGCGCCCCGACCGCAGCACGCCGGCTTCAAGCATGGGCGTGTGGATCTCGCCGGGGCATACCGCATTGACCCGGATTTTATGCGGCGCATAGTCGCGCGCCAGGTTTTGTGTAAACGACGCCACCGCCGCCTTGGTGACGTTGTAGGCAATATGCCCAGGTGCCGGGTAGAGGCCCCACTGCGAGGCCGTGTTGACGATCGCGCCACCCCCCGCTTCGATCATGCCAGGCAGCACGGCCCGGCACAGGTGGAACATGGCATCCAGGTTGATCGCAAAGCTGCTGTGCCAATCCTCTTCGCTCAAGGCCAGCAGGTTGCCGCGACGGTTGATGCCGGCGTTGTTCACCAGCACATCGATGCGCCCGAACGTTGCTGCGACCTCTTGCACCAAGCCCCGGCAGGCCTCGCCCGACGCGATGTCCGCCGCGATGGCGTGCGCCTTGCCGCCGGCCTGCTCAATGGCCTGCGCCACTGCCTTTGCTGCTTCGAGGTTGACGTCACTGACCACCACCGTTGCGCCTTCGCTGGCCAGCCGGCCAGCAATGGCAGAGCCGATGCCGCCAGCGCCACCGGTCACGATCGCCACGTTGTTCACGAATCTTTGCATTTTCGACTCCTGATTTAATGTATGCAGGTTTGCATGCAGGCTGATAAAGGGTGTGAGTGTGTCAACAGGGCTGAGCGGTCTCAGCCCTGGCGGTGTCAGCGGGTGCTGATAAGGGGGTCAGGCGATGGACATGCGCGCTGTCAGGTTCTGCTGCAGGTAATCCAGGAACCGGCGCTGGAACAGCATCGTATGTTCATGCGCCGCAGCTTCTGCGGCATCGGCATCGCGCGCGGCAATGGCCTCGATCATTTCATCGTGGTCACGGCCAAGGCGGTGGGCGGTGGCCGAACTGACCACGTGGTCGAAGTGCAGGTGCAGCAGGCGCTGGCCTTCACTCAACAGGCGTTCGTAGTAGTTGATGAAGTAGGGGTTGCGCCCGGCCTGCGCGATGGCCATGTGGAAGGCCTTGTTCAGCTCGGACATGGCCTGGAAGTCGCCACTGGTCACGGCCTCCAGATACGCCGCGTCGGCGTTGCGGATGGCGTCCAGGTCTTCTGCGCGATGCTGGGTTGCAGCCAGGCGGGTGACGGCGCGCTGGATCAGGTCCAGGGCCGAGATGTAATTGGGGAACTCCTCGATCTCGAAGGGGGTGACCAAGGTGGTGCGGTTCGGCAGGATGACCACCAGCCCCTCGGTGATGAGCCGTGCCAATGCATCACGCACCGGTGAGCGAGAGAGCCCGAACTGCGCGGCCAGTGAGACTTCGTCCAGTTGCACGCCCGGTTTGAGCTTGAGGGTGAGGATCTGCTTGCGCAGTTCCTCGTATATGTAGCGACCGCTGTGGCGACGTGGCGCGCCTTCGGTTTCGGTGTCTTTGGCCATCATCAGGTCTCGGTTGGGCTCGGTCGTATCATACAGGCCGGTCTTTGTTGTTTTCATCTGCAGTGCGCTGCAGGCCCCTTCGCAGCCGTGCCGGCGAGAGGCCGCTGCGGCTCAGGCAGTCCCCGCGCCCCAGGTATCGCTGAGCATGAACCCGGCCGCCAGCGGGTCATCCGGGTCCACCCCCAACTGCTGCAGCCCGTAAAGCCAGGCGCGCCCGGTTACCCGCGGCAGCACCGCAGGCCGGCCGGCGACCTCGGTATGCCCGAGCAGGGTGACCTGGAACTGCCCGCCGATGGTCGAGCGCGACACCAACTCGTCACCCGTCTGCACCAGGCCGCGTGCCGCCAAGGTGGCCAGGTTGGCCGAGCTGCCGGTGCCGCACGGCGAGCGGTCGACCCGGCCAGGCGGCAGGGTCGTGCAGGTTTGGTAGGTGCGCTCATCAAGGCGATTGCGGAACATCACATACGCCACCTCGTTGACCGACGGCAGCAACGGGTGCTGGATGTTCAGCTGTCGATTGATCACGTCTTTCAACGCCACACCGGCGTCGGCCAACGCCCGGGCATTCTCCGGGTTGATGGACAACCCGGTCTGCTCGACGTCTACCAGCGCGTAGTACACACCCCCAAACGCCACATCGAGCTTGATCGTGCCGAACGCTTCTGTCTCGACGGCCAGGTCCAGGTGCTCGACGAACGCCGGCACCATGTCCAGCGACACGCTCAGGCAGCGCCCGTCCGCGCACTGGGCACGGGCGGTGACCAGGCCGGCCGGGGTGTCGAGCACCACGGTGGTTTCTGGCGTCTGCATCGGCACCATGCCCAGTTCGAGCAGGGCGGTGACCACGCAGATGCAGTTGCTGCCGGACATCGGGTGGGCCTTGTCGGCCTGCAGCACGATGAACCCGGCGTGTGCATCAGGGTGGGTCGGCGGCAGCAGCAGGTTCACCGACATCTGCAGGCAGCCACGCGGTTCCAGCGTCACCAGGCGCCGTAGGCTGTCGTCGACCTCGTTGATGTAGTTCATCTTGTCCAGCATGCTGGCGCCGGGGATGCCCAAAACGCCACCGGTGATGACCTTGCCGATTTCGCCCTCGCAGTGCACTTCGGCCAGTTGTAGGGTCTGTTTCCAACGCATGGCGTTACCTCACTTGATGTACCAGCCCCAAGGCTGTTCGCTGTCGTAGCGGGTGATCTGCTTGGTTTCGAGGTAGTTGTTCAGGCCCCATTCACCCAGCTCGCGGCCAATCCCGCTTTGCTTGTAACCGCCCCAGGGGGCTTCGGTAAAGGTCGGCTGGGAGCAGTTGATCCAGACAATACCTGCGCGGAACTTGCGGGCCACGCGCTCACAGCGCGCCAGGTCTTTGGACATGACAGCGGCGCCCAGGCCGAAGCGTGAGTTGTTGGCCGCGTCGATCGCTTCCTGTTCGCTGTCGAAGGGGCGGATGCACACCACCGGGCCAAAGATTTCTTCGTTCCAGATCCAGCTGTGTTCCGGCACGTCGGCGAACACTGTGGGTTGCAGGTAGAAGCCTTTGTCCAGGTGTGCTGGGCGCTCGCCGCCCACCACCAGGCGGGCACCTTCTTCCAGGCCCCGGGCGATGGCGCGCAGGGTGCCATCGTACTGGTTACGGTTGACCAGCGGGCCGAGCAGCACGCCTTCTTCCATGCCGTTGCCGATCTTGATCTTGCGCGTTTCTTCGGCAAGGCGTGCCAGCAACGGCTCGTACACCGAACGCTCTACCAGCACCCGTGAGGTGGCCGAGCAGACCTCGCCCTTGTTCCAGAAAATCCCGAACATGATCCACTCGACCGCAGCTTCGATATCGCTGTCGGCAAAGATCACGAATGGCGACTTGCCGCCCAGCTCCAGGGTGACGTTCTTGATGTCCTGTGCGGCCGCTTGCATGATGCGGCTGCCGACCGGCACGCTGCCGGTGAAGGCCAGTTTGTCTACGCCGGGGTGCGCGGTCAGCGCTGCACCGACGGTGGTGCCGGGGCCGGTGACGATGTTCAGCACACCGGCAGGCAAGCCGGCTTCATCGGCGATGCGCGCGAGCTCCAGCGCGGTCAGCGAGGTTTGCTCGGCGGGCTTGAGGACGATGCAGCAGCCCGCCGCCAGGGCCGGGGCGATCTTCCACGCGGCCATCAGCATCGGGAAATTCCAGGGCACGATGGCGCCGGCAACACCGATGGGTTCCTTGCGCGCCACGCAGCTGAAACGGTCATCGGACAGCGCGATGGGTTTTTCGCCTTTCTCATCCAGTTCTTCAGCCAGGTTGGCGTAGAACTCGAAACAGCCCGCTGTGTCGCCGATGTCCCACATCGCTTCCGGAAAGGGTTTGCCGTTATCGCGCACTTCAAGGGTGGCCAATTGTTCCTGGCGGGCACGGATGCCCTCGGCGATCTTGCGCAGGTAGGCGCCACGTTCGGCGCCGCTCAGGCGTGGCCATGGGCCTTCGTCGAAGGCAACGCGAGCTGCTTTGACGGCCACGTCGATGTCTTCTGCACTGCCGGACGCCACCTGCGCGATCAGGCTTTCGTCACTGGGATCGAAAGAGGGGAAGCGTGCGCCCAGGATGGGGCTGACCCATTGGCCATTGATGTAAAACTGGTCGTAGCGATTCATGCTGCTCCTCCAATGAGTGCGAAACGTCGGGCGCTGAAGGCGTTCAGGTCTTGTGCGGGCGTGCGCTGCGCGACCAGGTCGGCAACCAGGCGGCCGGTGGTGGCGCCGAGGGTGAGGCCGAGTTGGCCATGCCCGAAGGCCATGACCACGTTGTGCAGGCGTGGTGCGCGGTCGATGACGGGTTTGGTGTCCGGCAGGAAGGGCCGGTAGCCGACGCCAAACTGCATGCCTTGGGTGTTCAGTTGCGGCAGTACCCGGCGTGCCTTTTCCATGATGATCTCGGCGCGCTTGAAGTTCGGTTCGGCGCCTGGCGCTGCGAACTCGAGGGTGCCGCCAATCTGCATGCCACGGGTCATGGGGGCAAAGCAGAAACCACCGTCGGCATAGATCACCGAATGGCGGATCTCAACCCCAGGCTGGGGCAATACCGCCTGGTAGCCGGCAATCCCAGCCAGCGGGATGTTGACCCCAAGGGTGTCGAAAAACGCGCGGGCACCGGTACCGGCGGCGACGACAACCTGCTCGGCCGGCAAGCGCGTGCCGTCGGCAAGGGTCACGCCGGTGGCGCGGTCGTGGGTGTGGTCGATCTTCACCGCGGCTTGGCGCACGCGCACGCCCCCTTGGGCAATGAAACTTGTGGTCAGGGCCGCGATAAACCCTTCGGTGTCATTGACGGCGCGCCAGTCGGGGAACAGCAAACCGTGCTGGAACTTGCCCGCCAGGGCCGGCTCCAGGTCAGCGATGGCCGCGCCGTCCAGCTCTTCTGATTTGAAGCCAAGCTGCTTGCGCAGGTCCAGGTGAGGGCGTTCGTGGGCCAGCCCGGCCGGGGAGTCGAATACCTCAAGGATGGGGCGGTCGCCTAGCAGGGTCTTGTCGGGGCAGGCGTTCAGCAACGGCGCATAGTCGTCGTAGACATGCTGGGTGAGCCGGGCCATGTCTTGCGCGATCTGGTTGATCTTCGAGGTTCGCGCGCAGGCCAGGAACCGCAGAAACCACGGCAGGATGCCAGGCAGTGCGCTGGGGCGCAGGGCCAGGGGGCCTTTCTGGTCGAGCAGCCAGCCAGGAATTTTCATCAAGATGCCAGGCTTGGACAGCGGGATGACTTCGCTGACCGCCATCTGGCCGCAGCTCCACTTGGCGGTGCTGTCGCCAGGGGCGGCGGGGTCGACCAGGGTGACCCGGTGGCCGTCGCGCTGCAGGTACAGCGCGCAGCAGACGCCGACGATACCGCCACCGATGACGATGGCCTGTTGCGCTGAAGGGTGCGGGTTGTTCATGGTGCAGGCTCTACGTTGTTGCGAGGGCTGCGCCCTCGATCGCGGGCAAGCCCGCTCCTACAGGTTTGCGCCGCTCCTTGTGAGAGCGGGCTTGCCCGCGATGGGCCGCAAAGCGGCCCCTGGCACTTATTGCTGCGAAGCTTCGTATACCGTGCGGAACTCGGCCTTTTCTTCATCGGTCAGCGGCAGCAGCGGCGCACGGGCATTGCCAACCTTGAAGCCTGCCAGCTCCGCCCCGTACTTGACCTTTTGCACGAACTTGCCGCTTTCCAGGTTGGCCATGGCTGGGAACAAACTGCGCATCACTTGCTGGGCACCGCGGATATCGCCAGCCGTAAAGGCCTTGTGGAAGGCCACGACCTTCTCCGGGAAGATGTTCGCCGGGCCACAGATCCAGCTGTCGGCGCCCCACAGGTAGAAGTCCAGCGCTTGGTCGTCCGAGCCGCAGGACAACTGCATGCCCTTGTATTTCTCACCGATCTCGATGGCACGCAACAGGTTGCCGCTGCTTTCCTTGATGCCGATCACACGCGGGTGTTGGTGCAACGCCGCGATCACGTCCAGGCCCACTTCGACGTTGGTGCGGATGGGGTAGTTGTAGAGCACCACGTTGATCTCGGGAAAGGTCTGAAGGATGGTGTTGTAGTGGGCCAGCAGCTCTTCCTGGGACGGCAGCGCATAGTACGGCGGGGCAATCAGCAGGTTGGTGTAGCCAGCGTCGACGGTCTGCTTGATCTGCTCCAGCACTTCACGGGTGCACGAACCGTTGGCCCCCGCGATCAGGGTGCCGCGGTCACCTACCACCTCTTTGACGGTGGCCAGTATCTGACGGCGTTCGTCATTGGCCAGTGCATAGTATTCGCCGGTCGAGCCCAGTGGCACGAAACCGCTGACCCCTGCGGCCAGTTGATGCTCGAGGATCGAGGCCAGGGTGTCGTGATCGACTTTGCCCGCGGCGTCGAAAGGGGTGACCAAGGCAGGCAGGATACCGTTGAGTTTCATGATGTCGTCTCCGGGGTTGGTTTCAGATCAGTCAGGTCAGTAGGCGTAGCGACGCAGCAGGCGCCCTTCGACCACGCCGACCAGGCGGGTCAGCGGGAAGGCCACGAGGAAGTAGATGACGGCCACAGCCGAGAGGAACTCGACCGGGCGGGCGGTGCTGTTGGAAATGTTCTGGCCGACGAACATCAAGTCGGCGACCCCAACCGAGGAGATCAACGCACTCTCCTTGAACAGGCTGACCACGTTCGACAGCAGCGGGGGCACGGCGCGCAGCAGTGCCTGGGGGAAGATCACATAGAGCACCTTCACCTTTGACGTCAGGCCCAGGGCGGTGCAGGCGTCGTGCTGTTCGCTGGCGATGGACTTCAGCGCGCCGCGGAAGGTCTCGCTGGTGATTGCCCCCATGAACAAGGTCAGGGCGATCAACACCGAGGCATAGGGCGGGATGTTCAGGCCGAAGACCACCGGGAAGCAGAAGAACACCCAGAACAGCTGGATCAGCAGTGGCGTGCCGCGGAAAAACTCCACGTACAGGGTCAGCGGCAGGCGCAGCAGCGGCGTCTTGACCTGGCGCAGCAGGCTGACCACAAAGCCCAGCAGGCTGCCCAGCAGGGCGCAGATACCGGTGAATGCCAAGGTTAGGGCCAGGCCTTTCAACAGCACTGGCCAGTAGTTCAGAACAACCGAGAAATCGAGTGGCATGGCTGTCTCCTCAGCGCTGGGCAGCCAGGTCCTGGCGTCGCTCGAACCACTGCACCAGCTGGGCGATCGGAAGGGACAGGGCGAAGTAGACCAGGGCGATCAGGGTGTAGGTTTCCAACGGGCGATAAGCCTCGGTGGCCAGGCTCTTGCCGACGTACATCAGGTCGGCGACGGCGACGATCGCCACTAGCGCGCTTTGCTGCAGGGTGCCGATGCCGTTGGTGATCAGCACCGGCAAGGCGCTGCGCAGCGATTGCGGCAACACCACGTACAGCGTGCGCTGCCAGGGCTTCAGGCCCAGTGCCACGCAGGCATCGAGGTGCTCGCGCGGTACCGCTTGAACGCCCGCGCGGTAGGCCTCGGCATTGAATGCCGTAAGGTTCAAGCCCAGGGCCAGGAAGCCCATGGCGATCGGGTCGATGAACACGTCGAACAGCATCGGAACGCAGTAGAAGAACCAGACGATCTGCAACAGCGCCGGGGTGCAGCGGAAGAACTCGATGAACAGCTGCGCCGGCCAGCGGATGAAGAACCATCGGCTCAGGGCCATCAGGCACAGCACGAAACCGCACACCAGCCCGATCAGGTTGGACACCAGGGCCAGCTCGAGCGTGACCTTGAGGCCGTCGAGCAGGGCCGGCAGGCTGCCATTGAGGAAGTGGAAGTCAAATTGGTAGTTCATCGGAGCGCCCTCAGTCCAGGTGCAGGACTTTTTCCAGAAACTCGTGGGTACGGGGTTCGCGCGGGGCGGTAAAGAGCTGGTCTGGGTGGCCCTGCTCGACGACCTTGCCGTTGGCACAGAACACCACGCGGGTGGCGATGTGGCGGGCGAAGTGCATGTCGTGGGTGACGATGACCATCGCCATCTTCTGTTCGGCCAGCTGCAGCATCACGTTCTGCACCTCGATGACCATTTCCGGGTCGAGTGCCGAGGTGACTTCGTCGAACAGCATCAGCCGCGGTTCGAGCATCAGTGCGCGGGCGATGGCCACACGTTGTTTCTGGCCACCGGAGAGCTGGCTGGGGTAGGCGTGCAGCTTGCTTTCCAGGCCCAGCCGGGCGAGGTAGGCGCGGGCTTTTTCGGTGGCCTCGGCCTTGCTCAGGCCATGCACCTTGACCGGGGCGAGGATCAGGTTGCCCAGCACCGAGAGGTGCGGGAACAAGGTGTAGTGCTGGAACACCATGCCGATCTGTTTGTGCAGGGTTTCATCCAGCGGCTTGCCTTGCTTGCGGCAGCCATCGATGTAGGGCTTGCCCTGGAAGCGGATGGTGCCGCCCTGGATACCTTCCAGGCCCATCAACACCCGCAGCAACGAACTTTTACCGCTGCCGGATGGGCCGATGATCACCAGCCGGTCATCGGCGCGCATGTCCAGGTTCATCTGGTCCATCACCACCAGTTGCTCGCCATAGGCCTTGCGAACGTCACGCAGCTGGATGAAATCACCGCCGTAGACGGAATTCGGGGTGAGCGAAGTCAGTGGCTGGGCAGCCACTAAATGAGGCGTGTTCATGACAGTCGTCTCCGCGAGGTCGCCCCTGGCCAGGGCCCTCGGCATGTCAGCAGGCGTTACCGGGCTTTCAGGCCCGCTGTGTTTTAGGCAGCAGCCGCAGAATTGCAGCGAGACACGGGACGGCGGGGAAAGGGGGGCGTGGCATTTTGAGTCTCTCCGGTGATTGTTTTTGTAGGCAGAAGAGCAAGCAAAAAAGAGCGCGATAATTCTAATGAGTGCCGCTATGTATGCAGAGTTGTATTCAGGCTAGTGTGATTTCGCTGAGCCTGTCAACACATGCGTAAGCGGAAATTTTTCATCAGCACTCCAAACGGCTATTGACAGGCCAGCTCAACCCTTTCTACTGTGAGTACAGCATTGCATACATACAAGCATGCAGATAAACGCCTTACCTTCCTGCCAACAACAATGATTATCAGTGAGGTCAAAAATGGTTGTTTCCGTCCGCTCTTCGTTCAACGCGCTGTTGGCCAGTGCCAGCCTTTGTGCCGCACTGCTGGCTCAAGCGCCGGCCCAGGCCGCTGAGACTTCGCTGTGGCAAGACGTGCAAAAAGCCGGGGTGTTGCGTTGTGGCGCCGCCGTGGCAGCGCCGTACGTGATGCGAGACGCCAGCACTAGCGCCTACAGCGGCTACTTCGTCGACCTGTGCCGGGACTTCGGCGAGAAGGTGCTCAAGGTCAAGGTGGAGTTCGTCGACACCAGTTGGGACAACCTGGTGGCGGGCTTGCAAAGCAGCAAGTGGGACCTGGCCATGGCCCTGAACCAGACCCCGGAACGTGCCTTGGCGGTCGCATTCACCGTGCCGGCAACCGACTATCAGGTGTCGCTGCTGGTCAACAAGAACAACCCCAAGCTCGTAGACGTGAAGGACGACATCGCCACCCTCGACAAACCGGACGTGACGTTCGCGGTGATGTCTGGCACAGCCCAGGACAAGGCCATCAGCGCGGTCGTGCGCAATGGCAAGATCATGCGTTTGCCCGGCATGGACGAAGCGCGCCTGGCGGTCATGTCCAAACGTGCTGATGTGCTGGTCGATGCCAGCGACACCAACCACCTGTTTGCCCTGGCCAACCCTGACTGGACCCGCGAGATACTGCCCAAGCCTGCACTGGCCAAGCAGGGCGTTTCATTTGGTGTACGCCGGGACATCACGGCGGCCGACCTTGAAGTGCTGAACATCTACCTGAGGCAGCGACGCGACACCGGTGAAATCCAGCAGTTGGTCGACAACGCTTCGCTGGCGGCCAACGCTGCCAAGTAGGGCGTAACACTGCGTCATGCCGCGCGCCTGCAGCCAGGCACGCGGCATTTTTCTGGGCTGCATAGAAAGAAGGTGAACTTCATGAGTGAACGCACACGGCCCCTGCATGGGCAGGTAGTCCTGGTCACGGGAGCGTCAGGGGGTATTGGCGCCGCGATTGTCGAACAACTGGCGGCCGAGGGTGCCAAGCCGCTGATTCATTACAGCCGCGATGCCAAAGGTGCCGAGGCCCTGTTGGAGCGGATCGCGGGCAATGGCTGGACCGTGCAGGGTGACCTGAGCCAGGACACCGGCCCTGAGGCCCTGTGGCATGCCGCCCTTGAGCTGGCCGGTGGGCGCATCCATGGCCTGGTCAACAACGCAGGCATCCGCACCGAGGTCCCGCTGGATGCGCCCTCAGCGCAATGGCGGGCGGCGTGGCGTCGCGAGTTTCAAGTCAACTTCTTCGCCGCAGCCGACTTGTGCCGTGAAGCAGTGGCGCATTTTGGCGCCCATGGCGGCGGGCGTATCGTCAACATGGCCAGCCGCGCCGCCCAGCGAGGTTATGCCGCCGAGGCATTGCCCTACGGCAGCAGCAAGGCCGCGCTGATCAACTTGACCAAATCACTGGCCCGTAGCGTGGCGGGGCAGGGTGTGGTGGCGGTGGCGATTGCCCCGGGTTGGGTGCGCACCGACATGGCGGAACAGTTTGTCGCCCAACATGGCGAAGCCGCCGCCGTGGCAGACATCCCCCTTGGGCGTATGGCCAGCCCGACTGAAATCGCCGAGCTGGTGGCGTTCACTTTGCGCCCGTCCCAGGCGTCGCTCAACGGCGCGACGCTGGATATGAACGGCGGCAGTTACATCCGATGAGGCGCCGCTTAGGCGAAGCGCTCGAACCGATAGGGGCTCGGGTCGATCAACGTGGGTGACTGCGAAATCAAGTCCGCCGCCAATTGGCCCGCTGCCGGCGAGGTGCCGAAGCCATGCCCGGAAAACCCGGTCGCCAAGGTCAGGCCGGGAATGGCCGGCACCGGGCCGATCACGGGGTTTGAGTCTGGGGTGACGTCAATCGTGCCTGCCCAGGCGGAGGCGATCCGGGCCTGCTCGAACACTGGCCAAGCTGCTTTCAGGTTACGCAGGGCTTCATCGTTCAATGCCGTGTTGGCCTGTGGGTCCTGAACCCTGACGCGCTCGAAGGGCGTCACCTGCGAGGCACTCCAGCGCCGGGCCAGGGCCAGGTCCTTGAAGAAGTACTTGCCGAAGCTGATGCGCAAAAAGTCACGCTGTGCCCGCAGTTGCGGCAGGTAACGCCTGCCCAGCAGCAGGTGATCCAGGGTCAGGAATGCATCGAGCGCCCCGCGCTGGGTAATGATGTAGCCGCCATCCTTGTGTTTGCGGAAGGAAAAGTCCGGTGCGCCCACGGCAATGTCGGTCGGGCCGTCCAGCGGGTGGGTGCGCAGTACTGAACAGGTCAGCGGCAGGGTGGGCAGGTTGATATTGAGGTTGCCGAGAAACTTGCGAGACCACAAGCCGCCGGCTAGCAATACCTGGTCGCAGCGAATCTCGCCTTGCTCGGTGACAACGCCGCTGACCCTGCCAGCCGCGGTGACCAGCGTGCGCACCGCGCAGTTTTCCACGAGCACCGCGCCTTTGGCGATCGCTGCACGGGCGATGGCGCTGGCGGCCAGGGTTGGCTCGGCGCGCGCGTCCGAGGCGGTGTAGATGCCCCCGGCCCAGTCGGCACGGCCGCCGGGCACCTTGTTGGCAATCTCCTTGTTGCTGAGCAGCCGAGAGTCCAGGCCAAGGTGCTCGACGCTCTTGAGCCAGCTTTCGTGCATGCCCATCTGCGTGTCGTTGCGGCCGATGAACATGATGCCTGCTTGCCGGTAGCCGACATCGCTGCCGACCCGTTCTGGCATTTTCGCCCACAGTTGGTCGGCGGCCAGGGCCAACGGAATATCGTGCGCATGGCGGTTGGTCTTGCGCACCCAGCCCAGGTTGCGCGACGACTGCTCGCCCGCAAGGCGCCCCTTCTCCAGCAGCACCACAGGGATGTTGCGTTCGGCCAGGGTAAGGGCCGCGGTCAGGCCGATGATGCCTCCCCCGATGATCACCACGCTCGTGGCCTGAGGGTGGGTGGTAGGGGTGTGCACAGGGTCGATGATGGGGGGCATGGCTTCACTCGGCGGCAGTGTGAACGGAATGTTGCGGTTCAAGGCTGGCGGATCACTCGCCCAGGCGGATCAGCGTGACCTGCGCGCGCGAAGCCCCCCGGTACGCCGTCACTTCCAGCTCGACTTTGTAGACGGTCGAGCCCAGGGGCGGGCAGGTGACGGTGGTGGCCGGGTCGATGCCTCGGAATTTTTCGCCGATCACTTCCATGACCGTTGGCACGTCGGCCGGGTCCTGGATGAACACACGCGAGCTGATCACATCCCCCAGCCCGGCATCGACTGCCGCCAGTGCGGTTTCGATGTTGGCGAATACCTGGTGGGTCTGTTCGATCACGTCTTCAGGGATGACCTGGGTCTGCGGGTTGCGCCCGGCGGTGTTAGAGACGTGGATCCAGTTGTCCACCGCCACCAGGCGGGAATAGCTGGCCAGGTCTTCGAATTTCGAGCCGGTTTTCAGTTTGGTGATCTGCGTCATGGGGGAGCCTTTTTTGAGTGGTTGAGGAATCAGCTAAGGACAGGTTTTTCCCAGAGATTGAGCTTCACGCCGATGCCTTTCTCGAGCGCGTTGCGGTACACGACGGTGCCCCAGGCAACGTCTTCCACGGGCATGCCGCCCACCGACATGAGGATGATTTCTTCGTCGTTCAGACGGCCTGGCGCATCACCCCTGATGATCTTGCCGATGTCCTCGACCTGCGCGGCGTCCAGCTTGCCTTCGGCGATCATGTCCATGAAGCGCACGCCTACCAGCGGCACATGGTTGTGCGCAGGCTTGGGCAGTTCTTCGAACCAGGCTTGGTACAGCCCTGTGTTGTCTACTACCTTGCGCACGTCCGCACGCTCCATGCCGTCATCAATGCTGCACGGGGCAGGCATGGCCAAGAACGCACCGGGCTTGACCCACTCGCGCCGCACCAGCGGGTAAGTGCTGGGGTCGCCGACTTCGCCCGAGCTGCAGTAGCTGACCAGGTCGGCGTCACGTACCACCTCTTCCAGGGTCTGCACGACCTGGATGTGGGTGATTTGCGGGAAGGTCGCCTGGACCCAGGCAACGAAGTCATCCAGGTTCTTCTGGCCTCGGCCCTTGATCTTGATCGTATCGATCAGCGGGCACACCGCCATGAACGCGGCAACCGTGGTCTTGCCCATCACGCCCGGCCCAGCCAGGCCGATGACCTTGGCGTCCTTGCGGGCCAGGTGGCGCGCACCAACCCCGGGGATGGCGCCGGTGCGGTACGCCGACAGCAGGTTGGCCGACATGTGTGCCAGTGGGGCGCCGGTGTCGGCGTCGTTGAGGGTGAACATCAGGATCGAGCGGGGCAGGCCCTTTTCGCGGTTGGCGATATTGGAGCCGTACCATTTGGCGCCCGCGGTGCGGAAGTTGCCGCCCAGGTACGCTGGCATGGCCATCATGCGACGGTCTGCGGTCGGCTTTGGCATGTGCGGGAACGGCGATTGCTCGGGGAAGGTGATCATCGCACCGTGGGAGTCGTTGTTCGGGCCGGCCATGCGGTAGTCGCCCTGGTAGAGCAGGTCGAACATTTCTTCCATGGTATCGACACAGGCGGGCATGTCGGTCACGCCGGCGCGGATCATGTCCTGTTCGGACAGGTAGATGAAGTCAATGCGGGTATCGAGGGTCATGGCGGGTCTCGCAAGGCGGCCGTTGTCAGGTTTTGTTCTTGTGGGCGGGGGCTGTCATTCGTGGTGTCAGTTTCGCTAACGAGCGGCAGGCCGTCTTGCGTCAGCGTGCCAGGCGACTTGACCTGCCGTGCCACGGCTGAGCTTTGTGTAGGAGCAGCCTTGCGCTGCGAAGAGGCCGGTGAAGGCAGCGGAGATCTACTGTGATTTGACCGGCCTCTTCGCAGCACAAGGCTGCTCCTACAGTGGTTCATGTACTGATCTAGAACGGCACCGCAACAGTCAGCTGGCTGTAGACGTTGGTGCCGTCGCCGCCCACCTGATTGCCGCCGTTGCGCTCGTCCTTGCGGGGCTGATACAGGCCCACCAGCGGGCTGATGATCAGGTGGTCGTTGACCGCCCATTCCAGGTAAAGGTCGAGTTCCCGGGCATCGAGGTTGAGGCTGTCGCGGGTACGCACCGTGTCGAAGTCGAAATACAGCGCACCGACCGTGAGGTTTTCCAGCGGGGTCGCCTTCACGCCGACATGGTGGATGCCGGTGTTGCTGTTGAAGGGCCCGGCATAGTTGGCGGCGACTTCACCCTGGAACCAGGTGCCATAGCCACTGGACAGGCCACTGAACAGCGCGTCCCAGCCTGCCGAGTAGCGGGTGTAGCGGTAGGTCACCTGGGGTGCCCAAGGCAGGTCGGCGAAGGTATAGCCGGCCTGCAGGTACCAGGCTTTTTCCGGGCCGCCTTGCTTGTCTTGCCACGCGTATTCGAAGGCGAAACTGGCATTGTCGATGCCGGCGTTGCCTTCGCCACGCAGGCTGTAGACGTCCATGCCCTCACGCGCTTTCTGGAACGCGCTGGCCCATTGCTCGGTGACGTCGATACCGTGCACCCAGGTAAGCCCCAAGGTGCCCAGAGCATGGGTGTAGTCCAGGGTGCCGGCGGCCAGTTCGGTTTCAGCCTGCGCGCGGTTATCGGACTTCAGCCACAGCAGGCTGCCATGCAGGCCATCCTGCCCGCCCAGGCGCAGTACTGCGGTGCGGTCGAAGGCGTGACGCGCCGCCAGGTAGTAGGCGCCGCCGCGGTCCAGGTGGCCGTCGGCCACGCCGTTGCCCAGGTTCGGGCCGTCGTCGTTGATCAGGAAGCCGCTGCCCAGGTTCGGGCCGTCGTCGTTGATCAGGAAGCCGCTGCCCAGGCGGACCACCTGCCGCCCTCCAGAAAGGTCTACGCCATCCTTGCCCAGCCAGGGCAGCAGGTCGCCTGAACGCCAGCCCAGGTAGGCGTCCTCGATCTTGGTGGTGCGCTCGGAGCCATCGGTGTTGCCGGCGGCATCGCCATCGCCCCAGGTGGCGGAGCTCACCCAGTTCAAGGCGCCATAGAGGCTGCCGTTGCCTGCCAGGCCCTGGTCACCGCTCAGGCCATACTTGATGAAGCCCTCGCGCCAGGTCGAGCCACCGGCCGTGCCGTCATAATTCTTGCGGCTGTTAAACATGCCCCACACCGCGAGCATGTCGGCATTCACGTGGCTGTCGTCGTCGGCGTAGAGTTCGTAGGCCGGCGCGGCCTGGCTGGCCAGCAGCGTGGCCAGGGCCAGGGTGGACAGCCGTTGCGGTTTGAACATTGCACTTCCCTCGATTGTTCTCGGCACCTCGCAAGGCGGCCTTTGTTGTTCGGGGGCAGCCTCGTGGAGGCGAGGCGCCGTCGCGGTTGGCTGCGACGGCCTATTAGTGCGTGGATGGCTGGGTGGGGTCTTGTTCGTGGCTGCCAAGGCGCTTGCCCGCCTTGGCCAGGTACATGCAGCAGGGCGCTTCAGTAACGGATCATCACCGACTTGAGCTCGGTGAAATCATCGATGAACGCCGAGCCGAACTCGCGGCCGATGCCGGAGGCCTTGATACCGCCGAAAGGCACGGCGGGGTCGAGCAGGGTGTGCATGTTGACCCACAGCGTACCGGCCTGGATGTGCGGGACCATCCGCATGGCTTTGCCCAGGTCGTTGGTCCACAGGCTGGCGCTGAGGCCGTAGGGCGTTGCGTTCATCAGGTGCAACAGTTCGTCTTCGTCGTCGTACGGCAAGAAGGTCGCCACCGGGCCGAAGGTTTCCTGGTTGAGCAGGGTGTCGCTGGCGCCCTTGGCGAGAATCACCGTCGGCTCGACAAAGCAGCCTGGGCCATCGCCAATGTGCCCACCATGAATGATCTGGCTGCCTTCGGCGCGTGCGGTGGCGAACAATTCGGCCAGCTTCTGCTGGTGTGGCTTGTTGGCTACCGGGCCGAACTGGGTCGATTCATCCAGCGGCGAGCCGACCTTCAGCTGGCCCAGGCGTTGGCACAGTGCGTCAAGCAGTGGGTCGATGCGCGAGCGGTGGACGAAGAAGCGCTCACCGGCGGCGCAGATCTGCCCGGAATGCAGAAAGCCAGCTTCAATGATGCCGTCGACGGCTTTGTCGAGCGCTACATCGGGCAGGAACGCTACCGAGTTCTTGCCGCCCAGTTCCAGTGTCGCACGGGTCAGCTTGGCGCCCATGGCGGCTTGGCCGACGGCGATGCCGGTGGGCACGGAGCCGGTGAACGAAACCTTGTCGGTACCGGGGTGCTCGACCAGCGCCTTGCCCACCAGGCCGCCGCCGGTCAGTACGTTGAGGGCGCCCGGTGGCAGGCCGGCCTCGCTGGCCAGTTCGGCGATGCGCAGCAGCGTCAGGGGCGTGAACTCGCTGGGTTTGAGAATGATGCTGCAGCCGGTGGTCAGCGCCGAGGCCAGCTTCCAGATGGCGATCATGGTGGCGAAGTTCCACGGCACGATGCCCACCACCACGCCGATCGGTTCGCGCAGGGTGAAGGCGCTGTAGCGCTCACCGGCGAACGAGGGCAGGGACGGGGTGATGGTTTGGCCGGTGATCTTGGTGGCCCAGCCTGCGTAGTAGCGCAAGAAATGCGCGGCCTGCTCTACCTCGAACGCGCGCGCGATGCCGATCAGCTTGCCCGACTGCAAGGTCTCTAGCTGGGCCAATTCTTCGCGGTTGGCTTCCAGCAGGTCGGCCAGCTTGAACAGCACGCCGGCGCGGGCGGCCGGGCTGGTGCACGACCAGGTGCTGAAGCCTTGGCGCGCCGAGCTCACGGCATGGTCAATGTCGGCCTGGTTGGCATCGGCAATGCGCGCGAGGGTTTCGCCATTGGCCGGGTTGACCACGGCAAGGGTCGAGGCGGATTGGCTGGCGATGGAGTGGCCGTGAATGAACACGCCATGTTGGCGGGCCAAGAATGCCGTGACCGCGGGAAGAAGGGTAATGTCGCTCATGCTGGCTCCTGAGGCAGAGGAACGCGGCCTGACCGGCCGCCAAAGCGTCGAGCATAGTGAACGGGCCCGGTGCTGATCTTGCATCTCCCTGACGGCGGCATGACGCTGCCTGCCAGGCATGCAGGTGCTGGCAGGCAGCAACAAGGGCCACGGCAGCCATGGGCAAGACGCCCCGCCGGCTGCGGCGCACAGTGATGACGCAGGGAGGCAAACAACAGCCGTGCGTGCAGGTTCACTTGCCGCGTTCAACGCCACAAAAACAAGCCGGGGCATAACGATGTCACTCAACAATAAGCTCACCGAGCATCTCAACCGGGGCAGTGTCGGTTTTCCTACGGCGCTGGCCAGCACCGTCGGGCTGATCATGGCCAGCCCGGTG
Source organism: Pseudomonas sp. SWRI50 (assembly GCF_014269095.1). NCBI lineage: Bacteria > Pseudomonadati > Pseudomonadota > Gammaproteobacteria > Pseudomonadales > Pseudomonadaceae > Pseudomonas > Pseudomonas sp. SWRI50. The sequence continues at coordinate 164,224 of NZ_JABWRW010000009.1, read as the reverse complement.
ATCCTCACCGCGACCATGGGGTTTGGCATTGGTGGCAGTGCCTTCGCCTTGGCCATGGTCATCGCGGCATTGATGATGCTGGCGCAGTCGACCACCTTTGCCGAAGCGGCCTCGATCTTGCCAACCACAGGGTCGGTCTATGACTACATCAACTGCGGCATGGGCCGCTTCTTCGCCATCACCGGCACGTTGTCGGCCTACCTGATCGTGCACGTGTTCGCCGGTACTGCCGAAACCATCCTGTCGGGGGTCATGGCGCTGGTGAACTTCGAGCACCTCAACACCCTGGCTGAGTCGGCGGGCGGTTCGTGGCTGCTGGGTGTCTGCTTCGTGTTGGCGTTCGCCGTGCTCAATGCCTTCGGGGTCAGTGCGTTCAGCCGGGCCGAAGTGATCCTGACCTTCGGCATGTGGACCACGCTGATGGTGTTCGGCGTGCTGGGCCTGATCGCCGCACCGGCGGTGGAGCTGGAAGGGCCGTTCGGGGCGTCGCTGGTCGGCACCGACCTGATGACCATCCTCTCGCTGATCGGCATGGCCATGTTCATGTTCGTCGGCTGTGAGTTCGTCACGCCGCTGGCGCCGGAGCTGCGCCGTTCGGCCTGGGTGTTGCCGCGGGCCATGGCGCTGGGCCTGTTTGGTGTGGCCAGCTGCATGTTCATCTATGGCGCAGCCATGAAGCGCCAGGTGGAAAACGTCGTGCTCGATGCCGCCAGCGGCGTGCACTTGCTCGACACGCCCATGGCCATCCCGCGTTTCGCTGAACAGGTGATGGGCGATATCGGCCCGGTGTGGCTGGGGATCGGCTTTTTGTTTGCCGGCGCCGCCACCATCAACACCTTGATGGCCGGGGTGCCTCGCATCCTGTACGGCATGGCGGTGGACGGCGCGCTGCCCAAGGCCTTCGCCTACCTGCACCCGCGGTTCAAGACGCCCTTGCTGTGCATTCTCGTGGTTGCCCTGATCCCTTGCCTGCACGCCTGGTACCTGGGCGGCAACCCGGACAACATCCTGCACCTGGTGCTGGCGGCAGTGTGTGCCTGGAGCACGGCATACCTGCTGGTGACGCTGTCGGTGGTGATCCTGCGCATCCGCCGGCCCGATCTGCCACGGGCCTACCGCTCGCCACTGTTTCCGCTGCCGCAGATCATTTCCAGTGGCGGTATCGTCATTGGCATGGCGTTCATCACCCCACCAGGCATGAACCCGGCCGACATCTATGTGCCGTTCGCCATCATGCTGGCCGGCACCGCCACCTATGCGCTGTTCTGGACGCTGTGCGTGCAGAAGGTCAACCCGTTCAAGCCGGCGCGGGTCGAGGATGTGCTGGAAAAAGAATTTGCGGCAGAGCCGGGCCATGCAGTGGAGCACCTGCACCATGATCAGACGTTTGCGTGATCGCCTGCTGGCGCCGCGTGCCCCGGCCGGCTACCGGCCCGGGGCCACGCTGGGGCTGCTGTCCCGTAACCTGGGGCAGGTGCACATGCAGTTGCTGGAACCCGCCCGCGGGGTGATCGACAACCCGGCGCTGGGCTGTCGTGCCGAGGTACGTGAGTGTGTCGAGGCACACTTGCTGATGCATGTGGTCACCTGCGAATTCCGCCTGTGCCTGCCTGCCCTGCAAGGGGGCGGGGTAACGCTTGAAATGCGTCATGCGGGTGCAATCCTTCGTACTGGCCTGGCGTGCGTGTACCGCAGTGGCGACAAGGCGCGTTTCACCCAGGTACGTGAGCAACTGCTGAACAATGCGCAACTGACCGCCGCCCTGATGCCGCTGGATTTCAAGCGACTGACCCTGGAATGCCGCGATGGCCACTGGTGGCTGACCTTGGAACACATGGGCGGCAGCGAAGTGGTCAGCCGCATGCCAGCGTTTCGTCGCTACATTCAGATCAGTCCGCCGCAACGCGCGCACCTGATGGCCTGCCTCGGCCTGTTCGGGCAATCGCTGCCGCGTCTCTAAGCTTTTTTTGGCACGTGCCTTGCTCAAGCTTCAGACGAGAGATCACAGTTGTGCGGTCATTGATAACATGTTAACAATGGCTGCATAACAACAAATTCTGCGTCGAGGGCATCCATGCACACTCAACAACCCAACCGTCAGGGGCTGGAACGCTGGACCACGGCTATGCAGCAGATCTGCGGCCGTTTCGAGACCGAGTTGGCCTCCAACCCGGCGTTGTTCATCGGCGAAGTGTCGACGTTCTCCCGCGCGGGGTTACCACTGGCCAATCTGCGCACCAATGCCGGCAACATCCGCCGCCTGGGCGACAACCCGACCCTCGACGATGACCAGCATTGCTTCCTGGTCAGCCAGCGCATGGGCTACTCGACGGTGGCGCAGGGTGGCATGCAGGTCAGCCTGGCGCCGGGCGAGTTGCTGCTGATGGACTCTGTCGGGCGTTGCGAGATCACCCCCAGTGGGTTGATCGAGCATGTTTCGCTGGCCCTTTCCCGCGAGCAGGTGCGCAAGCATGTGCAAGGCAGCGGTGGGATGTTCGGCAAGATTTCCTCATCCAATGCCTGCGGGCGCATGCTGCATGTTTTGATGGACCAACTGTGCAAGGACGACCATGCCAGTGGCGATGGTGCGCAAGGCGATGCGTTGCAGACGGCATTCATTGCATTGCTGGAGCCCGGTTTCGAGCGCAATGGCGACTCGCCGCACACCCTTGGCCCGCTCAGTGGTGCCAACCTGCGCAGCTATGTGCAGCAGGTGATTGACGAGTCCCTGTCACAGCCCGGGCTGACACCGGCCAACCTGGCCGGCCGGCTGAACATTTCGGTTCGGCATTTGTACCGCCTGTTCGAGGAGGAGGGCGACAGCGTCTGCCGCTACATCCAGCGTGCGCGCCTGAAGCGCAGCGCGGACGACCTGGCCAACCCGTTCTTCAAGCGCGAGTCGATCACCTCGATCGCCTACAAGTGGGGCTTTACCGACTCGGCGCATTTCAGCCGCTCGTTCAAAAAGCAGTTCGAGCAATCGCCCAAGGACTTCCGCGCCCAGGCCATGGCCTGACACGCGCTTACCGCGACCTGGGTAGGAGCAGCCTTGTGCTGCGAAGAGGCCGGTGAAAGCAGTGAAAGTTCACTGTGTTTTCACCGGCCTCTTCGCCGCACAAGGCTGCTCCTACCCAGGTCGTGTCAATCCGGGGGCAAACCTCAGGCCACTGCCAGGTAATGCTTGACGAACGATTCGCTCAGCACCTCCCACAGCACCGGCGTACCTTTGCTGACGAACCAGGCATCACCGGCCTTGAAGCGGGTGACTTGCCCCGTGGATTCATCGGTCAGCTGGATTTCGCCGGTGACGATCACCGCCTGCTCGTCGAACGGGTAGACCATGCGGAACTTGCCACGCGTGGTGCCGAAGTAGGCGCTGCTGACTGGGTCAGTCGGCGCGCCGTGGGTCATCTTGCCGAAGGCGTTGACGTCGCCTTCGAGAATATCCGAGCCCAAGTCAGCAACGCTGCCCCACGGGTCGAGTTCGGACAGTTGGACGCCTTGTTTGGCGGCGGTGAGGGTCATGGCAGTGCTCCAGTGATGAGAGGGAAAGGTTTAACGGCGGCCGTTGAAATAGCCCGACAGCTGGTGCGCGGCCTTACCGGCGGTGAGCAGCAGCGGGCGGAAATGGTCTTTGCCAAGGATTCGCGCATGCTTGACCGAGCTGAGCAGGCCATAGCGTGCGGACCCTTCGTGCATGCCTTCGGCGAGGATCTTGCAAATGATGTGGCTAGGCGTCACGCCAAAGCCTGAATAGCCCTGCACATAGAACGCATTGGGGCGGTTGCTCAGCGTGCCGATCTGCGGGAACAGGTTGGCGCTGGTGGCCATCGGGCCGCCCCAGGCCAGGTCGATGCGCACGTCCTTGAGGTACGGAAAGATCTTCAGCATCAGTGCACGGTTCCACGCCTTGAGGTCCAGCGGGATATGCTCGATGCAGGACGTGGCTGCGCCGAACAGCAGGCGGTTATCGCGGGTGACCCGGTAGTAGTCGATCACCGGTCGGATATCGCTGTAGGCACCGCGGATCGGGCTGATGCGGTCGATCAGCGCCTCCGGCAGAGGCTCGGTCATCATCTGGAAGGCGTAGGTGTTGATGGTGCGGCTGTGCAGTTCGGGCTCCAGCTTGTTGAGGAAGCTGTCGCAGGCCCACAGCAGCTTGCTGGCGCGCACCGAGCCGCGCCCGGTACGCACCTTGATACGCTCACCGTAGGTCACCTCCAGCGCCGGGCTGTGCTCGAAGATGCGCGCACCGTGGCCGACCAGGGCCTGGGCTTCGCCGAGCAGCAGGTTGAGCGAATGCACGTGGCCACCGCCCATGTGCAGCAGGGCGCTGCTGTAGGCGTCGCTGCCGATGATCTGCCGCACTTCCGAGCCGCCCAGAAAACGGATTTCGTCATGTGCGTTGATGGCCTTGAATTGCTTTTCCCAGGCGCGCAGGGTCTTTTCCTGGCGGCTGTTGAAGCCCATGTAGCCATAGCCGTGGCAGAAGTCGGCGTCGATGTCGTAGCGGGCGATGCGTGCCTTGATGATGCCGGCGCCCAGTTCGCTGATCGCGAAGATCTCCTGCAGGCCCTTGTCGCCGACACTGCGCCGGATCTTCTCAAGGTCATGGCCGATGCCCGCCATGATCTGCCCGCCGTTGCGCCCGGTGCCGCCGTAACCCAGGTAGCGCGCTTCGAGCACGACGATGTTGGTCACGCCTTTTTCCGCCAGCTCCAGCGCGGTGTTGATGCCGGAAAAGCCGCCCCCGATGACCACGACATCGGCGTCGATGTCACATTCCAGCGTGGGGAAGTTCAGGTTGTACTTTTTGGTCGCGGAGTAATAGGTCGGGCTCTCGAGGGTGATCATGACGCCGCCTGCTGTATAGAAGTGTGATAGGGCCGTTTGGCAAGCGCTCTGGCACATGAGGCCATTGAGCGCTTGAACATTGGCGGGTGTCTTGTCCTTGCCTGCCAGCGAGTGTAACCAGCCTGCCAGTGCCACTGGCAGCGGTTGCACAGGGCTGCCAGCGGCTGATTGGTTAATGTATTAATGAGCCCGTGCTGGCATACTGGCCTGCTCGCCACTTTCCATGATGCTCGGGCACGCATGACCACACCAAGACCCTCTCTGACCCTTACCCTGCTGCAGGCTCGCGAAGCCACGATGGCGTTTTTTCGGCCGGCATTGAATGCCCATGATCTGACCGAACAGCAGTGGCGGGTGATTCGTATCCTGCACCAGCAAGGCGAGCTGGAAAGCCATCAGCTTGCCGAGCTTGCCTGCATCCTCAAGCCCAGCATGAGTGGTGTGCTCAAGCGGCTCGAGCGCGATGGGGTCGTCGCCCGGCGCAAGTCGCCAGAAGATCAGCGCCGGGTGTTCATCAGCCTGACCGACAAGGGGCAGCAGGCGTTCATGGCCATGAGCGAGGAAATGGCCCGCAACTATGAACGGATCCTCAGCCAGTTCGGCGAAGACAAACTGCAGCAACTGATGCAGCTGCTCAACGAAATGAAAAAGATCAAACCGTGACCCGCCAGAGCCCACCGCACCTCGGTTGATCAACACCATGGAAAGTGCAATTTTCCCGCCGTAACGTGCATTTCGAGGCGCACTCGCACCTCACATACTGAACGCGTCTTTACCGACTTGCCGGCTGTGCCATAGCACCGTAACGCCTGCGCCACAGGGCGTGCGCAGCCGCAGCTGACTCTCCAATAATAAAGAGACCGTTCATGAAAAAGCCAAATCCCCTGCTGGAAGACCTCAAGTCGATCCTGCCGACAATTGCTGCGAATGCGGTGCGTGCAGAGCAAGATCGCAGTGTCCCGGCAGAGAATATCGCGCTGCTCAAGAGCATCGGCATGCACCGTGCCTTTTTGCCTAAACACTATGGCGGCATGGAGATCTCGCTGCCGCAGTTTGCCCAGTGCATCGCCTTGCTGGCAGGCGCCTGCGCCAGCACCGCGTGGGCCATGAGCCTGCTGTGCACCCACAGCCATCAGATGGCGATGTTCTCGCCCACGCTGCAGCAGGAGGTCTGGCAAACCAACCCGGATGCCACGGCCAGCAGCAGCATCGCGCCCTTTGGCCGTACCGAGGAAGTCGAAGGCGGCGTGACCTTCAGCGGCGAAATGGGCTGGAGTTCCGGCTGTGACCATGCCGAGTGGGCGATCATGGGGTTCCGCCGCAAGAATGCCGAAGGTACGCAGGACTACTGCTTTGCCGTTCTGCCGCGCAGCGACTACGAAATCCGTGATGACTGGTATGCCGTGGGCATGCGCGGCAGCGGCAGCAAGACCTTGATCGTGCGTGACGCCTTCGTGCCGGAGCACCGCATCCAGAAGGCCAAGGACATGATGGAAGGCAAGTCGGCAGGCTTTGGTCTGTACCCAGACAGCAAGATCTTCTTCGCCCCGTACCGCCCGTATTTCGCCAGTGGTTTTTCCACCGTCAGCCTCGGTGTCGCCGAGCGCATGCTGGAGGTGTTCCGCGAGAAAACCCGCAACCGCGTACGTGCCTACACCGGCGCCGCTGTGGGGGCTGCAACCCCTGCGCTGATGCGCCTGGCCGAGTCCACCCATCAAGTGGCCGCCGCCCGTGCCCTGCTGGAAAAAAGCTGGGATGAAATCGCCGAGTACAGCGAGCGCCACGAATACCCCACACGCGCCACGCTGGCGTTCTGGCGGACCAACCAGGGTTATGCCGTGAAGATGTGTATCCAGGCGGTAGACCGGCTGATGGAAGCGTCCGGCGGCGGCGCCTGGTTTGAAAGCAACGAGATGCAGCGGCTGTTCCGTGATGCGCACCTGACCGGTGCCCACGCCTACACCGACTATGACGTTTGCGCGCAGATCCTCGGCCGCGAGCTGATGGGCCTGGAGCCTGATCCGGCGATGGTCTGACCCGCGCGCGGGTCAATTCCCCTTACAACCACAACAACAAACAGGGCAGGCCGCTGGCCTGTTCGGGAGTCTTGCATGTCCACTGAAAACACCACGGCCTTCGATAGCCGAGCCTTCCGCCGCGCGCTGGGCAACTTCGCCACCGGCGTCACCGTAGTCACCGCCGCTGGCGCCAGCGGGCGCAAGGTCGGCGTCACCGCCAACAGCTTCAACTCGGTCTCGCTGGAGCCTGCGTTGATCCTGTGGAGCATCGACAAACGCTCCACCAGCCATGAAGTATTCGAAGAAGCGTCGCACTTTGCCGTGAACATTCTGGCGGCGGACCAGATTGAGCTGTCCAACAACTTCGCGCGGCCCAAGGACGATCGGTTCGCAGGCATCGATTACCAGCAAGGGGCGGGGGGCGCACCGCTGTTGGCTGACTGCTCGGCGCGCTTCCAGTGTGAGAAGTTTCAGCAATTGGACGGCGGCGACCACTGGATTCTGGTGGGCAAGGTGGTGGCGTTCGATGACTTCGGCCGCTCGCCGTTGCTGTACCACCAAGGCGCCTATTCGATGGTGCTGCCCCACACGCGCATGACCCAGCGTGCAGAGGGCCAAGCGCCGAGCAGCCACTTCCAGGGCCGCCTGCAGCACAACCTGTACTACCTGATGACCCAGGCGTTGCGTGCCTACCAGGGTGATTACCAGCCACGTCAACTGAGCACCGGGTTGCGTACCAGTGAGGCGCGCATGTTGATGGTGCTGGAGAACGATGCCGGGCTCAGCCTCAACGACCTGCAGCGCGAAGTGGCGATGCCTGCGCGTGAGATCGAGGAAGCGGTTGCCAACCTCAAGCGCAAGGGCCTGATTGCTGACGATGAGGGGCGGGTGCGGCTTTCGGTGAAAGGTGTGGATGAGACCGAGGCGCTGTGGACCATTGCCAGGGAGCAGCAGGACAAGGTGTTTGGGCAGTTCAGTGAAGAGCAGCTGGATACCTTCAAGACGGTGTTGAAGGCGATCATTCAGATGTGAGCTGTTGATAACCAGGGGCCGCTTTGCGGCCCATCGCCCCAGGGATCACGCGGTCCCTGAGCGAGCTTGCTCGCGAAAGGGCTGCAAAGCAGCCCCATTGCTGTTCAGTAAACCCCGCCCCCGTCACTCACCGACGCCGACGTACCTTTGAACTTCCCCGCCAGATCCTGCAGCCCACGCATCAGCACCGTGGTATCCACCCCCACCGCCACAAACGCCGCGCCCAAGGCGATGTAGCGCCGCGCCAGCGTCTCGTCCGCACTGAGAATACCCGCCGCTTTGCCCGCCTTGCCGATGCGCACGATCGCGTCCTCGATGGCTGCCTGCACCTCAGGGTGCCCAGGGTTGCCGCGGTGGCCCATGGCGGCGCTCAGGTCGGCCGGGCCGATGAACACGCCATCGACCCCCTCGACCGCAACGATCTCATCCAGGTTGGCCAGCCCTTGTTTGTTCTCGATCTGCACCAGTAAGCACATCTGCGCGTCGGCTTGGTCGAGGTAACCCGGGATGCTGTTCCAGCGCGACGCCCGCGCCAGAGCGCTGCCCACGCCGCGTATACCCTTGGGCGGGTACTGCATGGCCTGCACCAGCTGGCGTGCTTGCGCGGCGGTTTCCACCATGGGTACCAGCAGGGTCTGCGCGCCGATATCCAGCACTTGCTTGATCAACGCTGTATCACCAATGACCGGGCGAATTACCGCCTGGCTCGGGTAGGGCGCCACCGCCTGCAACTGCGCGAGCATGCCGCGCAGGTCGTTCGGCGCGTGCTCGCCGTCAATCAGCAACCAGTCGAAGCCGGCATTGGCCGCCAGCTCCGCGCAGTATGCATCGGCCAGGCCGAGCCACAGGCCGATCTGCGGCTCGCCACTGCGCAGGCGTTGTTTGAAGCGGTTGACGGGCATGTCCATGGGCAAGTCCTCAAACGAAACGGCAGGCAATCGAGCCGAGCAGGTCATAGTCGACGTGGAAGGTGTCGCCAGACCGTGCGGCTACTGGGCGAGTGAAGGAGCCGCCGAGGATGATCTGGCCCGGCTGCAGGGTGACGTCGTACGCGGCCAGCTTGTTGGCCAGCCAAGCGACACCCTTGGCCGGGTGGTTGAGCACCGCGGCGCTTACCCCGGACTCTTCGATCACACCGTTGCGGTAAAGCACGGCCGGCACCTTGCGCAGGTCGATCTCGGTGGGCCGTACCGCGCGCCCGCCCATGACCACGCCGGCGTTGGCGGCGTTGTCGGAGATGGTGTCGAACACTTTGCGCGTGGCCTGGGTCTGGGGGTCGACCTGTTGAATGCGCGCGTCGATGATTTCCAGCGCCGGGATGACCCACTCGGTGGCGTCCAACACGTCGAACACCGTCACATTCGGGCCCTTGAGCGGCTTGCCGAGAATGAAAGCCAGCTCGACCTCGACGCGCGGCACGATGAAACGCTCAAACGGAATGTCGCTGCCTTCATCGAACAGCATGTCGTCCAGCAGCGCGCCGTAGTCAGGCTCGGTAATGTTCGACGAAACCTGCATGGCGCGGGAGGTCAGGCCGATCTTGTGGCCGACCAGCTTGCGCCCGGCGGCGAGCTTCTTGGCCACCCAGGCACGCTGGATGGCGTAGGCATCTTCGATAGTGATGGCAGGCTGGTCGAGTGAGAACTGGCGCACCTGTTCGCGCGAGCGCTCGGCCTGGTCGAGCCGCTCGGCGGCCTGTTGGATGAATGCGTTATCGAGCATGGTTGAAGTCTCAAGGTTCAAGGGTTGACGATGGCGGCGCGAGTACGCAGCACCAGCAGGCCACCGAGGGTGATAAACGCAGCCAGCACATACAGCGCGAGGCTGGCGCTTTGCGTGGTGTCGCGGACCCAGCCGATGAAATAGGGCGTGGCGAACGAGGCAATGCTGCCCAGCGAGCTGATCAGGGCGATGCCGGCAGCCTGTGTGCGGTCATTGAGAAACGCCGTAGGCAGTTGCCAGAACATCGGCAGGGCTGCGCTTGCCCCCATGCCTGCCAGCACCAGGCCGGCCAATACGGGCAGTGCCTGGTTGGGCGCGAGGGCAGCGATCGCGATACCCGCCGCGGCCATCAGCAGGGGGATGGACAGGTGCCAACGGCGCTCGCGGTGGCGGTCGGACGAGCGTCCGCAGGCCAGCATGAACACGCAGCCGGCCAAGTACGGCACCGCGCTGAGCAGGCCGACACTGGCGTCGCTGCCGATGCCGGCGGTGTGGATCAGGCTGGGCATCCAGAACGCCAGCGTGTTCACCGCCAGCATGACCGCGCAGTACACCGCCACCAGCAGCCATACGGCAGGGCTGGCGAGGATACCGGCGAACGAGGTGACCGGCTTGCGCTGTTCTTCCTGGCCGAACTGGGCGCGCAGGGCGGCTTTTTGCTGGGCGTCGAGCCAGGCCACCTGTTCGAAACGCTCGGGCAGGACCGCCAGCACCACCAGGCCGAGCAGGATCACCGGGGCGCCTTCGATCAGGAACATCCACTGCCAGCCACGCAGGCCCGCAGCGTCATGCATGAACGCCAAAATGCTGCCCGAGAGCGGCCCGCCGACCACGCCTGCCAGCGGCACGGCAATGGCGAACAATGCCGTGACCTGGGCACGGCGGCCCGCGGGGTACCAGCGGTTGAGGTACACCAGAATGCCTGGGAAAAACCCGGCTTCCGCTGCGCCCAGGGCAAACCGCAGCAGGTAGAACGCGCTGCTGCTCTCGATCAGCAGCATGCAGGTCGACAGGGTGCCCCACACCACCATCAGGCTGGCGATCCAGCGGCGCGGGCCGACGCGGTCGAGCATCAGGTTGCTGGGTACGCCAAACAACGCATAGGCGATGAAAAACAGCCCGGCGCCCAGCCCGTAGACCGTGTCGGACAGATGTAGGTCCTGGCTCATCTGCATCTTGGCGAAGCCGATGTTGATGCGGTCCAGGTGGGCGAACAGGTAACACACCAACAGCAACGGCATCAGCCGCCAGGTGACGGTCCGGTGTGTGCTGTCGAGGAGTGTGGCTTGCGCCGTGCTGCGCGAGGCGTGCTCGAGTGTGCTCATATTTGTTGTACTTGTTGTGTGATGAGACGGTGAAAGGTGTCGGCCGTTGGCTCAGGCCGGTTTGTTGAACAGCGGGTGCAGGGTGCTGTGCTTGGCGTCGTAGACCTGCGCGTTGCTCTCGTCGATCTGCAGGGTGATGCCGATGGGGCGCTGCTGGAGCAGCGCGTCCAGGTGCTGCTTGAGCACGTGCAACAGGCTGTCGCCGACTGTTTTGTGAACCTCCGCGGAGCGGCCGTTGGCCATCCGCAGGTTGGCGTACAAAAAGCCATAGTCGCCGTTGCCATCCGCCACTGCGCAGTGCGCGGCGGGGTAGGCCAACACGCGGGTGCCGCCGGTGGGGAACACGGCCTTGCCGGCGGCATCGCGCTGTTCGAGCATGGTGTTGGCCAGGGCACGGCAAAGGCCCGGGATGTCGGCGTCTGTTTCCAGGTCGGGGGTGTAGAGCAGAACCAGGTGTGGCATGAAGGGCATCCTCTTGGCAGAAACGCCTGGCCGCCCGGCAGAGCGGCCAGGCAGCGGAACTACAGGCGGCTGGTGGACACCACCGCGGCCGGGTTGGCGGCCTGCGCGGCGGGGATGGCAGCACCATCCTGCGGGGTGACCGGGAAGATCGCGTTGATCTGGCCGGTGCCCGACGAGCCGAAGTAGGGTGTTACCACGTCGGCCTTGCCGTCGTACTTCGACCAGCCCAGGGCACCGAGCAGCATCGCGGTGTCATGCATGAACCCTTCACCGTGGCCCTTGGCGGCGTATTCGGGGAGCATCCCGCAGAATTCTTCCCATTCAGCGTTCTCCCACATCTTCACCACGCGGTGGTCCAGGGTTTCCAGGAACGGGCTCCACACCTTGGTGGCGAAATCCGGCGCCTGGCCGTTCTGCGCAAAGCGGTGTGACAGCGAGCCACTGGCCAGGAACGCCACGGTGCCGTCGTAGTGCTCTTCCACGGCCTTGCGCATGGCCCAGCCGAGGCGGGCGCTGTCGGCCAGGTAGTGGGACGTGCACAGCGCCGAGACCGAAACCACCTTGAAGTGCTGGTCCTGGTTCATGTAGCGCATCGGCACCAGGGTGCCGTACTCAGGGCCCAGGGTGGTGGCGTGGTGGGCCATGGTCTCGACGTTGAAGCGGTTGCATTCGGCTGCCAGCAGTTGGCCGAGTGCAGTGTTGCCCGGGAACTCGTATTCCATGTTGCTGATGAAGTGTGGCAGTTCGTTGCTGGTGTAGACGCCCTTGAAATGCGGGCCGCAGAGCACGTGGTAGTTGGCATTGACCAACCAGTGGGTGTCGAACACGACAATCGTGTCGACCCCGAGCTCACGGCAGCGTCGGCTGATCTCGTAGTGCCCGTCGATGGCGGCTTGCCGAAAGCCCTGACGCGGGCCAGGCAGCTCGGACAGGTACATGGACGGTACATGGGTAATCTTGGCAGCGAGAGCGAGTTTGCCCATGGAAATCTCCGGTAAGAGGATGTTGTTAGGGTGTAGAAGCCTGTGGGAGCGGGCCTGCCCGCGAACACGGGCGCAGCCCGTGCCATGCACCGTGGGCCCCCACAGGGTTACCCGCTTGATCGAGACGGTTTTATACACCCCAGCGCGGGATGTGGTGGCTGCCCATGGAAATGCACACGTTCTTGATCTCGGCGAACACTTCGAAGCTGTATTGCCCACCTTCACGCCCGGTGCCGGAGCCTTTCACGCCGCCGAACGGCTGGCGCAGGTCGCGCACGTTCTGGCTGTTGATGAAGACCATGCCAGCTTCGATGCCACGCGCCAGGCGGTGCGCCTTGCCGATGTCCTGGGTCCAGATGTACGAGGCCAGGCCGTATTCGGTGTCGTTGGCCAGTTGCAGTGCTTCGGCCTCGTCCTTGAACGGGATCAGGCACACCACTGGGCCGAAGATTTCTTCCTGGGCGATGCGCATGCTGTTGTTCACGTCGGCGAACACGGTGGGCTGGATGAACTGCCCCTTGGCCAAGTGCGCCGGCAGATTGGCCGGGCGCTCAAGGCCGCCGGCAACCAGGCGTGCGCCTTCTTCGATGCCGATGCGGATGTACCCGGTGACCTTGTCATAGTGCTGCTGGGTGATCATCGAGCCTACTTGCGTTTTCGGGTCGGTCGGGTCACCCACGATCAGGCGCTTGGCGCGGGCGGCGAACTCGGCGACGAACTGCGGGTAAACGCTTTCCTGGATGAAAATGCGGCTGCCGGCCGTGCAGCGCTCGCCATTGAGCGAGAAGATGGTGAACAGCGCTGCATCCAGGGCGCGTTCCAGGTCGGCGTCTTCGAAGATCACCACCGGCGACTTGCCACCCAGCTCCATCGAGTATTTTTTAAGGCCGGCGGTCTGCATGATCTTCTTGCCGGTGGCGGTGCCGCCGGTAAAGGAAATCGCACGCACATCGGGGTGACGCACCAGCGCATCGCCGGCGGTGGCGCCGTAGCCCTGGATCACGTTGAGCACGCCGTTGGGGATGCCGGCCTCAACGGCCAGGCGACCGAGCTCGTTGGCAGTCAGCGGCGACAATTCGCTCATTTTCAAGACGGCGGTGTTGCCCAGGGCCAGGCACGGCGCCGTCTTCCAAGTGGCCGTCATGAACGGCACGTTCCAGGGGCTCACCAGGCCGCACACACCCACCGGCTGGTACAGGGTGTAGTTGAGCATTTGGTCGTCGACCGGGTAGGTGTGGCCATCCATGCGTGTGCACACTTCGGCGAAGAAGTCGAAGTTGTGCGAGGCACGCGGGATCAGCACGTTCTTGGTCTGGTGGATCGGCAGGCCGGTATCGAGGGTTTCCAGCTCGGCCAGTTTCGGCACGTTTTGGTCGATCAGTTCGCCCAGCTTGCGCATCAGACGGGCACGTTCCTTGGCTGGGGTGTTGGCCCATTTCGGGAAGGCTTCCTTGGCCGCCGCAACCGCCTGCGCGACCTCTTCGGCACCGCCGCTGGCGACTTCGCAAATCGCGTCACCGGTGGCTGGGTTGTAGTTGACGAAGGTGTCTTTGCTCTCGACCTCACGGCCGTTGATCCAGTGCTTGATCATGCTGCTCATGCCTTGTTGTTCTTGAAGAAGTCAGCTTCGCTGACGATGCGGTTGACCAGGCGACCGACGCCTTCCACTTCCACCACCACTTCATCGCCTGGCACTACGTCGGCCAGGCCTTCCGGGGTGCCGGTTGCGATCATGTCGCCCGGTTGCAGGGTCATGAAGCTGGAGAAATATTCGATCAGGTAAGGGATGTCGAAAATCATGTCCGAGGTGCTGCCTTCCTGTTTCAGCTCACCGTTGATCCAGGTGCGCAGCTTCAGGTTGGACGGGTCCGGCACGTCGGCCGCATCGACGATCCACGGGCCGACCGGGGTGGTGGCGTCGCGGTTTTTCACCCGCAGGTTGGGGCGGTAGTAGTTTTCCAGGTAGTCGCGGATGGCGTAGTCGTTGCACACGGTGTAGCCGGCCAGGTACTGCAGGGCGTCTTCGCGCTTGACGTTACGTGCCTGCTTGCCGATCACCGCCACCAGCTCGCACTCGTAGTGCATGTAGGCGACGTTGTCCGGGCGCCAGGTGATCTGCTTGTGGCCGGTGTAGGTGCCCGGCGACTTGATGAACGCCAGCGGCTCGGTGGGCGGCGTGAAGGCGAGTTCCGCGGCGTGGTCGGCGTAGTTCAGGCCCAGGGCGAACATGCTGCCGGTGGCAGGTGGCAGCCAGGTCACCTGGTCTTCATGCACCAGGCGGCCGTCGGCCAGGCGCAGGTGGTCGTCTTCGACGGTGACGTTATGGACCTGGCCGTCGAACTGGATACGGGCGTGTTTCACAGGTGCAATCCTCATTCGGCGACGATGTGGTTGGTGAGCGTGCCCAGGCCATCGATCTCGACATCGACGCGGTCGCCTGGCTGCACATCGACGCGCCCCTCGGGGGTGCCGGTAATCAGGATGTCGCCCGCATGCAGGGTCATGAATTCGCTGATCTCGGCGATCAGCTGGGCAACCGTGCGCACGCAGTTGGCGGTGGTGTTCTGCTGGCGCACTTCACCGTTGACCCGCAGGCGCAGGCCCAGGGCATCGGGGTTGGCCACCTGTGCAGCCGGTACCAGGGCGGGGCCGACCGGGCAGAAGCCATCGCGGCACTTGGCCTTGACCGCAGGGCGGTAGTAGCTGGTCTCAGGCAGGCTGACTTCGTTGACGATGGTGTAGCCCGCCACGTAGCCCAGCGCGTCTTCGGCGCTGACCCGGCTGGCGTCCTTGCCAATCACCACGCCCAGGGCAGGGCCCGGTTGCAGGCGCTCGACACCGGCCGGAAACACCACGTTGCCTTCATGGTGGTTGCGGGTGTTGGGCGTCTTGACGAACAGCACCGGCTTGACGGGCGGTTGTTTGTAGGGCGCTTCGTGAAACGCCGCTTCGTGCTGCTGCAGCAGACCCTGGTAGTTCAGCGCAACGCCGAACAGGGTGCCGGTCGCAACGTCATGCAGGGCATGGCTCATGCTTTTCTCCAGGCGGTGCAGGGCGAGGGTCGTCCTGCCGAGATTGTTAATGTGTTAATGTTATAGTTAATATGTTAACGAAGGTCAAGGCTTCACCCAGTGGCATCTGCCAAGCAGCCGGGGCACCATGGGTGATCGTCAATACGGGCAAGCGCTTTGCGGGTAAGCAGTCATGAGTGATCGGCATCCCATTCCGAACATCAACATCGGCCAGGTCTACGACCAGCGCTACAGCGACAGCGAGGTGCACTACGACCGGCTGGGCAACCTTGCCGGGTTTTTCGGGCGCAACATGCCCGTGCACCGGCACGACCGGTTTTTCCAGGTGCATTACGTGAAGTCCGGTACGGTGAGGGTGTACCTCGATGACCAGCAGTACATCGAGGCCGGGCCGATGTTCTTCCTGACGCCGCCGACGGTGGCGCATGCCTTCGTCACCGAGCCAGACAGCGACGGCCATGTGCTGACGGTGCGTCAGCAACTGGTCTGGCAACTGATCGAAGCCGACGCCAGCCTGTTGCCGGCCGGGGTGCAGGTGCGGCCTGCCTGCGTTGCCCTGGCCAAGGTGCCGGCTGCGTACAAGGCCGAGGCGCGCAGGCTCGAACGCTGGCTGGAAGCGCTCAGCGACGAAGTTGCCACGCCCCATCCGGGGCGCGATGCGGCGTTGCAGTCGCTGACCCGGCTGATCATGATCAGCTTGCTGCGGCTGTGCCCCAACTCGCGCGAGGCCACGCCGGCCAGGCACGAAGACCTGAAAATCTTCCACCGCTTCAACGCACTGATCGAAGCGCATTACCTTGAGCACTGGCCCCTGGCGCGCTATGCGCAGCAGATCGGCGTGACCGAGGCGCGGCTGAACGATGTGTGCCGGCGCATTGCCGACTTGCCGTCCAAGCGCCTGGTGCTTGAACGCGTGATGCAGGAAGCCAAGCGCCTGCTGTTGTTCTCCGGCAGCACGGCAAACGAAATCTGCTACCAGCTGGGCTTCAAGGACCCGGCTTATTTCAGCCGATTCTTCAACCGTTACGCCAAGCTCACGCCCGGCGAATACCGCCAGCGGCAAGCGGAGTTGTTGTGAGAGGGCCATGGCTTACCGCCCGGATCGCGTCGTTGTTGTTTGATCCGGATGGTCGCAGCCTGGCGGGCGGCCTTGAATGGGTTTTCCATGGAAGAGCTTGCACTTTCCAGGCTCCTTGTCCCTTTTTGCCTATGCCCCTAATCTTGCCAGTCGTACCCTAAACACAGGCGCCCACATGACCAAGACGCAACCCTCGCTGACATTGAGCCTGCTGCAGGCCCGGGAAGCCGCAATGGCATTTTTCAGGCCGTTGCTGAACGAACACGACCTGACCGAGCAACAGTGGCGAGTCATTCGTATTCTTAGCCAGCAAGGTGAATTGGAGAGCTACCAGCTCGCCCACCTGGCGTGCATCCTCAAACCGAGCATGACCGGGGTGTTGAGCCGTTTGGAGCGCGATGGCCTGGTGCGTCGGCAGAAGGCCGCGCAGGACGCGCGGCGTGTGTTGGTGAGCCTCACCGAACGCGGCGAGGCCTGTTTCGAGTCAATGCGCGAGGGCATGGAGGCCAACTACCGCAAGATCCAGGTGCAGTTCGGCGAAGACAAGTTGGCGCAACTGATGGGGTTGTTGAACGAGCTCAAACGCATCGAGCCGTAGACCGGGCTGAGGGGAAGGGCCGGTGCAACCCGTGCACCGGCCTTGGCATTACAGCACTCAGTATTCCCAGAAAATCCGCTGCAGCTCTTTGCTGTCCTGGGTCTTGGTCATTGCGACCATGGCCAGGATGCGGGCTTTTTGCGGGTTCAGGTCATGGGCCACGACCCAATCGTTTTTGTCGTCCGGCTGCTCGGCGTTACGCAGCACGAAACCGCCCTGGTTAACGTGGGACGAACGGATGATCTGCACGCCGTTCTTGCGCAGCTCTTGCAGCGCCGGTACTACCCGCGACGACACCGAGCCATTACCGGTACCGGCATGGATGATCGCCTTGGCGCCGTTCTGCGCCAGTGCCTTGTAGGCGGTGTCGGTCACGTTGCCATAGCCGTAGGCGATGTCCACGGCCGGCAGGCTGCTGATCTGCTTGATGTCGAATTCCGAATTGACCGTATGGCGCTTGGCCGGCAGGCGGAACCAGTAGGATTTACCTTCAACGACCATGCCCATCGGGCCCCAGGCGCTCTTGAACGCTTCGGTCTTGATGTTGACCGACTTGCTGACATCGCGGCCAGACTGGATCTCATCGTTCATGGTCACCAGCACGCCCTTGCCACGCGACTGCTTGTCGCTGGCCACGGCCACGGCGTTGTACAGGTTGAGCATGCCGTCTGCCGACATGGCGGTGCCAGGGCGCATCGAGCCGACCACCACGATTGGCTTGTCGGTTTTTTCCACCAGGTTAAGGAAGAAGGCGGTCTCTTCCAGGGTGTCGGTGCCGTGGGTGATGACGATGCCGTCGACGTCGTTGCTGTCGGCCAATTCGGCGACGCGCTTGCCCAGTTTCAGGAGGTCTTCGTTGGTGATGCTTTCGGAGGCGATCTGCATCACCTGTTCACCGCGTACGTTGGCCAGGTCGGCCAGCTCGGGCACACCGGCGATGAGCTTGTCGACGCCCAGTTTGGCCGCTTGGTAGGTAGCGCTGTTGGCCGCGCTGGCGCCCGCGCCGGCAATGGTGCCGCCGGTGGCGAGGATGACCACATTGGCCAGCTTCTGTTGGGTTTCGGCTTCTTTGGCCGAAACGGCGGTCGGCAGGATCAGCAGCAACGCGAGTGCGCTGGGGGCGAAGGATTTAAGTGCAGCATTCATAGTTATTGTTCTCTCTCTTCCTATTGAGGCGATTGCTGTATCGCACAAGAAACAACGCATATTCCGTACCAGCAAAGATGCGGCTTGTGTAGGAGCGGCCTTGCGTCGCGAAAGGGCTGCGCCGCGGCCCTAGCAATCTATGGGGTTTGCTGAAATCTTTGGGCTGCTGCGCAGCCCTTTCGCGACGCAAGGCCGCTCCTACAGGGCATGTGTTTTATTCGGTTTTCCGAACAAGCATAGGAAAACCTGTTCGGTTTTTCGGAAAAATTCCGGATAATCTGCGCCAGGCGTGGCTCGCCCTTAACAGCCAAACGGATTTGACAAAACCAGGTCCTGTTTCCATAGTGAGTCAACGCAAACGTTTGCGATCCGATAATAAACACAAGATTCGGAGTCATCGTCCATGAAACTGCCGTTCCCCGGTCGTCTGCTGGCCCTCGCTGTCGTCTCGTCACTTTCCCTGGCCCTGCCGCTCAGTGCTGCGCACGCCGAAGAAAAACCCAAAGTCGCCTTGGTGATGAAGTCCCTCGCCAATGAATTCTTCCGCACCATGGAAGACGGCGCCAAGGATTATCAAAAAAGCCACGCCAATGATTTCGACCTGATCGCCAACGGCATCAAGAACGAAACCGACACCGGCGAACAAATCCGCATCGTCGAGCAGATGGTCAACGAAGGGGCCAAAGCCCTGGTAATTGCGCCAGCGGACTCCAAAGCCCTGGTTTCAGCCGTTAAAAAGGCTATGGACCAAGGCGTGGTGGTGATCAACATCGACAACCGCCTAGACCCCGAACTGCTCAAGAGCAAAGGCATCAGAGTACCCTTCGTAGGCCCCGACAACCGCAAAGGCGCCCGCCTGGTGGGCGACTACCTGGCGCAGCAGAAGCTCAAGGCCGGTGACCAAGTCGGCATCATCGAAGGCGTGCCGACCACCACCAACGCCCAGCAGCGCACCGCCGGCTTCAAGGACGCCATGGAGGCCGCGCAGATGAAGATCGTTTCGGTGCAGTCCGGCAACTGGGAAATTGACAAAGGCAACGCCGTCGCCGCCTCCATGCTCAACGAATACCCCGAGCTCAAGGCCCTGCTGGCCGGTAACGACAGCATGGCCCTGGGCGCCGTGTCGGCCGTGCGCGCCGCAGGCAAGGCCGGCCAGGTGCAAGTGGTCGGTTACGACAACATCAATGCCATCAAACCCATGCTCAAGGACGGCCGCGTACTCGCCACCCTCGACCAAGCCGCCAGCCAGCAGGCGGTGTTCGGTATCCAGGCGGCGCTGAAGATGATCAACGGTGAGCAGCCGGGCGTGGATGCCGACAATGTCATCCAGACCCCCGTCACGCTCATCACCCAGCCCTGATACCCGCCAGGAGAGAGGGCCATGCCTGCAACGGCCAATGAAGTGGTGCTCGCCGCCAGCGGGCTGGGCAAGACCTACGCCCAGCCGGTGCTCGGTGACGTCGGCCTGAGCCTGCGCGCTGGTGAGGTACTGGCCCTGACGGGCGAGAACGGCGCTGGCAAGAGCACGTTGTCCAAGCTCATCAGTGGCCTTGAGGTGCCCACCACCGGGCACATGACCTACCGCGGCCAGGCTTACGCGCCCGGCAGCCGCAGCGAGGCCGAGCGCCTCGGTGTGCGCATGGTCATGCAGGAACTCAACCTGCTGCCGACCCTGACCGTGGCCGAAAACCTGTTCCTCGACAACCTGCCCAGCCGCTTCGGCTGGATCAGCCACAAGCGCCTGCGCCAACTGGCCACCGCTGCCATGGCCCAGGTCGGGTTGGACGCCATCGACCCGGACACCCCGGTCGGCGAGCTGGGCATCGGCCATCAGCAGATGGTCGAAATCGCCCGCAACCTGATCGGCGATTGCCATGTGCTGATCTTCGACGAACCCACCGCCATGCTCACTGCGCGTGAAGTGGAGCTGCTGTTCACCCAGATCGAACGCCTGCGCCAGCGCGGCGTGGCCATCGTTTATATCTCCCACCGCCTCGAAGAACTGCAGCGCGTGGCCCAGCGCATCGTCGTGCTGCGTGACGGCAAGCTGGTGTGCGACGAGCCGATCCAGCGCTACAGCAGCGCCGAGCTGGTCAACCTGATGGTCGGCCGTGAGCTGGGCGAACACATCGACCTGGGCCGCCGCGAGATTGGCGCGCCCTTGCTGAAGGTCGACCGGCTTAGCCGGGGCGACAAGGTGCGTGAGGTGTCGTTCGAGGTCAGGGCAGGGGAGATCTTCGGTATCTCTGGCCTGATCGGCGCCGGCCGCACCGAGCTGCTGCGCCTGATCTACGGTGCCGACCGCGCCGACAGTGGCAGCATCGCCCTGGGCCAGCCGCCACAGGCAGTGACCATCGACTCACCCAAAGCCGCCGTCAAAGCCGGTATCGCCCTGATCACTGAAGACCGCAAAGGCGAAGGCCTGCTGTTAACCCAGTCGATCAGCGCCAATATCGCCTTGGGCAACCTTGGCGCGGTATCGCGCGCCGGTGTGCTCGACAGCGAGGCTGAAATGGCCCTGGCCGAACGCCAGATCCAGGCCATGCGCATCCGCAGCGCCGGCCCGCACCAGGCTGTTGGCGAACTGTCCGGTGGCAACCAGCAGAAGGTGGTGATCGGCCGTTGGCTAGAGCGTGATTGCCAGGTGCTGTTGTTCGATGAGCCAACCCGAGGCATCGACGTCGGCGCCAAGTTCGACATCTACGGTTTGCTGGCCGAACTGGCGCGCCAAGGCAAGGCCTTGGTGGTGGTGTCCAGCGACCTGCGCGAACTGATGCTGATCTGCGACCGCATTGCCGTGCTCTCGGCCGGCCGCCTGATCGACACCTTCGAGCGCGACCATTGGAGCCAGGACCAGCTGCTTGCCGCAGCCTTTGCCGGCTATCAGACACGTGACGCACTGCTGCATGACGCAGCACCCAGGATGGATGCATGAAAACCACCCCCCTCGACAACCAAAACGCCGCCCCCGTGCGCCGCAGTGGCACGTACTTCGGCCTGGGCACTTACTTGGGCCTGGCCGGCGCGCTGCTGGCGATGATCGTGCTGTTCTCGTTCCTCAGTAGCCATTTTTGGTCCTATGCCACCTTCAGCACCCTGGCCAACCAGATCCCTGACCTGATGGTGCTGGCGGTCGGCATGACCTTCGTGCTGATCATCGGCGGCATCGACCTGTCGGTCGGCTCGGTGCTGGCGCTGGCGGCCTCGACGGTCAGCGTGGCCATTCTCGGCTGGGGCTGGGGCGTGCTGCCCTCGGCGCTGCTCGGCATGGCCGTGGCAGCCCTGGCTGGTAGCATCACCGGCGGCGTTACCGTGGCCTGGCGCATCCCCTCGTTCATCGTTTCGCTCGGTGTGCTGGAGATGGCCCGCGGCCTGGCCTACCAGTTCACCGACTCGCGCACCGCCTATATCGGCGATGCCTACGCCTGGTTCTCCAACCCGATCGCGTTCGGTATTTCGCCGGCATTCCTCATCGCCCTGCTGGTGATCGTACTGGCCCAACTGGTGCTGACCCGCACAGTGTTCGGCCGCTACCTGATCGGCATCGGCACCAACGAAGAGGCCGTGCGCCTGGCGGGCATCGACCCGCGCCCCTACAAAGTGCTGGTGTTCGCCCTGATGGGGCTGCTCGCCGGCCTGGCTGCGCTGTTCCAGATTTCGCGCCTCGAAGCAGCCGACCCCAATGCCGGGTCCGGCCTTGAGCTGCAGGTGATTGCCGCCGTGGTGATCGGCGGCACCAGCCTGATGGGTGGCCGCGGTTCGGTCATCAGTACTTTCTTTGGCGTGCTGATCATTTCGGTGCTGGCCGCAGGTCTGGCGCAGATCGGCGCATCGGAACCCACAAAACGCATCATCACCGGGGCGGTCATCGTCATCGCCGTGGTGCTCGACACTTACCGTAGCCGGCGTGCAGGCCGGCGGAACTGAAAACATGGCAACCATTAAAGACGTCGCGGCACTGGCGGGTATTTCTTACACCACCGTGTCCCATGTGTTGAACAAGACCCGCCCTGTCAGTGAACAGGTGCGGCTCAAGGTCGAGGCCGCCATCGTCGAGCTCGACTACGTACCCAGCGCGGTGGCGCGCTCGCTCAAGGCGCGCAGCACTGCCACCATCGGCTTGCTGGTGCCCAACAGCGTCAACCCGTACTTCGCCGAACTGGCCCGAGGGATCGAAGACGCCTGCGAACGCAACGGCTACTGCGTGATCCTGTGCAACTCCGACGACAACCCGCAAAAGCAGCGCAGCTACCTGCGTGTGCTGCTGGAAAAACGTATCGATGGCTTGGTAGTAGCGTCTGTAGGTGAAGACAGCGACCTGTTGCAAAGCCTGGCCTGCGTGCGCACACCCATGGTCATCGTCGACCGCGAGCTGGACGGCGTCGACGCCGACCTGGTGCGCATCGACCACGAGCACGGCGCTTACCTGGCCACCCGGCACCTGCTTGAGTTTGGCCATCGCGACATCGCCTACATCGGCGGCCCGGCCGAAACCGGTGTCAGCCAACTGCGCCTGGCCGGTTTCCGTCGGGCGCTGCAAGAGGCGGGGGTAGAGGCGGAGCCCAGCCGCGTGCTGCATTGCGATTTCACCAGCCCAGGCGGCCACGGCGCGGCCGCACAGTTGCTGGACGGCAACCGGCCGACGGCGATCTTCGCCGGTAACGACATGATCGGCTTTGGCGTGCTGCGCGCCGCCGCCGAGCGCAACATCAACGTACCGGGTGAACTGTCGGTGATTGGCTTCGATGACATCGAGCTCAGCCGTTACGTCTACCCGCCGCTGACCACCGTGGGCCAGTCGATCCGCGAGCTGGGCGAAAACGCCGCCGCGTTGCTGCTCTCGCGCATCGCCACGCCTCGGCAGGGTACGGCAGAGCAGCGCATCGTCGCCCCGCGCATCGTGCAGCGCGAGTCCACCGGGCCACGCCCGGACCTGTTCAATGATTACCGCTAAGGAGCGCTTATGCATGCCAAGGTAGTGGTGGTCGGTAGCCTCAACATGGACTTGGTCGCCCGCGCCCAGCGTTTGCCACGGGCGGGCGAAACCTTACCTGGCGAGGCGTTTTTCACGGCGCCCGGCGGCAAGGGCGCCAACCAGGCGGTGGCGGTGGCACGGTTGGGTGGCAGTGTGGCGATGGTGGGCAACGTCGGCGATGACGCCTATGGCCAGCAACTGCGCAAGGCGCTGGAGCGCGAAGGCGTTGATTGCCAGGCGGTGAGCGTGTGCGAAGGGGTTTCCAGTGGTGTGGCGTTGATCACCGTCGACGCCGCCAGCCAGAACTGCATCGTCATCATCCCGGGTGGTAATGGCCTGCTGACGCCGCAGACGGTGCAGCGTTTCGACACGTTGCTGCAGGCGGCTGACGTCATCATCTGTCAGTTGGAAGTGCCGGCCGAAACCGTGGCCTGGGCCTTGGCCAGGGGGCACGAACTGGGCAAGCGTGTGATCCTCAATCCGGCGCCTGCTACAGGCCCGTTGCCCTCAACCTGGTTCGGCCATATCGACTACCTGACCCCAAACGAAAGCGAGGCCGAAGCACTGACCGGTATCGCCGTCACCGACCAGGGCAGCGCCCTGCGCGCCGGTGAGCGATTGCTGCAACTGGGCGCTGGCAAAGTGATCATCACCCTCGGCGCCCAAGGCGCCCTGTTGGTGACCGCGCAGGGCCATCAGCACTTCCCCGCGCCGGTGGTGCAACCGGTGGACACCACGGCCGCTGGCGACACCTTCGTGGGTGGTTTTGCCGCAGCTTTGGTGCGGGGCCTGGAGGAGGGCGAGGCAATCGCCTTCGGCCAGCGCGCCGCGGCATTGTCGGTTACCCGCGTGGGGGCGCAACCGTCGATTCCCTACCTCTCGGAGCTGCAGCCATGAAAAAGACCGCGCTGCTCAATATCGCCCTGTCACGGACCATTGCCGGGTTGGGGCATGGCGACATTCTGGTGATTGGCGATGCCGGGCTGCCGGTGCCGCCTGGCGTCGAGCTGATCGACCTGGCGCTGACGCCGGGCATACCGGACTTTGCCAGTGTGCTGCGGGTGGTGTTGAGCGAGATGCAGGTTGAGCGGCATGTGCTGGCTGAGGAAATGCAGAAAGTGGTACCGCCCGGGCTGGTCGAGATTGAGCGCTTGCGCGGTAAGCTGGGCAAGCGGGAGTGGATGAGCCATGAGGAATTCAAAGTGCTGTCACGCAGTGCGCGTGCCGTGGTGCGCACGGGGGAGTGCCAGCCGTACAGCAACATTGCCCTGATATCCGGGGTGACCTTTTAGCCGAGGGCGCTGCCCTCGATCGCCGGCAAGCCGGCTCCCACAGGTCCTGTGCAGTTTGCCGAAGTATTCACAATCTCTGTAGGAGCTGGCTTGCCGGCGATTGGGCCGCAAAGCGGCCCCGCAACCGTTACCAAGGCAACAGGAGTGCCCCATGCTCAAACCCCTGCTACAAGGACTCACCCTCATGGCCGCAGCCACCACCACCACCCTCCAGGCCGCCCCGCGCGATCTGATCATCGACACCGACCCCGGTGCCGACGACGTGGTCGCGCTGTTCCTGGCCATGGCCTCGCCCGATGAGCTGAACATCCGCGCCATCACCACCGTGGCCGGCAACGTGCGCCTCGATAAAACCTCACGCAACGCCCGCCTGGCCCGCGAATGGGCTGGCCGTGAAGACATCCCCGTGTACGCCGGGGCCGGCCGCCCGCTGGTGCGCACGCCCATCTACGCCGCCGAAGTGCATGGCGAAGAAGGCCTGACCGGTGTGCAAGTCCACGCGCCGCAAAAGCCGCTGGCCCAAGGCAATGCCGTGCAATACCTGGTCGACACTCTCGGCAGCGCACAACCTCACAGCATCACCCTGGCCATGCTCGGCCCACAGACCAACCTGGCCCTGGCGCTTATCCAGCGCCCGGAGATCGCCCAAGGCATCAAAGAAGTCGTGGTCATGGGCGGCGCCCATTTCAACGGCGGCAACATCACCCCTGCAGCCGAATTCAACCTGTACGCCGACCCGCATGCCGCCGAGGTGGTGCTGGCCAGTGGCGTACAACTGACTTACCTGCCGCTGGACGTCACCCACAAGCTGCTGACCAGCAAAGCACGCCTCAAGCAACTCGCGGCGGTCAACAACCAGGCCAGCAAGCGGGTCGTGGATATTCTCAATGCCTACATCACCCACGACATGGACCTGTACGGCATGCCTGGCGGCCCGGTGCACGACGCCAGTGTCATTGCCTACCTGCTAAAACCCGAGCTGTTCAGTGGGCGACGCATTCACATGGTCATCGACAGCCGCGAGGGCCCGACCTTTGGCCAGACCATCGCCGACTGGTATGGCGTGCTGAAACAGCCCGCCAACGTAATGTGGGTAGAGGAGGGGGATGCTCAGGGCTTTTTCGACCTGCTCAGCGCGCGCCTGGCTCGATTGCAATAGGGGAATGCCTGGCGAAGCGCTCGAACGCTTGGTCCATAAAGCTGCGCGCCGCTTCGCTGCCGCGGTCGCGCACCAGCAGGTCGATGGCAATCAGTAGCAACTCCTCCGGCGTGCTGGGGCTGTAGGCACTCTGGCCCTCCGCCCATTTGACCTTGATATCGGCGTCGATGCTGTGGCTGCTCATGAAAGGCTCTCACTGGGGGCCTGGGACGAAGGGGCGAACACCGGATCCTGATGTTCGAGGGAGGCACGGCGCGCTCCACTTCTTGCAGTAAATCATGCCTTTGCGTCAATGACTCTGCGACATAAGAATAAAAAGCTTTGCGCGGCAAACCAAGCGTATTGTGCAAAATCCAGTCACGATTGCATTTCGCCTCCACCGGCATGTTCAGGCAGACTTGTGCGGTTTTGCAACAAACAATGCGCGCAGCTGTCGGATCAGACAGTGCCCAGATCGATTTTAGGAGGATTCATGTTCCGTACCCGTGCTTACCTGGCGACCCTGGCGGTGGCTGCTGTGCTGGCTGGTTGCAGTACCGGTGGCAATTCTGCTGGCAGTGCGCCTGCCGCACCGGCAGGCAACGACGGTCGCTGCGAAGCCAGCGGTGCCGATTTTGCCATTGGCAAGCCGGGCAGCCCAGACCTGCTGGAGCAGGCCCGCAAGGCCAGTGGTTCGCAGATGGCGCGTATTCTCAAGCCGCACGACGTGGTGACCCTGGAGTACCGCTCCGAGCGCCTTAACCTGAATGTGGATGAGCAAGGTGTGGTAACCCGCGTCAACTGCGGCTAAGCCGTTGCGAACCCCATAAAAAAACCCGCCACTTGGGCGGGTTTTTTTACAGCTGTCCGAATTACTCCGGACGAACCTGTGCAGCCTGCATACCTTTCTGGCCTTTTTCGGCCACGAAGGAAACAGCCTGGCCTTCTTTCAGGCTCTTGAAGCCGTCAGATTCGATGGCCTTGAAGTGTACGAAGAGGTCGTCGCCGCCGCTTTGTGGGGTGATGAAGCCGTAGCCTTTTTCATCATTGAACCATTTGACGGTGCCGTTTTGGCGATTGGACATGGGGTGAATCTCCAGACATTTGATTTTTTCAGTGGTGCGATGTTGCCGAGGCTCCGAAGCACCGGCAACATCATAGTCTAATTCTGCGCATCTAGCGCCTTTTACGTTCGCCAGATGTTGATCCAGCGCAAACAATGGGTGGCGAACCCCCGCTTTATGGTTTCAGCCCTTCGTGCATGCTTGCTTAACAACCGTTTGAGCTTTCTGCATCAGTTTGGCGTCCACGCCATCACTGCTGTTCAGGTCCTTGATCTCGTCATCGCTGAAGTTCTTTTCGATAGCTGTTGCGCCACAGGTGCAGTGCTGCTGCGCCGCCTTGGCGTCCAGGCCCTGGCCAGAGGCGACCTTGGTGCACTGGGACATGTAGTTTTGCTTCGCGCCAGCCGGGAACGAACCCGCGTTGGCCGCAACCGGCAGCAGCAGGGCGCCAGCAACGCTCAGGGCCAGAAGAGACGGAAATCTCATAACCAGACACTCCTTGGTTTAGGTCTCATCAAGAGTAGGATGCTTCCCAAAGTCTGATAGGAATTTTTCCGCGTAAGTTCACCCCGGTTGTGTAATTTCCAAATATTTCTGCATCGTGCCCAACCCCGCGTGCTAGCATGCTCGGCTTGTAGCTGACAACGTGCAGCTCACCTGTTTTTTACCTTCCAGTCACTCTGGTTCGCCCCTGGTAAGCCGAAAGGCTTCTGCCACTGTGAGGCAGGCTTTCTCTCGAGAAAGACAGCGCGGATCTTGTACTGGCTCATCCCAACCCACGTGACCTTTGGTAGGGGTCACCACTAGGAGAGGAGGCGCCATGCCCACTATTACTCTTCCCGATGGCAGTCAACGTTCGTTTGATCACGCCGTATCCGTAGCTGAAGTCGCCGCCTCTATTGGTGCCGGCCTGGCCAAGGCCACCTTGGCCGGCAAGGTCGACGGCAAGCTGGTCGACGCCTGCGACCTGATCACCCACGACGCCACCCTGCAGATCATCACCCCTAAAGATGAAGAGGGACTGGAGATCATTCGTCACTCGTGCGCCCACTTGATCGGCCACGCGGTGAAACAGCTGTACCCGACCGCCAAGATGGTGATCGGCCCGGTGATCGACGAAGGCTTCTATTACGACATCGCCTATGAGCGCCCCTTCACCCCAGAAGACATGGCCGCCATCGAAAAGCGCATGCTGCAGCTGATCGAGAAGGATTACGACGTCGTCAAGAAGATGACCCCGCGCGCCGAAGTCATCGACGTGTTCAAGGCCCGTGGCGAAGATTACAAGCTGCGCCTGGTCGAAGACATGCCGGATGAACAGGCCATGGGCCTGTACTACCACGAAGAATACGTCGACATGTGCCGTGGCCCGCACGTGCCGAACACGCGCTTCCTCAAGGCATTCAAGCTGACCAAGCTGTCCGGCGCCTACTGGCGCGGCGATGCCAAGAACGAGCAGCTGCAACGCGTCTACGGCACCGCCTGGGCTGACAAGAAGCAGCTGGCCGCCTATATCCAGCGCATCGAAGAAGCCGAAAAACGCGACCACCGCAAGATCGGCAAGCAGCTCGACCTCTTCCACCTGCAGGAGGAAGCCCCAGGCATGGTGTTCTGGCACCCGGACGGCTGGACCGTCTATCAGGTGCTCGAGCAGTACATGCGCAAGGTTCAGCGCGATAACAACTACCTCGAAATCAAGACCCCGCAGGTCGTTGACCGTATTCTGTGGGAGCGTTCCGGCCACTGGTCCAACTACGCCGAGAACATGTTCACCACGTCGTCGGAAAACCGTGACTACGCGGTCAAGCCGATGAACTGCCCGTGCCACGTGCAGGTGTTCAACCAGGGCCTGAAGTCGTACCGCGACCTGCCGATGCGCCTGGCCGAGTTCGGTGCTTGCCACCGTAATGAGCCGTCCGGCGCCCTGCACGGCATCATGCGTGTGCGTGGCTTCACCCAGGACGACGCGCACATCTTCTGCACCGAAGATCAGGTGAAGAAAGAAGCCGCCGACTTCATCAAGCTGACCCTGGACGTCTACAAGGACTTCGGTTTCAGTGACATCGCCATGAAGCTCTCGACCCGCCCAGCCAAGCGCGTGGGCTCTGAAGAGCTGTGGGACCGCGCCGAAGGCGCCCTGGCCGATGCCCTGAACGAGTCTGGCCTGGAGTGGGAATACCAGCCGGGCGAGGGCGCGTTCTACGGTCCGAAGATCGAATTTACCCTGCGCGACTGCCTCGGCCGTAACTGGCAGTGTGGTACCCTGCAGTACGATCCGAACCTGCCAGAGCGTCTGGACGCCAGCTACATCGCCGAAGACAATAGCCGCAAGCGCCCGGTAATGCTGCACCGCGCCATCCTCGGTTCGTTCGAACGCTTCATCGGCATGCTCATCGAGCATTACGCGGGTGTGTTCCCGGCATGGCTGGCGCCGACCCAGGCAGTGGTCATGAATATCACCGACAAACAGGCCGATTTCGCCCTTGAGGTTGAGAAATCTCTGAACGGTAGCGGTTTCCGTGCCAAGTCGGACTTGAGAAATGAGAAGATCGGCTTTAAAATCCGCGAGCATACTTTGCTCAAGGTCCCGTACCTTTTGGTTATAGGGGACCGCGAAGTCGAAACGCAAACCGTCGCTGTGCGTACTCGCGAAGGCGCAGACCTGGGCTCCATGCCCGTCGCGCAATTCGCTGAGCTCCTGACACAAGCGGTTTCCCGGCGTGGTCGCCAAGAATCGGAGTAATGACTATTAAGCGTGAAATGAGAAACGATAAACGTGCTGTACCGAAGGCCCCGATCAACGAGAATATCTCGGCCCGCGAGGTTCGGTTAATTGGCGCAGACGGCGAGCAGGTTGGCATCGTCTCGATTGATGAAGCGCTGCGTATCGCTGATGAAGCGAAGCTGGATCTGGTGGAAATCTCTGCAGACGCGGTACCGCCGGTCTGCAAGGTCATGGACTACGGCAAGCACCTCTTCGAAAAGAAGAAGCAGGCTAACGAAGCCAAGAAAAACCAGAAGCAGATCCAGATCAAAGAAATCAAGTTTCGTCCAGGGACGGAGGATGGGGATTACCAGGTAAAACTACGCAACCTGGTACGTTTCCTTACCGATGGGGACAAGGCCAAGATCTCTCTGAGATTCCGTGGTCGTGAGATGGCCCACCAGGAGCTGGGCATGGAGCTGTTGAAGCGGGTTGAAAATGACCTGCTTGAATACGGCACCGTTGAGCAGCATCCTAAGATGGAAGGACGCCAGCTTATGATGGTCATCGCCCCCAAGAAAAAGAAGTAATCTCCCGGGCACGGCAGGCCTGATGATTATGTGTAATTTTATCGAATGCGGAGTTCCAACATGCCAAAAATGAAAACCAAGAGCGGTGCTGCGAAGCGTTTCCTGAAAACAGCTTCGGGCTTCAAGCACAAGCACGCTTTCAAGAGCCACATCCTGACCAAAATGTCGACCAAGCGTAAGCGTCAACTGCGTGGTAGCAGCTTGCTGCACCCGTCTGACGTCGCGAAAGTCGCGCGCATGCTGCGCGTTCGTTAATTCTGGTCAAAGATAGAGGAAGTTACTCATGGCTCGTGTAAAGCGCGGCGTTATCGCTCGTAAGCGTCACAAAAAAATTCTGAAACTGGCTAAAGGTTACTACGGTGCACGCTCGCGCGTATTCCGCGTAGCCAAGCAGGCTGTCATCAAGGCCGGTCAATACGCCTACCGTGACCGTCGCCAGAAGAAGCGTCAGTTCCGCGCACTGTGGATCGCTCGTATCAACGCCGGTGCCCGCACCAACGGTCTGTCTTACAGCCGTCTGATTGCTGGCCTGAAAAAGGCGTCGATCGAAATCGACCGTAAGGTTCTGGCCGATCTGGCAGTGAACGAAAAAGCGGCGTTTGCTGCGATTGTCGAGAAAGCTAAAGCCGTTCTGGCTTAAGTACCCGCGACAATCACCCGGCGGCGCTAGCGTCGCCGGGCATTGAACGTCATCGATAGGGGAAGAGCCTTCAAAGCTCTTCCCCTATTTTCGTATCTGGAGTCTGTACATGGAAAACCTGGATG
The DNA here is from genome assembly GCF_014269095.1 of Pseudomonas sp. SWRI50. NCBI lineage: Bacteria > Pseudomonadati > Pseudomonadota > Gammaproteobacteria > Pseudomonadales > Pseudomonadaceae > Pseudomonas > Pseudomonas sp. SWRI50. The sequence goes on along the minus strand of NZ_JABWRW010000009.1, from coordinate 133,446 downwards.
CGCTGGTCTCGCAAGCCCTTGAGGCCGTAGAGCGCGCTGAAGACATCAATGCCCTGGAACAGATCCGGGTTCAATATCTCGGCAAGAAAGGCGAGCTGACCCAGGTGATGAAGACCCTGGGCAACCTGCCAGCCGAAGAGCGGCCAAAAGTCGGCGCGCTGATCAACGATGCCAAGGAACGCGTCACCGAGGTGCTCAACGCACGCAAGGCCGCCTATGAAGAAGCCGAGCTCAGCGCTCGCCTGGCTGCCGAATGCATTGACGTGACCCTGCCAGGCCGTGGCCAGACCACCGGTGGCCTGCACCCGATTACCCGTACACTCGAGCGCATCGAGCAGTTCTTCACCCACATCGGCTACGGCATTGCCGAAGGCCCAGAGGTCGAAGACGATTACCACAACTTCGAAGCGCTCAACATCCCCGGCCACCACCCGGCGCGGGCGATGCACGACACCTTCTATTTCAATGCCAACATGCTGCTGCGCACCCACACCTCGCCGGTGCAGGTGCGGACCATGGAGTCCAGCCAGCCGCCCATTCGCATTGTCTGCCCGGGCCGCGTCTACCGCTGCGACTCGGATATCACCCACTCGCCGATGTTCCACCAGGTCGAAGGCCTGCTGATCGATCGCGATATCAACTTCGCCGACCTCAAGGGCACCATCGAAGAATTCCTGCGCGTCTTCTTCGAAAAAGAACTGGCTGTGCGCTTCCGCCCGTCGTTCTTCCCCTTCACCGAGCCGTCCGCTGAAGTCGACATCCAGTGCGTGATGTGTTCTGGCAAAGGCTGCCGCGTCTGCAAGCAGACCGGCTGGCTCGAAGTCATGGGCTGCGGCATGGTCCACCCGAACGTGCTGCGCATGTCCGGCATCGACCCTGAAGAATTCCAGGGCTTCGCCTTCGGCATGGGCGCCGAGCGCTTGGCCATGCTGCGCTATGGCGTCAACGATTTGCGTCTGTTCTTCGACAACGACCTGCGCTTCCTCGCGCAATTCCGCTAGGTCAATGCCCGACGCAACTTTCAGGAGAACAGCATGAAATTCAGTGAACAGTGGCTGCGCGGTTGGGTAAACCCGCAAGTCTCCCGTGACGAACTGGTCGCCCGCCTGTCCATGGCCGGCCTCGAAGTCGACAGCGTGACCCCCGCTGCCGGCCAGTTCAGCGGCATCGTCGTGGGCGAAATCCTCGCCACCGAGCAACACCCGGACGCCGACAAGCTGCGCGTCTGCCAGGTCAGCAACGGCCAGGAAACCTTCCAGGTCGTCTGCGGCGCCCCCAATGCGCGCCCGCGCATCAAGATCCCGTTCGCCATGATCGGTGCCGAACTGCCAGGTGACTTCAAGATCAAGAAGGCCAAGCTGCGCGGCGTCGAGTCGTTCGGCATGCTGTGCTCGGCGGCCGAGCTGCAGATCAGCGAAGAAAACGACGGCCTGCTGGAACTGGCGGATGACGCCCCGGTTGGCGAAGACATTCGCCAGTACCTGAGCCTGGACGACGCCAGCATCGAAATCGGCCTGACCCCGAACCGCGGCGACTGCCTGTCCCTGGCCGGCCTGGCCCGCGATGTCAGCGCCCTGTACAACGTCCCGGTCACCCGCCCAGTCGTCCCGGCTGTACCGGCTGCCCACGACGAAGTGCGCCCGGTCGAAGTGACTGCCCCGGCTGCCTGCCCACGCTACCTGGGCCGCGTTATCCGCAACGTCGACCTGTCCAAGCCGACCCCGCTGTGGATGGTCGAACGCCTGCGCCGCAGTGACGTGCGCAGCATCGACGCCGCCGTCGACATCACCAACTACGTGATGCTCGAACTCGGCCAGCCGATGCACGCCTTCGACCTTGCCGAAATCAACGGCGGCATCCGCGTCCGCATGGCCGAAGAGGGCGAAAAACTCGTCCTGCTCGACGGCCAGGAAGTCGCCCTGCGTGCCGATACCCTGGTCATCGCCGACCACACCCGCGCCCTGGCCATTGCTGGCGTCATGGGTGGTGAGCACAGCGGCGTCAACACCGAAAAAACCCGCGACCTGTTCCTCGAGAGCGCTTTCTTCGAGCCGATCTCCGTTGCTGGCAAGGCCCGTTCCTACGGCCTGCACACCGATGCCTCGCACCGCTACGAGCGCGGCGTCGACTCGCAGCTGGCCCGCGAAGCCATGGAACGCGCCACCGCGCTGATCCTGGAAATCGTCGGCGGCGAAGCCGGCCCGATCGTCGAAGCCGTCAGCGAACAGCACCTGCCGAACGTCGCCCCGGTAACACTGCGCGCCGAACGCATCACCCAGATGCTTGGCATGGAGCTGGAAGCCGCCCAGGTCGAGCAACTGCTCAACGCCCTGGAGCTGACCACCACGGCGAACGGGGCAGGGCAGTGGACCGTCAACGTCCCAAGCCACCGCTTCGACATCAGCCTGGAAGTCGACCTGATCGAAGAGCTGGCCCGCCTGTACGGCTACAACAACCTGCCGGTCCGCTACCCACAGGCGCGCCTCGCGCCCCAGGGCAAGCCGGAAACCCGCGGTGACTTGCCGAACCTGCGCCGCCTGCTGGTCGCCCGCGGCTACCAGGAAGCCATCACCTACAGCTTCATCGACCCGAAGTTGTTCGAGCTGTTCACCCCTGGCGTCGAGCCGCTGCTGCTGGCCAACCCCATCTCCAGCGACATGGCCGCCATGCGCGCGTCCCTGTGGCCGGGCCTGGTCAAGGCGCTGCAGCACAACCTCAACCGCCAGCAAGACCGCGTACGCCTGTTCGAAAGCGGCCTGCGCTTCGTCGGCCAGCTCGGTAACCTCGAGCAGCAACCGATGATCGCTGGCGTCGTCACCGGCAGCCGCCTGCCAGAAGGCTGGGCCAACGGCCGCGACGGCATCGACTTCTTCGACGTCAAAGCCGACGTGGAAGCCCTGCTGGGTTACTCCGGCGCGCTGAGCGACTTCACCTTCAGCGCCGGCAAACACCCCGCCCTGCACCCAGGCCAAACCGCCCTCATCGAACGCGACGGCAAGCCCGTCGGCCACCTCGGCGCCATTCACCCCGAGCTTGCCAAAGCTCTGGGCCTGGATCGCCCGGTGTTCCTGTTCGAGCTGGTATTGGGTGAGGTGGTCGAAGGCCGCCTGCCGAAGTTCAGCGAACTGTCCAAGTTCCCAGAAACCCGTCGTGACCTGGCGTTGATTGCAGGACGTGATGTAGCTTCTAACGCGGTGCTTGAATTAATTCGTGACAATGCAGGCGAATGGCTCACAGACCTCAGGCTGTTTGATGTCTACCAAGGTAAAGGCATTGATCCTGATAGAAAAAGCCTGGCCGTCGGCTTGACCTGGCAGCATCCATCGCGCACTCTTAACGACGATGAGGTGAACGTTACCCTGCAAAATATCCTCACCTCGCTCGAACAAAGGTTGAACACCACGTTAAGGAAATAACGGCATGGGTGCTCTGACGAAAGCTGAGATGGCCGAAAGGCTGTACGAGGAGCTGGGGCTTAACAAGCGTGAGGCCAAGGAGTTGGTCGAGCTGTTTTTCGAAGAAATTCGGCACGCACTTGAAGAGAACGAGCAGGTCAAGCTGTCCGGTTTCGGCAACTTCGACCTTCGCGACAAACGCCAGCGGCCGGGCCGCAACCCCAAGACAGGGGAAGAGATCCCGATCACCGCTCGCCGCGTCGTCACCTTTCGTCCAGGGCAGAAGTTGAAGGCCCGGGTTGAGGCCTATGCTGGAACCAAGCCATAACGACGAACTGCCCCCCATACCGGGCAAACGCTACTTCACCATTGGTGAAGTCAGCGAGCTTTGCGCGGTAAAGCCGCACGTACTGCGGTATTGGGAGCAGGAGTTCCCTCAGTTGAACCCCGTGAAGCGGCGGGGGAATCGGCGGTATTACCAGCGGCAGGACGTGCTGATGATCCGCCAGATTCGAGCGCTGCTGTATGACCAGGGGTTCACCATTGGCGGGGCGCGGTTGCGGCTCTCCAGTGATGAGGTGAAGGATGAGTCAAGCCAGTACAAGCAACTGATTCGGCAGATGATTGTTGAGTTGGAGGATGTGTTGGTGGTGTTGAAGAAGTGATCCGCTCCGACGGATGGAAATTTTTTTGAGAAAAAGCTTTCATTTATCAAAAGGTTAGGGTAGATTCTTCAACGTTCTCAGCGGTATCGAGAATAGAGTCGGGGCGTAGCGCAGCCCGGTAGCGCACTTGCATGGGGTGCAAGGGGTCGAGTGTTCGAATCACTCCGTCCCGACCAAAAATCCCTAAAAAATCCAGTCACTTCGCGGTGACTGGATTTTTTTATGGGCGGCTCTGCGCAAAATGGGCGCAAAACTATCCGGCGAATTCGCCACTATCCAGCTTCTGGTAGTTCCTGGTCATACCGTCAGTCGTATGCCCCGCGATCTTCTGGCCATCTTTCTCCGCCCGCTTGTTCAGGCCGGTCGCCACCAGCACGTCAAGGTTGTTCGAGTCCTCGTAGCCCGGGCTTGTGAGGAAGTGGCTGCGGCTGATGCTGTGTCGGTCTGAGCATTCAGCGCACAAGCCAAGGGTGAGCCAGAGCAGGCCGAGCTGCTTCTCGGTGGCTTCAATCATAGCTTTCTCCATGCATGCGCCGCCCTCGCTGGGGTGGCGTTATCGTCGATAGGAAAGGTTGTCTGAACTGCCAAACGCGCTGGCTGCCCAACGGAAGGCAATCCAGAGGCTGCTACGGGAGCAACAAGGGGTTGTGGCACAGTGGCGTGTTACGGATCGCTGAGGTTTCCAGCGTGGGATGCGGCGCTTTTCGATACTCATGAAGGAGAAACAGAACATGGCGACTCTTTCGAGATTGTTACTCATCGGCGTCAGCACAATCTTCGTCAGCTCGTTTAGCCATGCTCAGGCGGGCTCGGCTGCGGCAATCGCTGCCCATTCTCAAATCATGAGCGCGTTCGAGGCGTCGGTGGCGACCCATGCGGAGCCCAACTTTTCAATCTTGAAAGCGCTGGACTTCAAGTCCCAAAGCTATCAGGAGACGGTTCAGCGTCTTGGTGTTCGATTCACGTACCCACAAGGCTTTGAAATCGATGAGCAACGTGACCTGCTGTACGTTCTGCGGTACTCCAATGGCCGGCCTGCTCGCGCCGTGATTGAGAAGTACCGGTGGAGCTCTGGTGAATTGCTCTCGACCTACATCATTCCTGAGCCTCAGGCCTCGGTGTCCGAGGGCCTTGTAGTGACCCAGGAAGAGGGGGGTGATGTAGCCTTCCTGCGATCCGATAGCGCCCTCACGCGCTATCGTTTTGTAGATGATCAATCCGGTTTCGGCACCACGCAAAAGCTTGAGGCGGTTGCAAGCAACGTTGCCCAAAGTTTCTATCACAAAGGTGGCGAGTGGTATGTCGAAAAGTTCAAGACGCCGGAAGACGCGCTTGGGCAGAGCCGCGGCCAGTACTCGGTGCTCGACAGCAGCTTCAAACACGTTCGGAACGTGAATTTTGCGCCGCAGTACTCCGGCTACCGAAACTCCGAGCAGCTCAATCTACCCAAGCACCAGGGTTTCGCGGTAACAGATAACGGCTATGCAATGACCATGGGCGGCTATTGGTCGTCGCGCATGAAGGCAACCCCGTACCACTATTTCGGCGTGAACCTGTTTGACCGGCACGGCAAGATCGTCAAGTCGGAATACATTGCCCCTGAGGCCCTGGTTTCACAGCTATCAGCGATGGGAATTCATGCTGACACCGTCGAGAACGAGGGCATTCAGGCCTTGAGCAACGGCAAATTGGTGACCTTGCAGGTGGTCCGCACGGGTAATCGGAGCGGGAAACTTCTATTCCTCACCCTGAGCCCTTGAACCCCCCCATTTTTTGGTCGTGATCTGCGGCAAGGCAATTTCGACTGAGGGCGCCGCCCTCGCCGGGGTGGCGCGATTCTGATTGGGCTAGAGTTGAGTCACGCTATCTGGGCTGTCGGTATCTGCGTATACCCTGGCAAGCACTGGATCTACGTAATGATGCCGGGAATCATAGGGTTCTTCAGCGCTTGGCCACCAGAGCTGCACGATAAGCGTTGAGGCGCTGGCCGGCCGCGCCGGAGTCAGCGCTGGCGCAACGCGGGCGAGTAGGGACGGCCAGGTGCCGGAGTCGACCACCTATGCCGAATGGAACGGGAAGCAATCGGCAGTGCGTCAGGACGAGATCCTCGGGCCGGAGCGCGGCAAGCTTCTGCGCCAAGGCAAGCTCAAAGAGTTCTACAACGACAAGGGCAGTTTTATTACTCTTGAGGATCTACGCCGGTTCGGATTAGCGGGGCGCAATAGGGCGGCCCGATGGCCCAGATCTGCAAAGCCCATGAGGCCGCTATGGCCGAGCGTGACAAGCGCGTAGATGAGCTGTCCCGGAAGGCCGCGACTACTGCTAACCAGGCTGCCGAGGCCCTGAATCGAGCACCGCCGTAGCTGCGCTACAAGTAAATGGACGCCGCTTGGTAGTGCGCAATCTCTTTTTGCAGCAATATGCAGTCCCTAATAGACATCTCAAGGAGTGAGGCGCGTGAAAGGGTTGTTTCAAGGAATCTGCATAGGGTTGTTGATCGTGATGGGTGCTGCCCATGCTGATGTTGGCCGCGAGGAAGAGCTGGATGATGCGGTCCGTCAGTTCGCAGCAAAGGTGGAGGCGGTGTGGCAGCAGTGCCTAAGTAGACCAGACGTGCACACTACGAATGATAGCGACATGTGTCTCTCCGCGATGGTGCGCACAAGTAACGAGAAAGTGGAGGTTAAGTACCAGGAAAAACTGGTTAAGGCTCAGCAAATGACTGAGAGGCCTGACATATTTTCATCTTATGAGAAAGTCCCTGCCATGCTTAAGGCTTCTCAGGTACGGTGGAAGGAATATGTCAAATCTGATTGTGATGGGATTTACGAAGAGAGCGTAGCTGGAACCGCTCGGTCTACCAATGCACTTTTGTGTGAGTACAAACACGCGCTCCAGCGACTGCGTGCACTCGACGGTTGGTAGTAATATTAGTTGGGATACAACGTGCTTCTCAGGCACGATGCAGCCGGCGAATTTTCACCTCAAGGAGTGAGGCCAGTGAGGAGTTTGATTACTGCGATCTGTGTGGGGTCGTTGCTGGTAATGGATGCGGCCCATGCTGATGTCGGCCGAGAGGAAGCACTGGATGCGGCGGTGCGCCAGTTCGCGGCGAAGCTGGAGTCCGATTGGCAGAGCTGTTTGAACGGTTCGGAAACGGTCAAAAAATGGGGCTCGGGACGTTGCGCGTATTTGATGCTGCAAACGGCTAAAGATGCGGTGACACAGAAATACCGGGAGAAGTTTGCTACTGCTCAGGATTACGCAAACAAGGACTGGCTCCCGAAAGATGTCCCGGCCATGTTGCCGAAGGCGCAAGATGCGTGGGAGCAGTATGTCAGGGAGGATTGTGGTGTAGTTGCCGCGCAAACAACAGGGACCGCTAGCACTACCTATCAACTGATATGTGAGTATAAGCATCAAATTCAGCGACTGCACGCCTTGGACGAGTGGTGAACCCTGCCAACTTCTGCGCCTTAGTGTAGATTTGGTCGAGCGCTTTTTCTCAACGCTGGGCGAGAAATGGATCAAGCGGCAAGTACACGTTAGCGTCAAAGATCTAGAAGAGCAGTTGTGTGTAGGGGCGATGCAGTCAAACGGAAGGGTGGCAACTGTGTGTGGGTTGACAGACCGAGGGTACTGAGAGTCCCGGCGCACACAAAGGTGCCCCACGCACAGCTGCCATAACTGGCATTGCACATGCACTCAGTGACCCACGGTCTGTCAAAACCGTATCGCCGATTGGCAGCGACAGGCCGAGACTATGACTCACGTTTTGCGTGCGCAACGAAAAACAGGCGTCGCGAGTATCTTTGGGAAATGCCCTACAAGAAAGGGGCTAAATCTGATTTTTCAGCGGTTAGGCGTAACTACATGTATCGCGCTCACCGCACAGGGAAACGTAACTCCATGTGAGCGCACGGATATTCAGAATTAGTTTAAAATTCGCGCCTCTACCATCTCAAAGGACTGAATTTGTGGTAAGTCAAAATGCCATCACCTGCCCACACTGTCAGGGTCAAAACGTCCAGCTTCTTTCTGTCATTCATGCCGCCGGAACCTCTCATTTCCAAGCCACTCATGAGGCGCACTCAGGATTCGGGCCGCGTGTAACGGTTGAAACAACCGGGCGCCAGCAGACTAATCTGAGCGCTAGCGTCGCACCTCCAGGCGCTAAACGTCTGCGTGGCCCGATAGTGCTTACAGTGGTGGGGGGCATCATCCTCTACGATGGGCTTAAATTGACCTGGGAAGTGGACTGGACCAGGTTCTTCATTGGTGTCACGTTCATCACCATCGGTGTGATCGGATTTGTGCGGCACTGGCGGCACAACGTTGTGCAATATGATCAGTACGAAGAGTGGCGTCGTACCTGGCTGTGCCATGCCTGCAACATGAGATTCCAACCTTCCTAACGTACACCTCAATAGTCGTTAGAGCCCGCCTAGTGCGTAATGCTGTTCACTTAAGTTATTCATCGCCCTTAGTGGGGTCGCTTTGCGGCCCATCGCGACACAAGGCACCCTATGTAGAGCTCTGTGAGCGGCTCAACAAACTGGTGCCTGGTGACTTCGCCAAGAAGACGCTGCTAGTCACCACGGGTGCAGAGGCGGTTGAAAACGCGCTGAATATCGCCCGAGCGGCGACGGGGCGGACCGGGGTCATCGCGTTTACCGGCGGTTATCACGGCCGGACCATGATGACCCTGTCGTTGACCGGCAAAGTGGTTCCTTATTCTGCCGGGCTCGGCCTGATGCCTGGGAACGTCTACAGGGCGCAGTACCCCAACGAGCTGCAGGGCGTGAGCAGCGACGACGCCATCGCCAGCGTCGAGCGCATTTTCAAGAACGATGCCGCGCCCCAGGATATCGCGGCCATCATCCTCGAGCCGGTGCAGGGTGAGGGCGGATTCCATGTAGCGCCCAAGGACTTCATGCTGCGCCTGCGCAAGCTGTGCGACGAGCACGGCATCAAGTTGATCGCCGACGAGGTCCAGACCGGCGCTGGCCGTACCGGTACCTTCTTTGCGATGGAGCAGATGGGCGTTCACGCAGACTTGACCACGTTCGCCAAATCCATCGCTGGCAGGTTCCCGCTGGCCGGCGTGACCGGGCATGCCGAACTGATGGACAGCGTCGCGCCAGGTGGCTTGGGTGGGACCTACGCAGGTAACCCGCTGTCGTGTGTCGCCGCACTCGCTGTTCTCGATGTGTTCGAGGAAGAGAAGTTGCTCGACCGTGCCAAAGCGGTGGGCGAGTTGCTGGTCGCTGGGTTGAAGGATATCCAGTCACGTCACGCCACCCTGGGGCATATTCGCCAGCTGGGTGCGATGGTTGCCGTCGAACTGTTCGAAGGCGGCGATATCCACAGCCTGCCAGCGCACTGGCCGCTCAAGTGGTCGCCAAGGCACTCGACAAGAACCTGATTCTGCTGTCGTGTGGCACCAACGCCAATGTGCTGCGAATTCTCGTGCCGCTGACGGCTTCGGACGAGCAGTCGCAGCGCGGCCTGGCGATCATCAACGACTGTTTTGAAGAGTTGGCCGGTTAAGCCTGGGCTTGAGCATCAACTAACGTGTGAGCCGGGGGCAGGGGCTGTGGATATTTGCAGTGCTCCCGCGTTCAACCTGAGCGATATGCTGCGGCCAGTCCGATGGTGGGGGTTCGCAGCAGGTAGCAAAGCGCTTGCTTAGGGCGGGTGGGATTCAGACGGCATCCCTTGGTCAGGATGGAATCTCACCGAAGCGAGCGAACCCTCATCTGCCCATTTGGGGACAGCAATCTGAAGCCCGTGGATTGCTGTCCCCTTTTTTGTTCTTCGCCGATGGTCGTGCGGAGAACAATTGGGCTTGCAGTGGCCATGCGGGCCTCTTCGCGGGTGTATCGCATCAACTGACTGGCATTGGGGCTTGTCCGCTACCACGGGGTTGGTGTTGCCCGTCGGGCAACACCTTGTCAGCGTCATGGATGGAACGGTGTTGCCTGAAGGATCTCGATGACCATCGGCCGATCACTCGGCGCATCGCTGAGCAACCGCGCGAGGTGCTGAAAGTCGACGGCACGTTCAGCAACGCAGCCAAAGCCACGCGCAATGGTGATGAAGTCAGGGGTGTAGATGTCCACGCCGATGGGCTGTATGTCTCGGCGCTCCATGTAATGCTTGATTTCCCCATAGCCGTAGTTGTTCCACAGCAGCACCACGATCCCAATCCGTGCCTCTACGGCGCTGGCGAGCTCAGGAAGGGTGAATTGCAGCCCACCGTCGCCGATCAAGCAGATTACCGGCGAGGTCGGGTCGGCAAGCCGGGCACCCATCGCTGCGGGCAAGCCGTAGCCCAGCGTGCCGAACCCGGTGGTGGAGTTGAACCAACGCCGGCTGCCTTTGGTGTTTACCAGGTGGTTGCCGGTATACACCGTCTGTGTGGAATCACCGACAAAGCGTGCCGACGGCAACACCTCGAGCACAGTGTCGAACAGCTGGCGGTAATTGCTCCAGGATTGTTGTTCAGCGTCCAGCTCGCGGCGTACCTCAGCGGTGCGCGATGCGCCGGCTCGCTCGGTGTTCAGTTGCCGATGCTCAAGCGCCCCGAGCATCCCCTCGATGGCCGCGGCTGCATCGGAACGAATGGCCAGGGTTGGGGTATGGTTACGCATCAGTTGCTCGGCATCGATATCAATGCGGATCAACTGGCCGTCAATGCAAAAGTTCTGGTCGAACACGATGTCGTGATCGGTTTCGCCCAGCTCGGTGCCGATCGCCAGCACCACGTCGGCGTCCTTGACCAGACGCCGTACCGGATCGAACGAGTGGTTGCTGCCCAGCAGCAGCGGATGGTTCGCGGCGAGCAACCCTTTGGCGTTGATGGTCAGTGCCGTTGGCGCGTCCAGCCTTTGCGCCAGTGCTTGCACCTGATCGTGCGCACCAACGCAACCTCCGCCGATCAGCAGTACCGGGCGCGCGGCGCTACTGAGCAGTGTAGCCGCATGTTCGAGCACCGCGGCACTGGCCGTGGGGCGCTCTATCACGACCCGTGGGCGCACCGTCAGGTGCTCGGCGCAGGCGGTGATGATGTCCAGCGGCAGTTCGATATGCACCGGGCGCGGGCGCTCACTGTCGAACACGGCGAACGCTCGCGCCAAAACAGCCGGCAATTCCTCGACACTGAGCAGGGTGTGGCTGAACGCCGTGACGCCTGCACTCATGCCTCTCTGATCGGGCAGCTCATGCAGGTAGCCATTGCCGTGAGCGAGGCGGGCACGTTCGTTCACACTGGAAATGACCAGCATCGGAATCGAGTCCGCGTAGGCTTGGCCCATCGCCGTGAGAATGTTGGTCATGCCGGGGCCGGTGATGATGAAACAGACGCCAGGCTTGCCCAGCACGCGGGCGTAGCCGTCTGCCATGAAGCCTGCGCCCTGCTCGTGGCGTGGCGTGATGTGGCGTATTTGCGTCGAGGGCAGTCCGCGATAAAGCTCGACTGTGTGCACGCCTGGGATGCCAAAGACGGTGTCGACTCCCCACGCTTCAAGTTGTTTGACGAGAAATTCACCACAGGTGGTCATGACGACTCCTTGAGTCCAATAAGGTTGTAGTAATGAAGGTGCATATATTCAGTGCTCATTTTGCCGCCCAGGCGATAAACCGCTGCTCGAGGTCTTCGCCGTGGCTGACCCAGAAGTCGTTGTCCAGGGCGACAGATTGCGCCAGGTTCTCAGGCGACGTGTTCAATCGGTGGGCAATCGCTGGGTTCAGCAGTTCTGGTGTGTGCACGTTGGTCGAGCCGTAGCCCAGTTGCTCGGAGAGCTGTTTCTGTTGTTCTGGGCGTAGCGAGAATGCAATGAATTGCTCGGCCGTCGACTTGTTCTTGCTGCCTTTGGGGATGGCCCAGGCATCCATGTCGTAAATGCTGCCCGACCAGACCGTCTTCACATTGGCACCCGCATTTTGTGCGGAAAACACCCGGCCGTTGAATGCACTGGTCATTGCCACGTCGCCACTCGCCAGGTACTGCATCGGCTGTGCGCCGGCTTCCCACCATTGGATGAACGGCTTGATCTGGTCGAGTTTGCGGAACGCGCGATCCACGCCTTCTTTGGTCTCGAGCAGCGGGTAGATGTCTTTTGCCTCGACCCCGTCTGCGATCAATGCGATCTCCAGGGTGTACTTGGCGCTTTTGTGCAAGCTACGCTTGCCTGGGAATTTCTCGAGGTTCCAAAGGTCTGCCCAGCCGGTGGGCGCCGCGCTCAACTTGTCGGCGTTATAGGCCAGTACCGTCGACCACACCAACAGTCCTGCCCCGCATTCCGACAACGTACCGGGCAGGAAGCTCGATTGTGGGGCATTCTGCGAATGACTGAGTTTTTCGAACAGCCCCTCTTCGCAGCCGGTGATCAACTCTGCCCCGCCAACTTGCACGACATCCCAGTTGACACTGGCGGTGTCCACCATGACTTTGATCCTGCCCAATTCGCCGTTGTACTCGCCCGCAATCACCTTGTTGCCGGAGGTCACTTCGAACGGCTTGTAGAACGCCGTCGTTTGCACTTCCTTAGCTACGCCACCAAAAGAAATGACCGTCAGTTCGCTGGCGCTTGCGTTGCGCATGAGAAGTTCAAACAGGATGGCTGGGATGATTATTGTTTTTTTCATGTTATTTCTCCCGTTTCAGGTTGGCGCTGCAAGGGGTAGGTTTCAGCGGGTTTGGGTTGCAACTACAGGCTGGCGAGCCGCAAGGCTGACCACCACGAAGCTGACCAGGCCTACGCTCAGGCCATAGTAGATAGGGCTGGCCGCCGCCAAGCCGTCTTTGATCATGAATACCAAGGCGGTCGCAAAGCCCAGGCTCATGCTGGCAATTGCCCCAGCGGTGGTCGCCCGCTTCCAGTAAATGGCGCCGACCAAGGGGATCAACATCCCGGCAACCAGCAGGTTGTAGGTCAAGGTCAGTGCGCCCAGTACATCGGTGACCACACAGGCGATGGCGAGAACCGCCAGGCCTGTCAAGGCCGTGCACCAGCGGTTCATGCTCAAGCTGGAGGCTTTACCGTTGCGCAATGTCGGGAGCAAGTCCTGGGTCAGTACCGTCGATGCGGCGAGCAGGCCCGCGCTGGCGGTCGACATCATCGCGGCCAGGGCGGCGGCAATCACCAAGCCTCGGATGCCGGGCGGGAGGGCAGTTTGGGTGATCGCTGCAAAGGTATTGTTGGGGTCGGTGAGATCAGGAATTATCACCCGCGCGCACATGCCGATCACCGCGCAGACCAGCCCGTAGATGACGCAATAGACACCGGCTGCCGAGCCTGCGTATTTGGCGACGTGCTCACTTCTGGCTGTGAATACGCGCTGCCAGATGTCCTGACCAATCAGAATGCCAAAGAAGTAAATCAGGAAGTAGCTGATGATGGTGTCATAACCCATCGCAGTGAAGCTGAACGCGCTGGCCGGAAGTTGCGCCATCAGTGCATCCCAGGCGCCGACGCGGTACAGGCAGATCGGCAGCAGGATGAACATCAAACCGACGGTCTTGATCACGAACTGCACAATGTCCGTCAGGGTCAGCGACCACATGCCGCCGATCGAGGAGTAGGCGACCACGACCCCACCGCCGCAGAGAATCGACAGCAGGAACGGCCACTCGAACAGCACTTGCAACACGGTGCCCATGGCCAGCGTGGAAATCACGCCGATCATCAGCGAATAGGCCAGCATGATCGCGGCGCTGGCCTGGCGGGCCACGGCGTTATAGCGCCGCTCGAGAACTTGGGTCACCGTGAAGATTTTAAGTTTGAGCAGGGGTTTGGCTAAAAACAGGTTCAGCGCAATGATGCCCAGGCCCAAGGTGGCGCATAACCAGACGCCGGAAATACCATAGACATAGCCCAGGCGCATGGTCCCGACGGTGCAGGCGCCGCCTAACACGGTAGAGGCCATGGTGCCCATGTAGCACCACGGCCCTAAGTTGCGACCCGCGATCAGGTATTCCTCGCTGGTCCGGGCTCTGTGCATGCCGTACCAACCGAGTGCTAACATGCTGGCTGCATAAAGCAGTACTACCACGATGTCCAGACTCATCCTGTTCTCCGAGTATTGTAATTGTATTGACTGAAATTACCTGCCAGCGGCCGTTGGTGGCGCCATCGATGGCAGAGCGACAAGAGGGGCAGGTTGTGCGAGGCGAGGGTGTGCGCCGGTCAGGCTAATAATGCTGACGGGGGCTAAAAGGGCGTCTGTAGTGCAATTGAACTGCATAAACGCTGTGGTGGCCGTGCAGCCAGGTGACGCGGTGCTGAAGGGGTGGCGTGAACGGTCCACAAGGTTCCCTCGAATGTTCTTATAGTTATTTTTCGAGAATTGTGGACAGCACGGTCACTGGGTTAAATACGGGTTTGGAAAATGATTGTTGAAGGATCCGTAAACTGACCCTGAGGGTGAGGTGACGGTCGCCCGGTCAATGACCGGCGACTCGGAACGTCTCGATGATCTGATCCCTGAACACGATCAGCGCTTCGCTGAGGTCCTGGCGATTAGGGGTAGTCAGCTGAAAGTCCACGGTGTAACCAAAGTCGGCGGGCAGTAGTTCCTTGACCTTTCCTGCGTCGAGCCACGGCTTGGCAACGTGCTCGGGTAAGAAGCTGATGTGGGCGCCGGAGAGAATGAATATCAGGTCGGCCTCAACCCGCTCGGATATTGCGTTTTGCCGCTCGGCCACAAAGCGCGCGCCGACCGATTTCATTCGGTAGGCATGGCTCACTTTATCGGCGCGGTTCAACGCTTCAGCGGTCACCGAGGCGGCGGAAAACAACGGGTGGTGCTTGCCGCAATAGAGTTTCTGCACCTCGGTGAACAAGCGCTGGTAAGTGAGCGCGGCGTGATTGATGGAGAAGTAGCCGATCGCGATGTCGAGCTTGCCGCTCAGGAGCATGGTTTCGAGCTCATCCGGCGTGCCGGTGATGATGTTGAGGGTGACGTCATGCGCGCGTGCCCGGTAGTGCCCGACGCTGTTGCCGATCAGCTCCAGGATCTGCGGCGCGAGCAGCTCGGAAAGGCCGATCCGCAACTCGCCGATGAGCGTGTCGGAGACTGCTTGTGTCTCCCGCGTGAAGGCCCCCACCGCATCCAGCAACTTGCCAGCGGACTGGTAGACCTTGGTGCCTTTGGCGGTCAGCTTGAAGCCGCTTTTGCCCCGTTCACAGAGCCGAAAGCCCAGGCGGACCTCAAGCTTTGCCATCTGGGTGCTGATTGTCGATTGGGCGACGCCCAGCTTGCCTTGGGCGGCCGCGAAGCCCCCGGAATCGACGATGGTCACGAACAGCCGCAGAAGCTGCAGGTCCATGTCCTGAATTTGGCTAAGCATCGTTTACACATCGCATATTGTTAATGTGTGCTTATCATAGTTCGTATTTTACGCTGTTTGAAAGCGCGGCAGAATCCTGGGCAAGTGCCATAGAGCGCTACCGATCTGCATTGCTTGAAGGACCTTGAGAGAGATGAGCCAGAACGACCTAGCAATTACCCGTGAGAGCCTTTACGGAACCCAGGCGGAGTCATCGTTTGCGGGGGTTTCCAGTTTCATGCGGCGACGCTACAGCCGCGATCTGAATGGCGTCGACCTGGCCATCACAGGCGTACCCTTCGACACTGCCACAACCCATCGCCCCGGCACCCGTTTTGGCCCTCGTGGCTTGCGCACCGCGTCGACCGGGATTGCCTGGGCCCGGCACTGGCCCTGGGAGTTCGACCCGTTCGACCTGTTGGCGGCGGTCGACTATGGCGACTGTCAATTCGATTCTGGCCAGCCGCAGAGCGTGCCTGGCGCCATCGAAGCGCACGCTGACAAGATCCTCGCGCACCGGTGCGGCATGCTCACCCTGGGCGGCGACCATTTCATCAGCTATCCGCTGCTCAAGGCGCACGCCAAAGTCCATGGCCCGCTGTCGCTCGTGCATTTCGACGCCCACACCGACACCTGGCCAGACCCTGAGGTCAAGCGGATTGAGCACGGAACCATGTTCTATCATGCCGCTCGGGAGCATCTGGTCAATCCCGCGCGGTCGATTCAAGTCGGCATGCGCACGACCAACGACGACACCATGGGCTTCGAGGTACTCGATGCTCGCCAGGCCAACACACTGCAGCCTGCGCAAATTGCTGAGCGCATTCTGGCCCGTGTCGGTGACAACCCGGTCTATTTATCGTTCGACATCGACTGCCTCGACCCGGCATTCGCGCCCGGCACGGGTACACCCGTCTCAGGCGGCCTCTCGACGTTTCATGCCTTGGAGATTCTTCGTGCGCTGCGCGGGATCAACATCGTCGGCATGGACATCGTAGAGGTATCTCCGCCTTACGACCATGCTGAAATAACGGCCCTTGCAGGGGCTACGATCGCCATGGAAATGGTGTGTTTGTATGCCTGGCGACACAAGCTGATGTTCAAGTAGTCCTCGCTGCTTTATCACCCAGAGAGATCAAATAATGAAAATAAAATATCTCAAATACTGGCTGGCCTCTGCGTGCCTGGCCGTCACCGCGACCCACGCCCAAGCTGTCGAGTTGCGCTTTGGTGTGGATCCGACCTATCCGCCGTTCTCCTACAAAAACAAGGAGGGTGGCCTGGAGGGGTTCGAAATTGAAATCGGCAATGCCCTGTGCGCGCAACTGAAGCGAACCTGCACCTGGGTGGTCAACGATTTCGACGGTCTAGTCCCGGGGCTCAAGGCGAGGAAGTACGACGGCATTCTGTCTTCGATGCAGCCTACCGCTGAGCGGCTCAAGCAAATTGATTTTACTGACGGTCTGTATGAAGTGCACAGCGCGCTGGTCAGTCACAAGCATCACTCGCTCACGTTGTCGGAGTCTGCGTTGCGCGGTAAGTCTGTTGGCGTAGAGCAGGGCACTGTGCAGGAGCGTTATGCGAACAAGGCCCTCGCCGCGTGGGGTGTTTCGGTCCTGAGCTATCAAAGTCAGGACCAGGTCTATGCCGATCTTATGAACGGACGGCTTGACGCCAGCCTGCAGGACTCGACGCAAGCCGAATTGGGTTTTCTGAACACGGCGCAAGGCAAGGACTATGAAGTCAGTGATGTCGTGCGTGATCCTGATATGCAGTCCAGCGTGGCGATCGGCATCAACAAAGGCAATGCGACATTGAAAACCGAGCTCGATGCCGCCATACACGCGGTTCGCGCCAGTGGTGAATACGAACGCTTGCAGAACAAGTATTTCTCCGCGCCCACCGTGACCTCGTCGATGAACTAGGAGGCCTCATGGAGTGGTTCAGCGAGCATGTAAGTGGGTTATTTGACCTGTCCGGTTATGGCCTGCTGATTCTACACGGGGTACAGGTTACGTTGGCGTTGGCGGTGCTCTCGTTGGCATTGTGTTGTCTGCTAGGGGGGCTCGGCGCGTTAGCGAAGCTGTCAGACGTGGCTTTCCTGCGCTGGCTGGGCAGCGCTTATACGACCCTGGTCCGCTGTGTGCCCGACCTGCTGTTGATGCTGATAGTGTTCTACGGGCTGCAGACGGTTGTGGCGAACCTCGGCGATGCGCTGGGCATCGGATACATTAACCTGGACCCGTTCATGACTGGCGTGGTTACGCTGGGGTTCATCTACGGTGCTTATTTCGCTGAAACCTTCCGCGGCGCGATCATAGCTATTCCGCCGGGGCAGGTCGAGGCGGCAAAAGCCTATGGATTGTCGTCTACCAAAGTGTTCACCCTGGTGATCTTTGCGCAGATGATGCGCCATGCGATTCCAGGGCTTGGCAATAATTGGCTGGTGTTGTTGAAGGCCACCGCACTGGTATCGATCATCGGTCTTTCCGATCTGGTGGAGGCCGCGCAAAGCGCTGGGAAGGCCACATTCAGGATGTTCTTTTTCTTGATCCTATGCGGGCTTGTCTATCTGCTTATCACGGCGCTGAGTGGCTGGTTGCTCAACTGGCTGGAAAAGCGTTACTCCGTAGCATTCGTCAGGAGCGCGGTATGATTGAGTTGTTTCAGGCGTACTGGCAACCGTTGCTGTACACGGACGGCGTGAAACTCACCGGGTTGGCGATGACTTTATGGCTGCTGGTCGCCTCATTGTTGATCGGTGCGCTACTTGCTTTGCCGTTAGCGGTGGCGCGCACAGCGGGTGGGCGCTGGATGCGCACAGCAGTGCGCAGCTTCACCTACGTGTTTTGTGGGACGCCACTGTATATCCAGCTGTTGATTTGTTATAGCGGCCTGTACGGCCTTGACGTCATAAAGTCAAGTGAAGTGCTTAGAGTGTTTTTCAAGAATGGGCTTAACTGCGCCATTCTGGCGTTCGCCCTTAATAGCGCAGCGTATACCACCGAAATACTGGCCGGCGCGATGCGCACGTTACCGCCCGGTGAAATAGAGGCCGCGCGTGCCTACGGTTTGCCCGCGTGGAAAGTCCAGTGTTTCGTGATTGTGCCCGCGGCCCTGCGAAGGGCGTTACCTTATTATTCGAATGAAGTCATATTGCTGTTGCATGCGACCTCGATCGCGTTCGCTGCCACCGTGCCGGAACTGATGAAGGTAACGCGCGATATCAATGGTCAAACGTACATGACATTCCAGGTATTCGCTGTGGCGGCATTGCTGTATGCCGTAGTTTCGCTGGTCATCGTCTGGATGTTTCGGCGTGCTGAAATAAAATGGCTGCGTTTTCTTCACCCCGTCGTTGATAATAAATAAAAGAGAGTCCCCATGGCGACATTAAGTGCAGTTGATATTTCCAAAAATTATGGCCCGCATCACGTGTTGAACGGGGTGTCGCTGAGTGCCTCTTCGGGAGATGTGATCACGCTAGTCGGCTCGAGCGGTTCGGGTAAGAGTACTTTCTTGCGTTGCCTTAATCTGCTGGAGCTGCCGACGGCGGGACGACTGCTTTGGAATGGTGATGCGGTTGCCCTGGCGCGGAAAGCCGACGGTTTGCTTCATCCGACGTCCGCCAAGGAGTTGCAGCGTTTCCGTTCGAAACTGGCAATGGTGTTCCAGAGCTTCAATCTGTGGTCACACTTGAATGTTCTAGATAACGTGACGCTCATCCCGCGGAAGAATCTCGGTGTGAGTCGAGATGAAGCACTGGTGCGAGCCAGGAACTATCTAGAAAAGGTGCATATCGATCCTGATAAGTTTGGGCACTGTTACCCCATCCAACTGTCGGGCGGCATGCAACAAAGAGTCGCGATTGCTCGTGCGTTGGCAGTCGAGCCCGAGATCATTTTCCTCGATGAGCCGACATCTGCACTTGACCCTGAACTTGTCGGTGAAGTGCTGGGCGTAATCAAAGGGCTCGCTCAAGAGGGGCGGACGATGGTCATGGTGACGCACGAAATGAAATTTGCTCGGGAGGTTTCTACGGAAGTCGTATTTCTTCACAAGGGTGTCATTGAAGAACGGAACAACCCCGAAGCGTTTTTCTCCCATCCCCAAAGCGAAAGGCTTAAGGCATTCTTGGGCCGTAGCAGCGACGAAGTTTCAGTTTTGCGCACCGCTTGAAATCCGTGTGCACCTGAAATTCCCAGGTGCCCCTCAGGTCGGCGAGCGATGAGATAAACGGGCAGCTTCACGCCCGAAAATCACATCGATTTCGTCACGAAAAGCTTGAATCAAGGGCTCTCGTGATCTTCCGTTTTTGATTATTAGCGAGAACTCAGCCGTGTAGCCAAAGTGTTCCGGAAATAATCTCAGCAGTCGGCCTTCATCCTCCCAACGGCGCGCCAAATGATCTGGTAGATATCCGATATAGTTGCCAGAGAGTATAAGAATTAGCTCGGCTTCCATGCTATCTATCGTAGCTGAGTATCGAGTGAAACCATGTCGCATGCCCTCGGCATTCGACCAGTATCCGCGCTTTATCAGGGCGTGTTCAGTAACTTTTTCTATGGACACGTCTTTTGGATTATACAGCGGGTGGCGATCGCTGCAGAAAAGCCAGTGCTGCTCTATATAGAGTGGCGAGTACCTCAAGCCGCTCATTTTTGTGGGCAATGAGCCGATGGCAAGGTCGACTTTACCCTCCAGAACTTCTTTCTGTAATTCGAATGGGCTCAAGATTTTCAATGTGACATGGATCTTGTCGCTTTTGCGGCTGAAATCGCCCAGTAGATCGGAAATGTTCACCTGAGTATCGGAAAGCATCGAGTCCAGAATGCCCACTGTAATGGTGCCGCGGAGCTCTCCCTTGAGCTCTGCGACATATCGCTCGAACGAATCGGTTTGTTCGATGAGCCTCTTGGCCTCTTCGAAAACGAGCTGGCCTTTGCTGGTAAGGCTGAATCCGGCACGGCCACGGTTGCACAGCTGCATACCCAACTGCGATTCGAGCTGATTCATGTATGTGCTGATTGCTGACGTAGACATATTCAGCTCTTGCTGAGCAGCTGAAAAGCCTTGATTGTTGACGACGCTGAGGAAAATTCTCAGCAGTCGCACATTGTAAAGCGACTCTTTCATTTGTTATTCCTTGTAATGGCAGAATTTTAACATGAGTCGGTGGGAAAGTCGTGTCTATGAGGTTTCTCAAGTCGAGAAAGCGCCATTTTCTGAGAGGCATGGTGGGGGCGTCTTGTGACGCGGTACCCTGAGGCCGCCGGCGCATCAGACGCTGCAAAGGATAGTTTAAGATTTCTTGAACATTCGAATCGAAATTGTAGATTTTAAATGTGCGGCGATTGCGTTTGAATGATCACGGACTGGGTACTGAACTCTGGCTTTAACAAGCTCCCGCTTCGTCACGGTGATGGCTAAAATCCCGTGATTGACCCACAGGTCGCCAAGCGACACTCCGACTTAGAAAGCAGTGATTGAAGAAATTGAGGAGCAACCATGTCTGATCACAGACTAAAAACAAATCTAATCGATGGTCAAGAATATGATCCACAAAAGCGCCCTCGCTTCAACGAGATTGCCTCTTTCATGCGCGCTCCGGTAGCCACCTCGCTGTCAGATATTGATATCGGTTTGATTGGCGTGCCGTTTGATGGTGGTACATCCTTCCGGCCAGGCGCGCGGCTGGGGCCGCGAGGGGTGCGCCAGCAATCCTGCCTGATGCGTACGAAAAGTCATTACTCCGACATCGCGCCTTTTGAAGTCTGCAAGATTCGGGATATGGGCGACGTGTTCATCGACCGAATGTACAATATCGAAGATGCACACGCTTGTATCGAGCGCTACTATCGTGAAGTATGTGCCCATAACATCATGCCACTCACCGTTGGTGGTGATCACTCTATCACTTATCCGATCTTTAAGGCGTTGGCTAAGGACGGCCCTATCGGTATGGTCCATTTTGATGCCCATACCGATACCTGGGATAGCTTATACGGCTCCAAATTCTTCCACGGCGCACCATTCCGTCGCGCGGTTGAAGATGGCCTATTAGATCCTCTGCGTACCATTCAAATTGGCATTCGTGGATCGGAGCACTCCGGCACCCCTAACTTCAGCCTCGAATCGGGTATGCGAGTGATCTTCATCGACGAGTTCGATGAACTGGGCGTGGAAGGCGTCCTAAAGGAAATTAAACGTGTAGTCGGCGACGGTAAAACCTACATTTCGTTCGACGTCGACGGTCTCGATCCTGCATTCGCACCAGGCACTGGCACCCCGGAAGCTGGGGGAATTTCCATGCGCGAGGCGCTTCGCCTGATTCGTGGCATGCGCGGCCTCAATCTCATTGGCGGGGATGTCGTCGAAGTGGCACCAGATTTGGATCCATCGGGCCTGACCACTTTGAACGCAGCGACGTTGATGTTCGACATGTTGTGCGTATTGGCCGACGCCCGTGCTAAGCACCCGCTGAACGGACAAACTACGAATCACCAGCGGTGATTCACGGTGGCACTGAATAGCTAGGCGTTGCCGGTGTCCCGTTAGGACGTGACGCCGGCTTCCCCAGTAGCTATTCATCCGCGACAATCAGAAGTGGTTGAGCAGCTGCCCTGATTGTCGATTCAACAGCGGTTCCAGCGCCGCTAGCGAGGCCAAACAATGGCCGCTCCCACAGTGTCCGCGCATGCCCTGTAAATAGGGACATAACGCGGTCGCTGTAGGAGCGGCCCCGGCATTCTTAAATGAACACCAGCCGACCATGACAACGATCGCTCATTCTCCCTGCGCCCCTTCAGGGTGCAAAGTGGCCTGAAATAAAAGCCTTTATGCACCACCCGTAAGCGTCCAGTGCTAGCGACTACCCCTCAATACGCTTGGATTACAGTTGGCGTGGAAGTTGCTGGCATTTTGATATCTGTGTCGCTTATGGTGAACTTAATGTCGCTTTCAAGTAGTTCCATGCAGTTGTCATCGAGCGAGCGGGGCTGGCTGCCCTGGTTCGGCAAAGCCGGCAAGTTCAGCATGGGGTGGGCGTGCCGCCTCAATCGTTCGAACTATGGAGAAATCGAGCAGACGTTCGAAGCCATTGCCCAAACGCGGGTGCAGTTGCTGCACAACTGGGCGCGCGAACAATGGGATCACTTGGCAGAGTTGGCGGAATACCTGGCAGCAGACTTCGCTCATGTGCAGCCTTCGGCACTACTCGACAAACTGGCACAGGCCGAAGACTTTTCCGAACTGAGTGTGATCGACTGCACGGGCAACGT
Organism: Pseudomonas sp. SWRI50; assembly: GCF_014269095.1. Lineage (NCBI taxonomy): Bacteria > Pseudomonadati > Pseudomonadota > Gammaproteobacteria > Pseudomonadales > Pseudomonadaceae > Pseudomonas > Pseudomonas sp. SWRI50. The sequence goes on along the minus strand of NZ_JABWRW010000009.1, from coordinate 110,774 downwards.
CAGGGTATCCACTTGGCCAAAGCGTGGCAGCACGCAGATCGAGCAGCTCGCGGCGTTGGCCCATGGTTTGAAAGCGCCGTTTCTTCACGGGCCCTACAGCGACCCGTTGACCTTGCAGATCGGCCCATCCTCGTCGCGTTTTCACGATGAGGTGACGCTGATGTTCTATCAGCCGATCAGGCACGCGGGCAAAGTCTTGGGTTGCCTGTGTGGTCGGGTCCCCAATGATGTGGTAGGCGACCTGATCCAGCGCGAGGCCGGGCATATCTATGCCGAGTCGGGCGACAATTACCTGTTCATGGTGCAGTCACGCTTCGACCCGACCGTGCAGCCAGGCACCGCCTTGTCCCGTTCGCGCTTCGAAGACAGGACGTTTACCCATGGTGAAAACCTCAAGAGCGGCGTGCGTACGCCCTGGAGCACTGTGCAGGTGCAGCGCCATACCGAGTTGGAGCTGCGCTTCACCGACCCCGCGACGCGTGAACTGCACCCCGGCGTGCGGGAAACCATACGGCGTGGCGCCAACCTGTTCGTGACGTACCCGGGTTATTCGGACTACCGCCATGTGCCCGTGGTCGGCAAGGGCGTGACCTTCCAGTTACCAGGGTCGCTCGACCGTTGGGGCATGATGTGCGAGGCAGACTTGGAGGAGGTCTACCGCCGCCGTTCGCTGAGCTACCGGTTGATGAAACCCTACGTGGCGAGCATGGTTGGGCTGTTCGGCTGTAATTACCTGGTGCAGCATTACGCCGGATTACCACAGGGGGTGAACGACGCCATCCAGGCCCTCAGCATGGTCGGCGCTACGCTGCTGTTCGGCGTGCTCGGGCCCAGGCGCCTGGCGGCGAGGTTGAACGGCATGAGCGGTGTACTGCGTACCATCGCCGAGGGTGAGGGCAACCTGCGCCAGCGCCTGGACACGGGCGCCCTGGCCAATGACGAGAGTGGCGACATGGCGCGCTGGATCAACAGTTTCATCGACCGCTTGGATGCCGTGGTGGGGCAGGTGGTCAAGGCCAGCCGCACGGTTGGCAGCACCAACCAGATGATGCTCGGGCGCAGCCAGGAAGCGAGCGTGAGCTCTGTCGAGGTGGCCGACGCGGTGCACCAGATGATGATCATCATGGAGGAGCAGCTCGGTGAGCTGCAGCAGGCGTCGGTCAGCGCCGAACAGATGAAGCAGGCCATGGACGAGGTGGTCAGCCGCGCCCGCGAACAGTACCTGGCTGTGCAGGCGGGCACCCAATCGATTCGCGATGTGGTGGCCCGCTCGGCCTCGAGTGTGCAGCTGCTCGACAACCGCATGGCGCAGATTGGCAATATCACCGGGCTGATCAGCGACATCACCAACCAGACCAACTTACTGGCGCTGAATGCCGCCATTGAGGCGGCACGGGCGGGCGAGCATGGCCGTGGGTTCGCGGTGGTGGCCGATGAAGTGCGCAGCCTGGCGGCCCGCACCGCGCGGGCGGCCGACGATATCCGGCACATGGTCGAAGGCCTGCAGAACGAAACGCAGCAAGCGGTGAGTTTTATGGAGGAGGGCGTGCAGAACGTCGATGATAGTTTGCGCCTGGCCGAGGATGCATCGTCGGAGAACGTGCAACTTCACCAGGCGGTGGAGGGCATGTTCGCCATCATCCAGCAGCTCAACCGCCGCAGCATCGAGTACGGCAAGACCATTGAGCAGGTTAACCACTCCTCCAGCGAGATGCGCCAGACCGCCGTGGTGCTGCAAAACAGCGCGCAGAAGGTGAAGGTGGATGCCGGCAAGCTGCAGAAGCTGGTGGGGCAGTTCGAGGTCAGCGGTGATGGCGAACGGGTCGCTGCCGCTTGAGCGCCGACGGCGCCTCACTCAACTAACCCAGAATTCGTATAAACGCGCGAATTCTGGGTTGTCCGCTGCCAATTAGAAGTAGGTGGTTATCCCGGCAAAATACGCCCGACCGGGCACGTAAAAGCTGGTCGAGTCATCACGTGGGTCTTCATCCAACAAGTTCTGCACGCCGACGTTCAGGGTCAGCCAGCGGGTTGCTGACCAGTTGGCGGTCAGATCGTACGTGGTGTACGACTTGACGAAGTCGGTGCCCAGGCCGCGTTGCTTGCCCACGTGCTGAGCTGACAATTCTGTGCCGATCCGTTCGGTGATCTGCCAGTCGATGGCGCTGAACAACGACAGCTTCGGCGAGCTGATCAGGTCTTCACCGGTCGACAGGTTGCGGCTTTCGAGCATGTAGGTGGCGTTGGTGCGCCAGCTGGCATTTTCCCACAACGGCACTTTGGTGCTGCCTTCCCAGCCGCGGGTGCGGGCTTCCTCAGCATTTTCAAGCATGGTCCACCAGCGGCCCTGGAAATACCCCAGCGGCGCGTACTCGATTTTGTCCTCGAAGTCGGTGTGGAAGTAAGTGAGGCTGGCCTCCCAACCGTCGCGGTCGAAGGAGACACCAATCTCCTTGTTGGTGCTGATTTCTGGGCGTAGGTTCGGGTTGCCGGCCATCCAGCAACTGCCGGTGACGTAACCCAGCGGGCGTAGCGATGTACAACCGCGACCGCCCGAGTTGGTCGCCGCGCCAGCACTGCCTTCTTTCAGGCTGGGGGCACGGAAACCTCGTGACACGCCACCGCGCACCGTCCAGTCAGGGTGAGGGTGATAGACCAGGTAAGCACGTGGGCTGTTATGGTTGCCGTATTCGTCGCTGTGGTCGAAGCGGTTCCCCAACGTCAGCGACAGGTTATCGAGCAGAAACAGCTCGTCCTCGACGAACAGCGCAGAGTAGTCGCCCTCAAGATCCGCGCCGCCCACCGCTGCCCCTTGGTAATCAACGGGTACGGTGCCCAGCGTGTCGGTGTTGGTCAGTTGCTCACGCTTCCACTGGCCGCCAACGGTGAGGCGCTGGTTTACCAACAGGTCAAACGGGATGTTAAGGCTACCCTCGACGATTTTTTCTTCCGAGTTAGCCTTGCCCTCGCTGAGGTCGTTGTTGAACTTGTTCAGGTAAGCGTCGATGCGCGAGGTGCCAAAGCCCCAGTCGCCGTGGTGGGAGACCACGAAGCTATCACGGGTGAGGCGTCCGGCACCGAAGGCTTCACCTACCGTGTCACCCCAGTCGCCGTAGGTTTTCTTCGACGACCACGAACGCTCGACGCCTTGGATCGCTTCGAAGGACAACTCATGGTTTTCGTTGATCTGCCAATTAAGCAACGCGTTGACGCTGTGGTCTTTGGCGCCGCCGGCGCCGTCGTTGTAAACGAAGTCACCCAGTGCGTCGAGGCGCGGCGCGGTTTCGTCGGCAGCGCGCCGAGTCAGGTTGGCGCCCAGGCGCAGCCCCAGGGAGTCGGTGACAGGGCCAGAAAGGTTAACGCTGGTCTGGTTGGTCTGACCACGGTCGGAGTCTTCCGGGATCGTGGTGTTGACGTTGAGCGAGCCGCTCCACTCACGGGACACTTTGCGGGTGATGATATTGATCACGCCGCCCATGGCGTCTGACCCATACAACGATGACATCGGCCCGCGCACGATCTCGATCCGCTCAATCATGTTCGGCGAGATCCAGTTGATGTCCTGGCGACCCAGATCACGGCGGTAATTCGTGTCGGCTGAACTGCCGACGCGTTTACCGTCCACCAGGATCAAGGTGTATTTGTCGTCGAGGCCGCGCAGCTTGATTTTCGACTGCTCGCCCACCGGGCCGTAGCCCCCGGTGACGCCGGGTATGCGGCGTAGCAGGGTGTTCAGGTCGTAGACCGGCTGTCGCTCGATTTCTTCCCGGGTAATGACGCTGACACTGGCCGGCGCGTCGCGCACATCAGTGCCGCCGCCCGTGGCGGTGACGAACGAAGCTTCCAGTTCTGTAGCGGGGAGCGGTTCAAGCTCATGGGCTTCCTCGGCCTGGACGGCAGTCGCGGTGAGCAGTGCGACGGTGAGCAGGGCACGGGAAAAAGGTGGGCATGGCATCGTGAAACAGTCCTTGTCGAGCGGTTGGATTCCAGGGGCAGAATGCAATCGGGGCAGGACACTAACGCAAATGAGAATTGTTTAAAAGAAAATGTTAAAAATAATTTACTGAAAATTTACAAAAAATTGACCCAGCGAAGGGGCATTCCAGGCTTGCAGCCACGGCTACCTGACGGCAGGCCGTTACCGGCCCGCACACCAAGAATCTGACAGTCCCGAAAGAGCGTTCAGGTCGCGATCAATCCACCCAGCGCCACAGCGGCTCATCTAACAGCCCAACACCGCGCAGCTGCGTTTGCCCCTGGATTTTCTCCAGCTCCAGCACATTGCAGCCGTCACAGGCCGACAGCGCCTCGATCAACGGGGCGCTGTGGGATACGACCCAAACTTGGCTACGACGCGAAGCGCGAATGATCAACCGCGCTAGCGCAGGAAGCAGGTCAGCATGCAAGCTGGTTTCCGGCTCGTTCAGCACCATCAACGACGGCGGCCGTGGCGTCAGCAGTGCTGCCATCAACAGCAGATAACGCAGGGTCCCATCCGACAATTCAGCACCCCCCAGCGGGCGCAAAAGCCCGTGCTGATGGAGCTGTACGCTGAACAGCCCACCCGGCGGTGCATCAATCGCCAGGCGACTCCCGGGAAACGCGTCATCCAGTGCCGCTACGAGGTCCTCAACCTCACCAATCTCGATGATGGTCTGCAATGCCGAGGCAAGGTTGCGCCCATCGTGATGCAGAACCGGCGAGCGAGTCCCGAGCTGTGGTTGACGGCAAGGCGCGTCACGGTCGATACGGAAGTGATCGTAGAACCGCCAGCTGTTGATGAACGCCCGCAGCTCCCCGATCTCGGGTGCCTGGCGTGGCCGGCCTACGATGTTGAAAAAGCTCTCACAGCTGTCGGCATGTTGATCGAGTACCGTCCAACTGTTTCCCTCCCGGGCACGAACCATCGCGTTTTTACGTTCAACCAGCAAGGACGATGGCCGGTACGCGCCGGCGGCCCAGATGGCTTCGGTTTTGATCTCGGGGTCGAGCATGAATGCGCTGGGATAGGGCAGGGGAATCGGCAGGCCGAGTGAGATGGCAAAGCCGAAATCCTCGGTGGCGAAGCCGAGGCGCAGGCGTTTGGCGTCGCTCGGGTGCTGGCCTTGGATGGGCACTTCACCGCGCTTCATCCGTGCGCTCATCTCAGGCCCCGCCCACCAGGTCGAATCCAGTCCGCCTTCGCGAGCGAGCGCTTCGATCACGCCGCCCTGGGCGGTTTCGGCGAGCAGGCGCAGGGCTTTGTACAGGTTGGATTTGCCGCTGCCGTTGGCACCGGTCACCAAGTTGAGTTGGCCCAATGGCAACACAAGGTGGTTGATCGAGCGGTAGTTACCGATGGCGAGGGTGGTGAGCATGCGGGGCGTCCCAGCTTGAACTGAGTGGCCGATTGTGGCGGAACTGGAGCGGCCTTACTACCGCTCAACGTGGGCCTTTTCTTGAAACGCTGGGGCCGCTATGCGGCCCTTTCGCGGCACAAGGCCGCTCCTACAGGGGGCGGCGTTGAGCCTGTTACTCTGCCGTAATGCCGCCCCTGAAGCAGCGCCGACTCAGATCCACACGTCGTTCAAGGCTGTGCGCTCACCCCCTTCATGGCCGGTATTCAGCACGCCGCGTGGCTCGATCATCATCAGTTTCGCTTCGCCCTGGGCCGCTGTCCTGTGCTCTACCCCACGTGGCACCACATACAGTTCGCCCGGGTTCACATAGACGCAGCCCTCGGGTAGGTCGATGCGTAACGTGCCTTCAAGCACAAGAAACGCTTCGTCGGTCTCTGGGTGCGAGTGCCAGATGAATTCACCCTCGATTCGCACGACCTTGAACTGGTAGTCGTTCATTTCGGCGACCACCCTCGGGCTCCACTGTCGATCGATCAGCGAAGCCTTTTGGGCCAGGTTCACAGGTTGCAAGTTGGCATTGGTCATGACGGATCCTCTGTAGTTGAGGTAGTCAGCCTATCGAACCCGAAGCGCGCGGCGCTTGTACGATCCTGCAAGTCAGCGCGCAGGCCGCAGCCGTTCCAGCCAGCGCAAAGGCGACACGCCATAGCTGCGGGTGAAGTGCCGGGTCATGTGGCTTTGATCGTGAAAGCCCGCAGCCAGGGCTGCATCAACCAGCGTGAAGCCATCCAGCATCAGCCGCCGAACAGTGTCCAGGCGCCGCAGCGTGACAAAGCGATAGGGGCTGGTGCCGTAAAGGGCGCGGAAGTCCCGTGACAAGCTCCATTGCTCGCGCCCGCTGGCCTGTTCGAGCATTTCCAGGGTGATGCCCAGGTGCAGGTGCTCCATGATGAATGCCCGGGCGCGCTCGGCCGAGCGATAGTCCAGGCGTTTGCGACCACGTGGCTTGCCGCCGACCGCACGCAAGGCCATGGCCAGGTCGTAGACGGCGTCCTGCTCTTCCAGTGTTTCCAGGGGGTGGTCCAGTGCCTGCACGAAGGCTTCACTGGCGCGGTACAGGCGCGGATCGCTGGACAGCCCGCCAGCAATGAAGGGTAACGGCTCACCGCTGAGCACGTTTTGGATCAGCGCCGGGTCGATGTAGGCCATGCGGTAGCGAAAGCCCGCCTCCGTGCCGGCCATGCCGTCATGCACTTCATCAGGGTGCAGGACCAGCGTATTACCGGGTACGCCGTGGCACAGTGCCCCCTTGTAGTGAAAGCTCTGCACGCCGGCGAGGGTGCGGCCGATCGAATAGGTGTCGTGACGATGCGGATCGTAGCCATGGCTACCGAACCATGCTTCGATCCGCTCTACGCTGCCGGGTTGAGCGCTGCGTATGACCCAGTCAGAGGTGGCTGCGTGGGCTGTTTTACGTTCCATGGAGGGGCTTTCCTGCCGGGTTCCGTGCGTGACGGTCGCTTGAAAACGGTTGCCTACTGATTAAAGCTGCACTCAGGTCAGAGGCCTGAACCCCTGAGCCAGATTGGGGGTCCTAGCGTACAGAAAACCGAACCAAGGAGGGTTATGTCCAACGTGAAATGCACCCAATCGCTTATGCTATTGCTGGCAGCGGCCACGCTCGCCGCCTGCGTCCCCTGGAAGCGCGAGCGCCCCGCCTACGCAGACCTTTGCCAATCCGAATTTCAATTCAAAGTGCCAGGCCCGCAAGGGGAGACCACCCTCTACCTGGAAACCTACCTCTACGACCACGCCGCCCACTGGAGCGACCGGCCAATCGAGCAAGTCCTGCACGTCGAGTACCCCGGCGAGAAGTACGCGCGGCGTGAATTCTATGTGCAACTGATCGCCTACAACAAAAACCGCCAGCGTCCGTCGTCCAGCTCCACCCGCGGCGAGCCGCCGATCCCGATCCTCTACGACAGCCGCCAGGCCTCTATCACCTTCGAAGATGGCTCACGCCTGCAGGCGCGGCCCGAGGTGTACCTGGGCATCGACAAAACCTACGACTATCCGCTCGTTTACCCAACCGCCGCGCGCCCATCGCCCTACGACATCAACAGCGACGAAGTACACCGCAACATCCCCAAGATCACCAACAACAAACGCTACGGCTCCGCTTATGTGATTTTCCAGACGGACAAGTTCGATGCCAATTCCAAGTGGACCATCCACCTGGGCGCGCTGGAGGTTCAAGGCCAGAAGCTGCCGATTCCACCGATCAAACTCTGCTACCAACCTGTGAAGAAATGGATCGGTATCGAGCCTTTGATGCGGCCATGAGGTAATGCGTTTATCGGCATGGAGGGGCAATCCACCGCCGTGGTGCTGCGCCCCTATATTTGAACTGCCCAACTGCAGGGGTGCCTAAAGAACATCAACCAGAGGGTAGCAAGATGACTGAGCGCAAAGACGACCAGAAGCAACAAAGCCAAGTACCGGCGCATTCCACGGAAGCGGAAAAGGCCAAGCTTAAGGACAAGAACAAGGATGGAATCCCGCCGGGTGCTGAGTGAGGCTGAGCGGTTCGGTGTCGTCGTGCACACCGGGGCGAAAACTTAGCTAACCTCACTGGATCTGGTGGGGCATTACGACAAAAACGATCAGGGGTCGGGTGATGAGGCGTGAGATTCTGGTTTTACTACTGGCAGCGTCCGGCGCAGCCCAGGCGGGCATTCCGCTACTGAATGCGACATGTCCGGGCAACATTGAGGTCCATGCCGACAGGGGCGGTCCGGTTTATATCAATGGCAAGGAAGGCAAGCTGAAGACCTTCAATGATAACTACTTCGAAGCTAAAGGCAGTGGGGTGACGATTTCGTTGTCCATCAACCCTGACGGCTCGGCGGATGTCTCGTACACCGGTAAGAACAGAGCCAATGGTGTTTGCCAGGTCAAGGAATAGAAATTCCAACCGTTTCACTGAAAAAGGATGTCGCAATGGCCAAGTCACACGCGTTGATTGCCGCAGTCACTTCAGTGGCGCTGTTAGTGGCCTCTGCTGCTTCGTACGCCGATCCGGGTAACGGTAACGGCAATAGCAAGGGGCATGGACAAGGCAAGGGTCAGGCGCAGCACTCCCAGGGGCAGGGCAATGCGGGGGGTAAGAAAAACGGCTCGCAGGCTGGTGAGTGGCCGGGTGGTCCATCGATAGACCGGGGCGATGTCCTCGGCATCTTGAGTGGCCACCGCAGCTATTGGAACCCTGGCGCTGCATTGCCGCCCGGCATTCAGAAGAACCTGGCGCGGGGGAAGCCTCTGCCGCCGGGCATCGCCAAGAAGCTGGATGGCAGATTGCTGGGGCAACTGCCTCACTATGAGGGTTACGAGTGGATGCAGGCGGGGGTAGATTTGATACTCGTGGCGGTTGCTACCGGGATTATTTATGAGGTTGTGAACGGGGCGTTTGATTGAGCCGCCCATAAGACGCCACCTGTACCCTTTTCTCTTTCTTTCCCATCTCAGGTAGAGCTTGCTATCAGGGAATGGTCGGCGTAGCGCGAGTTTTAAAGTGAGGGCAGCTGAACCGCTGCGATGGGCTTCACGGCATCTCCAGCGCAAGGTCTAGGTTGATCTCACACAAAACGCGATCCGCCTGAAGGGTCAAAGGCTGGAAGCGTTTTCTGCATGACAACCGTCCGCTCCTCCCCATAAAACGCATCCCGCACTGTGCAAAACCCCAACCTTGCATAAAACCTTTCCGCCGTAATGGAGGAGGGCACACGCAACACCTCCAGCCCACGCGCAATCGCTTCATCTTCAATCACTGCCATCAGCTGTTTCCCGACCCCAAGCCCTTGATGCTGGGGTTCGACAAACACACTTCTGACCACATCCCCGTCAAGACTGGCCGTGGCAATCACCTCATCCTCAATCAATGCCACAAACACCAACCGCCGAGTCAGCATCTCAAGAATGGCCGCCGTACTGAAAGACGCCTCGATGCGCGAGATAGTCTCGGCATCATAGTCAGCCGCGTTCGACTGGCGTAAGGCCGCTATCACGACTCGGCTTATAACCCCGGCGTCGTCTGCATTCGCCAAGCGAATAGGGCAACTCACTCTCGCGCCCTCAATGCACGCGACTGAGTTTCCTTCGCCAACTGAATGGCCGCATTGATCGCAGCACGCGCTTGGGGGCTGTTCTTCCAGCATGTCGAGCCAACGGCCGCTGATGCCTGGGCCAAAATGTCATCGACATTCGCTTCGCTAAGCATCGCCAGCGAATCAATCCCCATCTGCTCAAGGCGAGCGATAACGGTTGGCCCTACGCCCTTGAGGGCCAGTAATGCTGTGTGTTCCGTCAGTGGAAATGGCATCCGTAAACTCCTGTTATCGGCAAATGCTGCCGCTGGAGTTTACCAACTCGCTGGCCTGCTGGGGCTAATCAAGTTTCTCCAGTGCGTTGCTTTGTGGTGTTTCCAGCGGCTGTTTCGATAACCGCTTCGGCCCACTTCTGTTTGCCACCCCAAACGGCACATGCACCATCGGCAGGTCGCCGGCCGGTGACTGCAGGTGGCTGCGTTGATCATCGAAGAACACGTGGGGTTTGAGAATCGACAACACCCGGGGTTTTTCCATCCCGCCTAGGAAGAAGCACTCATCCGGCGACACACCCCAATCCTTCAACGTGGTCACCACCCGCTCGTGCGACGGCGCGTTGCGCGCGGTCACGATGGCGATGCGCAAGATGCGTTTGTAGTTCGGGTCTTGTGCCAGCTTCTGGTCTTCGAGCGTGCGAATGTGGGAGAGCTTGCGGTACAGGTCCGCCAGTGGCCCGGGCTGGTGGGGGATGGCCTTGCGGGCCCGCTCGTGGGCCTGGAAGTCGTCCAGGTTGTCGTTCTGCTTGTACACGCTTTCCGCTTCGTCATCGGCGATCACGCCGTCAAAGTCGAAGGCCACGCGCAGCTCGGTGTCGATCTCATCGTCGTAAATGCGCGTCGGCAGCACCAGGCCAGCGGGGTAGCTGGCGTCGATGGCGCGCTGCACGTCGTCTTCGTTGGCGCTGAGAAACAACGAGGCGTTGAAGGCCGGGATGTACTCGTGGGGCGAGCGGCCGGACATAAAGGCGGCGCGGGTGATGTCCAGTTGGTAATGGCTGATGGAGCGGAACACGCGCAAGCCCGTTTCGGGCGAGTTGCGCGAGAGCAACACCACTTCCACGGGAAGTTGGTCGGGGAAGGCCTGGTTGATGCTGAGGAAGCGGCGAATGAACGGGAACGCAACGCCCCTCGGGAAGGGCTCATCCAGGTTTTGCTCTTGGTGCTGGCGGTAAGCCTCGACGCCGTCGGCCTTGTAGATGTCGTCAGACACGGTGAGGTCGAAAAGTGCACTGGAGGCCACGCCAATGACCAGCTTGTGTTCGATGGGGTAGGGCATTGAGCGTGCTCCTTGAGGGGTGCAGGTGACGAGTATACGGGTATGCAGGCGGGTGATAGTTAATTGGGGCCGCTCCTCGCCCCTTCGCGGCCAAGCCCGCTCCCACAGGGAGGCGCATGCTTGCAAACGCGGCACAGATCATTAGCGTTGCCATCGTTAGGCTACTATGTATAATCCCGCCGAAACCCGCATTCCAGAGCGGTTAACCATGGAAAGGCAAGTTTCTTGATGCGTTTCTAGCCGATGCCCTCCAGCGGCACTGCCTGCCATTTTGCGCATTGCATTAACTCCGTTGCATCCAGGCCATTGCTGGGCGTTGGCGAAGCCATGCCCCGCAACAGGCTGCACGCATTTCAACAAGGATATTCATGAAAAAGCGTTTCGTTCTCTGTGCCCTGGCCTCCGCCTTGGCAGGTTGCAACTCCGAATACAACTTCGACGAAGTCACCAGCTACACCGGCACTGTCGGGTCGCCGCATGCGCTGTACCTGGAGCGCAAGTCGGGCGAGCGGTTGAACGGCACCGTGGTGCACAAGGTGGGTGACCGGGTGCTGCAGGCGTTCAAGGTCGAAGACGGCAAAGTGGTCGGGGAATGGAAGGAGTTCGACCAGGACGGCAAACTGCTGGTTGAAGGTCAGTTGCAGGACGGTGCGTTCGTCGGGCCCAAGAAAACCTGGTGCAAGGGCGAGTTCGCCGATCACCTGGACAACGTCATCACCCTCGAGGGCGGGCGCCGCAGCGAGCAGCACTACGACTGCGCCACAGGCTTGCAGGTCAGTGACAGCACAGAGATCCCGACCGTTGATTTCCGCAAGCGCGCGATCCGTGTCGGCACCCAACGCGAGTGGAAGGTGGTCGATGGCCAACAAAAGCTCACCTTGCTGGAAACCTTCGCCAGCGATGGTTCCGGCAAGCTCGATGGCCTGGTGGAGCACTATGACTACCAGGGCACACTGAAGGACCGCGCGACCTACAAGGCTGGCGAGCTCGACGGCGTGCGTGAGACCTGGACGTCGTTCACTGATGGCACGTCGCTGCCGGCCACAAAGGTCGAGTACAGCGCAGGTAAAAAGAACGGCCTGTACGAGGTGTACTTCATTCGCGGCTGGCCTGCCGGCACGGTGTCCGAAAAGGGCAGCTACAAGGACGACAAGCAGGCTGGTGTGTGGGTCAACTATCAGCCTGGCTCGGCCCAAGTACGTGATGTTGATAGCCCGCCAGACACCTCGCCCATGGCTATGCGCCTGTGGGACGCCGCCCAGGGCCAGGCGCGTACGTCGGACTGGGCAAAAGAGATCAAAGACCTCGACGCCTTCGCCTACCTGCTGAAAAGCGCCGGCATCAATGTCAATCAACGCCTGCATTACGAGAACAAGCCGCTGATCACCGTGGTCGCCGATAACGCCTATGACTACTTGATCTCGGTAGGCGCAGACCCGATGGGGCGGGATATCAACGGCAACACGCGCCTGATGAACTGCCTGGCGGGCAGCGACTACAGCTCGTGCAGCTTCGCGCACATGATCACCCTGGCGGGCAAGGAAGACCTGAAGGCGCACAACGTCTACGGCGACACTGCGCTGTCGGTGTTCTGCCAGCAAGCCGGCAGCCTGCAACGCCGCCGTGGCGCCGGCCAGCAGCCTGAAGCGCTGTTCCAGGCACTGCTCAAGGGCAGCGACGTCAACGCCAAGGCCTACGGCGGCGAGACGGCCCTGCATGCCTGCATGGCCCAGCGTAACCACAGCTACGCCGACGCGCTGGTCGCGGCGGGCGCTGACCTGAATGCAGCCGATGTCGATGGCACCACGCCGGTGGCCGCGGCCTTCTTCGACAGCTACAACCTGGCGGCAGCCGGGCAGCGCGTGGGCTGGTCCGAGAATGTGATCCGCTTCGCTGCCAGCTATCAGGGCAAGTCCGACTTCACCTTCGACACGCCGCTGGCGGCGTTCGGCAAATCGATTCGCCAGCTGGTGCTGGAAAACGGCGACACAGCCTCGGCGATGTTGATCGACTCCCTGGTGGGCACCGCCAAGGGTTGATTGTTTCTTTCAGGATTTACAGACAAGGATTACTTATGCGTCACTTCAAATACGTGCTGGCAGCACTGCCGTTCTGCGTACTGGCTGGCTGCGGCAACGACGCGCTGGATGGCACCTACGAGGCCACGACCAGCGTGATGGGCTACAGCGCAGGCAAGCAGACGGTCGAGTTCTCCAGCGACTACATCATTGCCGCAGGCAACAAGATCAAGGTCGACGAGTGGGAGCGCAAGGACGACGTGGTGGTAGCCCGTGATGCCAACGGTGTCGCGCTGATCAACGTCCGCGTGCTGGACGGCGGCAAGCGCCTCGAGTCGATTGGTGGCAACAACATGGCCAAGCAAGTGTTCGTGCGCGTCGACTGACCCTACCGGGCCGCTCTGCGGCCCATCGCCACTGTTTACGGCAAACGTTTAGCTTTACCGGCCTTCATTGGGGCTGCTGCGCAGCCCATCGCAGGCAAGCCAGCTCCCACAGGGTGAGCGGGGCTCTCGACAATTACGCCTTCCCTGTGGGAGCTGGCTTGCCAGCGATGGGCCGCGCAGCGGACCCATTGGGCTTAACTGACTGGCATTAGGGTAAACTCGCTCCCCCGTTCAAAACCTGACCTGAAGCAACGCCTCTTCCCCCATCCGCCACTATGCTGATCCGGGCATTCTCTCAAGCTCACTCAGACAGACACGGAGGTGTTTATGAAAGCTGCTGTCGTTGCCAAAGGGCGTCGCGTGGACGTGGTGGAGAAAACACTGCGGCCGCTGGCGCACGGTGAAGCGTTGCTGAAGATGCAGTGCTGTGGCGTTTGCCATACCGACCTGCATGTCAAGAATGGCGATTTCGGCGACAAGACGGGTGTGATTCTGGGCCACGAAGGGATTGGCGTGGTCGTGGAAGTGGGGCCGGGTGTCACGTCGCTCAAGCCGGGTGACCGTGCCAGTGTGGCGTGGTTCTTCCAGGGCTGCGGGCACTGCGAATATTGCAACAGCGGCAACGAGACCCTGTGCCGTGAGGTGAAAAACTCCGGCTACACGGTCGACGGTGGCATGGCCGAGGCGTGCATCGTGGTGGCCGACTATGCGGTTAAAGTGCCGGATGGGCTGGATTCAGCGGCCGCCAGCAGCATCACCTGCGCCGGCGTGACCACCTACAAAGCGGTGAAATCATCAAATATCCGCCCTGGGCAATGGCTGGCCATTTACGGCCTTGGCGGCCTGGGCAACCTCGCCCTGCAGTACGCCAAAAACGTCTTCAACGCCCGTGTCATTGCCATCGACGTCAACGATGATCAGCTGGCCTTCGCCCGCGAAATGGGCGCCGACCTGGTGGTCAACCCGCGCGACGAAGACGCCGCGAAAGTCATCCAGGCCAAGACCGGGGGCGCCCATGCTGCCGTGGTCACGGCAGTGGCCAAGAGCGCGTTCAACTCTGCAGTGGATGCACTGCGCGCGGGCGGTCGCCTCGTAGCTGTGGGGCTACCGCCAGAAGCCATGAGCCTGGATATTCCACGCCTGGTACTCGACGGAATCGAGGTTGTCGGTTCGCTGGTCGGCACCCGCCAAGACCTACACGAAGCCTTCGAGTTTGCCGCCCAAGGCAAGGTGGTGCCGAAGGTGACCCTGCGCCCGATCGAAGACATCAATGACATCTTCGAAGAGATGCAAGCGGGCAAGATCAAAGGCCGCATGGTGATCCAATTCGCCGATTGAAGGCTGCTGCCTGCCCAAATGAAGCCGGCCCGCGTGTGCGGGCCGTTTTCAGGGTGGGTTCAAGCCGATCGCTGGGTCCGCAACAGTAACGCCGCCACCGCGCAGCCTATCAGCGCCAGGCACGCCAGGTAGAACGCATCGCTGTAAGCCATCAGGTAGGCCTCGCGTCGAATGGTCGCCGCCACCCCCTCCAGCGCCTGCTGCTGGGCCGGCAGCCAGCTCTGCACGGTTTGGCTGATGCGCTCCTGAACGCTGGGCGCAAACACCGTCACATGCTCGTGAATGCGCTCGCTGTGGTAACGCTCGCGCGTGGCCACGATCTGCGTCAGCGCGGCAGTGCCGATGGCGCCCCCGAGGTTGCGCAGCATGGAAAACACCGCTGAAGCGGAGCCCGCTTCTCGCTTTTCCAACCCCGCCACCGCCAGTACCGACAGCGCCACCATGATGAACGGCTGGCCAATGCCGCGTACCACCGTGGATGGGATGATGACGTTGTCGGCGCTGTCGACTGTCAGGCTCGCGCCCAGCCAGCAGCCGGCAGCCATGATCAGAAAACCGCTGGCCACCATGAACTTGGCGCTGGTCCAGGCCATCAGCCGTGGCATCAATGGCGCCAGCAGCAGTTGCACTACGCCATAGGCGATCAGCGCCACCCCCACGTCGCGGGCGCTGTAGCCCTGCAGTTGGGAGAGGTAGTTGGGCACCAGGAACACCAGGCCAAAGGTAGCCCCGCCAAAGATGAACATGGCAACGCTGGCCACCCCGAAGTTGTACCGCCCCAGCAAGCGCAAATTGATGAACGCGCGCTGGCCGTACAGCTGCGTATAGACGAACACCGCCAGCGCCAGGCCGGCGATGATTGACATGCCGACGATGAATGTCGAACCGAACCAGTCCAGCCGGCCGCCTTCTTCCAGCACGATCTGCAGGCCGCCCAGGCCAACGACCATGGCCGTGATGCCCAGCCAGTCGCCACGGCGCAACAGGGTCAGTTGCAGGGGTTTGGCCTCGATCGACCAGGCGATGGCGAGCAGCAAGGCGATACCGGGGAACAGCTGCAGGTAGAAGATCCAACGCCACGAATAGACATCGGTCAACCAGCCGCCAATGGAAGGGCCGGCCGCCTGGGCCACGCTGTTGGCCAGGCTGAACAGGGCCATGCCCATGGCCATCTTGCTGGCGGGCAGTTCGGTGATGATCAGCTGGAAGGAGAGGGGGATCAGCACGGCGCCGGCAGCGCCCTGAATCACCCTGAGGGTGATCATCGCCTCAAGGTTGGGGGCCCACGAGCAGGCGATTGACGCCAGCAGGAAGATGAACGAACCCGTCCACATCACCCGGCGCATGGAAAACACTTCGACCAGCCAGGCCGTCAGCGGAATCATGACGATTTCCGCCACCAGGTAGGCGGTGGAAATCCAGGAGCCTTCCTCGAAGCTCGCGCCCAGCGAGCCGCGGATCTCGGGCAGCGCCGCGCTGGTAACGTGCACGTTCATGCCGGCCATGAAGCAGCCGAGCAGGCCGCCGAACACGGCCACCCAGGCGCGTAACGGTACGCGTTGCTCATTGCTCATCGGCAGGCTCCACGGGGCGTGTGTCGACCGTGGTCACCACCGACATGCCGGGCAGTATCTGCAGGCCGTCTGCCGGCCGGTCGAGGACGATGCGCACCGGAAAACGCTGGACGATCTTGGTGAAGTTGCCGGTGGCATTGTCCGATGGCAGCAGTGCGAAGACGTTACCGGACGCCGGCGAGAAGCTGGCCACGTGGCCTTGCATAGGCTGGCTGGAAAAGCTGTCGACACGGACCTGCACCGGTTGCCCTGGGCGCATGTGTGCCAGCTGGGTTTCCTTGTAGTTGGCAACCACGTAGGTCTGCTGCAACGGCACCACCGCCAGCAGCGGCTGCCCAGGCATCACGTACTGCCCGGCGCGCACACGGCGCTGGCCGACCACGCCGTCGATGGGCGCGCGCAGGACGGTGTCCTGTGCATCCTGGTCGGCCAGCGCCTGCCGGGCCTGGGCACGGCTCAGGCCTGCTGCTTGTTGCTTGATCTCGGCATCGGCCGCCAATGCCTGTGCCTTGGCCATCGCCAGCTGCGAGCGTTGTTCACGCAAATGTGCCTGCGCGCCTTGCAGCGCGGCACCGGCTTGCACGGCGTTGGCGTGGGCGGCTTCCAGGCGCTGCACGGTGGCTGCGTCATCGCGCGCCAAGCCACGGTAGCGCTGCATGTCCAGCTCGCTGCGCTGGCGCTCGGCGCTGGCACTGTGCACAGCCGCTTCAGCCTGGACGATGGCCTGCTGCTGCTGGTTGATGCGTTCGGCGGCCACGTGCTGGCGTGCCTGGGCGGCGGCCAACGCTGCGTGCGCTTCGGCCACGCCGGCAGTGGCCTGGTCGAGGCGGGCGCGGTAGTCGCGGTGCTGCAGGCGTACCAGCACATCGCCGGCTTTGACGGCCTGGTCGTCCTCTACTTCCACCTTGGCCACATAACCGGCCACGCGCGCGCTCAAGGCCACCCAGTCGGCACGCACGTAAGCGTCATCGGTGGTTTCCAGGTAGCGCCCCGTGGTCAACCAGTACCCGCTGAATGCCAGCGCTGCCAGCACCGTCAGGCCACCACCGGCGTACAGCGCCAGGCGGCGACGGGTAGGCCTGGGGGCGGTGGCAACTGCCTGGGCCTGGTCATCGGGCAGCGGGTTCTTGCTAACGGCAACATTCATGATTGGCTTCCAGTCTCGGGGGTGGAGCGGTGGACCTGGCTTGGGGCCGGTGCTGGTGACGACTGCCAGCGCCCGCCGAGGGCGCGGAACAGGTTGATCTGGGCACGCGCCAGGCGGCCTTGGGCCTCGACGTGGCTGGCCCTGACCTGGATCAGGTCGCGCTCGCTGTCGAGCAACGCCAATGCATCAACAGTGCCTGCCTGATAGTTGCGTTGCGCAAGGGCAAAGCCACGCTCGCCTTGCGCCAGGGCCGCACCCAGGGCCAAGGCCCGTTGGCGCTCACCCTCAAGGCGCGCCAGCGCCTGGCGCACATCCTTGAGGGCCGCCAGCGCTACCCCGCGGTAATGAGCGACCTGCGCGTTTTGCAAGGCCTGGGCCTTGTTCACCCGTGCCCGGTTGGCTTTGATATTGGGGAATTCCCAGCTGATCAACGGCCCGATGGCAAACATCACCGCGCGGCTGTCACCCAGGTTGGCAAGGTGGTGGTCCGACGAGGTCAACGAGGCACCGAAGCTGACTTTCGGATACAGGTCGGCCTTGACGATATCGACTTCCAGGGCGGCAGCCTGCAGTTCGCGCTCGGCCTTGCGCACGTCGGGCCGGCGTTCGAGCAGGCGCCAGGCGTCGCCAGCGGGCAACGGCGCGGCGAGGGTCGGCATGCGCTGGCAGGTGTCAGTGTCGTCCGTGAGCGTTGTGGGGTCCTGGCCACTGAGCATGCTCAGTTCGTACAGCGCCATCTGCCGACGTGCCTCCAGCATCGGCAGTTGCGCCCGCACCTGCTCGCGCAACCCCAGCAGGCGCACGCTATCGAGCTCCGTAGCGACCCCGGCCTGCCGCTGGCGGTCGCTGAGCTGCACACTGCGCTCTAGGGTGCTCAGGGACTGCCTGGCCGCGGCGATGCGGGCACTGTACACACACTGGTCGATGTAGGCCCGGGTGGTCTGGCTGACCACGTGCAGCTGCACCAGGTCCAGGGCATCGCGGCTGGCCTCGGCCTGCACCCGCGCCCGCTCGATGGCGGCGCGCACCTGGCCCCAGACATCGACCTGGTAAGCCAGCTCGATGGCCGGGTTGAAAGCCCATTGCGACGGCGCATGGCTGTCGGTCGCCTCGGCCAGGGTCTGGTCATCGGCGCTCTTGCCATAGCTCGCGCCCATGCCAATGGAGGTGGACGGCCAGCGCCGGGCATCGAACTCGCCAATGCCGGCGAGCATGGCCTGCACATTGGCTTCGGCCTGCGCCAGGTCCTGGTTGTGCGCCAAGGCTTGCACCACCCAGGCATTGAGCTGCGGGTCGTGGTACAGCGCCCACCAGCGCGCGGGCAGCGTCTGGTCGCTGACGCCGGCAGGCAGGTGCAGTGCAGGGGTTGCCTGGTATGCAGTGGGGGGCACAGCGTTTGTGGGGTGCCCGGTGCAAGCCGTCAGCACGCCGAACAAACCGAGGGCGGCGGCGCGCCCGGCAGGGCAGGAAAGGGATCGTATTGGCATCACGCAAAGTCGTATGAGGGGTCGTGAAGCCAGCTTATCGAGGGGTAGGGTGGCCCCGCTGCCGCAAGCGGGACAACCGTGCGCGCAACTGGGACAACCTCAGCCTCGGCGGTCAGTGCGTGGGCGCGGTGCCGGTGCCGAGCACGCTGATTTGCCAGGCGCTGGGGTTGTAGCCAAGGATGCGCTTGAACATCGCGGCGAATGCGCTGGCGCTCTGGTAGCCGTGCTCCAGCGCCACGTTCAGGATTGGCTTGCCATCGGCCAGGCACTGCTGGCTGAGGATCATGCGGGTGCGGGCCCGCCACTCGCCATACGACATTCCCACCTCACGCTGAAACAACCGCGCCAGGGTGCGGGCACTCATGCTCAACTGCGCGCCACACTGCTCCAGCGTCAGGTCCTGGGCCGGGTCTTCGAGAAACCCCTCGCACCAGGCGCGCAGCCGCGCATGCTGCGGTACCGGCACATAAGCGTCGATGCGCTCGGCGGTCTCCAGTTCACGCTGGATCAGTGCCCGAACGTGCTCGCCCAGCGGCTCGTCGCGTTGCAACATCCGTGACCCCGCCAGGATCAACTCGCGCAGCAGGCCGGAGACCGCGATCACATGGCAGCGAGTCACGTGCGACCCCAGCAGCAAGGTGCGCATCGACACTTCGCCTTGCATGCGCACTTCGTGGCTCATGCCGGCTGGTATCCACAGCGCCTGCCCGCGCGGTATCACCCAGTTGCCGCCATCGCTGTACACGCGCATCACGCCGTTGGCGGCATACATCAGTTGATCTTCGGCATGGCAGTGGCTGGCAACCACTTCGCCGTGTCGGTAGTCCATTCCCAAAGCTTGCATGCCAATCTCCTCGGGCCGTGTGGGGCGAGCAGGGGTAACAATTGGATCCAATGCTATCGCAAGGCAGTCAGGCGGGGTTGCTAAGTGTTCGCGTGCAACGCAGAAATATGCGCATGAATTGCGCTCAGGGTGTAAATCGTGGCTGTTCGTGGCGGGTTGGCCAGCCCTGGTGATGCTGGACCAGGAAGTCCACGAACACCCGCACCCGTGCCGGCATCGCCGGGCCACCGACGAATACGGCGTGTATCGGCTCGCGGTCGCCGGGGTTGTAGGCTTCCAGCACGGGCACCAGTTGCCCGTTGTTGAGGTCATCGGCCACTGTGAAGGTGCCGATGCGCGCGATGCCGGCCCCCAGCCTGGCGAATTGGGCCAGTGCCTCGCCGCTGCTGCACTCCAGGTTACCGGTGACTTTCAGGGCAAAGGCCTGCCCGTCCCGGCAAAACGGCCAGTCCGCTTCAGCGCGGCGGAAGTTGAAGCGCAAACAGTTGTGGCGGGCCAGGTCTTCAGGTGCCACGGGGGTACCGCAGCGTTGCAGGTAGTCGGGCGATGCGACGATCACTTGGCCGGTGTCGCCAATGTAGCGGGCGCTCAGCGAGCTGTCCGGCAGCTGGCCGAAACGCAGCGCGACATCGGCCTGGCCGCCGGCGATGTCGACCACTTCGTCGCTGAGCGTAAGGTCGACCAGCACTTGCGGGTACAGGGCGCTGAACTGCGCCAGCAAAGGCACCACCGTCAGTCGCGCATGGCCCAGTGCGGCACTGACTCGCAGCCGGCCCCGCGGTACACCTTGGTCGGTGATGGCATCCTCGACCTCATCCAGGTCGGCCAGGATGCGCCGTGCGCCGCGCAGGTAGGCGTCGCCCTCTGGGGTCAGCGTGATGGCGCGGGTGGTGCGCAACAGCAGGCGAGTGCCTAGGCGCTGCTCGGTACGCGCGATGATCCGGCTGACCGCCGACGGCGTCAGCCCCAGAGCCCGCGCCGCCGCAGACAAGCTGCCTTCTTGCGCCACCTTGGCAAAAATCTCCATCTCTCCAGACCTTCCGGTGAAGTCCATTTGTGCCTCATGCGCAAAGGTGGTTGGCAAAAATGCAGACTAGTGCCCGCATGAAACGGATCGTAGCATTTAAGGCACAGATAAGGAGCCGTTTCATGCGCATCAATCCACCCCTCGTCGCACTCGCCATCGGTGCCTTTGGCATCGGCGTCACCGAGTTCGCCCCCATGGGCATGTTGCCCAGTATTGCCACTGACCTTGGCGTGTCGATCCCCGCAGCCGGGCTGCTGGTCAGTGCCTACGCTCTCGGCGTGCTGATCGGTGCCCCGCTGATGACCTTGGCCACCGGCAGGGTGCCACGGCGTTACCTGCTGATCGGGCTGATGGCCATTTTCACCCTGGGTAACCTGATGTCGGCCCTGGCGACCGACTACGCGAGCCTGATGGTTGCCCGCGTGGTGACCTCGCTCAACCATGGCGCGTTCTTTGGCATTGGCTCGATCGTCGCGGCCAGCGTGGTGCCCCCTGAAAAACGGGCAGGGGCCGTGGCGGCCATGTTCATGGGGCTGACACTGGCGACCATCGGCGGTGTGCCGCTGGCCACCTGGTTTGGCGAATTGCTGGGGTGGCGTACGGCCTTCTGGGGCATTGCGGGCCTGGGGCTGATTGCGATGACGACACTGTGGTACGCACTGCCTAATGTGCCGCTGCCGAAAAGCGATGGGGTAATGGCCGAGATCCGCGTGCTGGGCCGTGGCCCGGTACTGGCGGCGCTGGCACTGACCGTGGTGGGTTCCAGTGCGATGTTTACCGTCTTTACCTACATTGCGCCAATCCTGCACAGTGAAGCCCAGGCCTCCACACCGTTCATCACCGCCATGCTGGTGTTGTTCGGTATTGGCCTGACGCTGGGCAACGTGTGGGGTGGCAAGGCGGCGGACCGTTCGGTTGACCGCACGCTGATCGTCTCGTTGGCGGTGCTGATTGCCGTGTTGCTGGTGTTCCCGCTGTTGATGCCCTGGGCACTGCCTACCGCACTGGCGGTGCTGGTGTGGGGCGCTGCCAGTTTTGCCCTGGTACCGCCGCTGCAGATGCGCGTGATGGAGGCCGCCAAGGAGGCGCCCAACCTGGCGTCTGCGGTGAATATCGGGGCGTTCAACCTGGGCAATGCGATCGGTGCCGCGCTGGGTGGCGCGGTGATCAATGCAGGGTTGGGTTACCCGGCGATTTCCCTGGCGGGTGCGTTGATGGCGGGGTTGGGCCTGGTGATGGTGTTGCTGTTTGCCTGGCGCTCGCGGGCCGTCCAGGCCTCACCGCTGGCCACGTTTTAAGGGTGTAGGAGCAGCCTTGCGCTGCGAAGAGGCCGGTGGCAACACCGTGGATCTTCGCTGCGGGTACGGGCCTCTTCGCAGCACAAGGCTGCTCCTACCTCAATCGCGCCTGCCGCTAGTACGCAGCGTCCAGTGCAATCTCCACCCCTTCAAATTCCGCCATCGCATCGCGCATCGCTTCGCAAAAATACGCCCGCGAAGCCCGGTCAAACAGCAGTTGCAAGGCAGGCACCGCTTCACGCCCGACATTCACCACGATCACATTGATCCGCGCCGCCGATGTCTGCGCCACGGCCCCGACCGGGAACGCCTGGGCACGCAGGTCAACCCCGCATAGCTTGGCCATCACTGCGCTGCAATGCTGCCCCGACAGCTGCAGCCAGGCGTGGCTGTCCTGGCGCGGCAGCAGGTAGTTGCGCTGGGCGTCCTGCACCCAGTCGGCCTCTTCGGCGGCAATCCGCGCCCCTTGGTCGGCGAAACTGCCCAGCAGCAGGTATTCGGTGGCCGACAGCCGCGCCACCCAGCTACCGTCGTCCTGGCGCAGCGCCTGGTTGGGCTGTGGCGGCAAACGATAGCCGCGTGCTTGCAGGTAGGCCGCGCTGTCGGCGCCACGAAAACCCACCCGCGCCAGGTCGGTCAGGTCGGTCAGCGCGCAGGTCAGCAGTGGCTCGGCCTGTGGCTGGGGAGAGAAGCACTGTTCTGTCTTCAGGCTAGTCATGGCTCACAGCTCCTGGCGCAGGTTGTCGGGATCATGGAAGGGCAGTTGCACCACCTTGGCATTGACCATCACACCGCCCTCCACGCGGATTGGGATGTGCATGCCGGGGGTGGCTTGGTGGGCGCCGGCGTAAGCCAGGCCGATGATCTGACCCAGGGTTTGCGAGTACTCGCACGAGGTGACGTTGCCACTGATGTCCGGGCCGTCCAGTACCAGGTGGCCTTCCAGTGGCTGCGGGCTGCCCTTGGGCAGCGTGAACCCGACCAGCTTGCGCTTGAGCGGCTGCGCTTCGAGGATCTCGATCGAGCGCTTGCCGACGAAGAACGGTTTCTTGCGGCCGATCGCCCACTGCATGTCGATTTCGGCGGGGTGGGTCATGCCATCGGTGTCCTGGCTGATGATCACATGGCCTTTTTCCAGCCGCAGCAGGCGCTGGGTCTCGACCCCGAACGGGCGAATGCCCAGCCCGGCGCCTGCTTGCATCAAGGCGTCCCACAGGCGTTCGGCATGGCGTGCCGGCACATGGATTTCATAGCCCAGCTCGCCGACGAAACCGACCCGCAGGATGCGCGCCGAAATACCCGCCACCTTGCCCAGGCGTACGCCCAGGTAAGGGAAGGCCGCGGCCGACAGTTCCACCCCTTCGCACACCTTGGCCAGCACCTGGCGCGACAAGGGGCCAGCCAGGTTGACGGCGGCCAGGGCGGCGGTGACGTTGGTGATGTCGACGTCCAGGCGCCACTGCGCGTTCCACTTGAGCATCTGCTGGTAGATACGGTCGACGCCACTGGTGGTGGCGCTGACATAGAAGTGCTGCTCGGCCAGGCGGGCGCACACGCCGTCATCGATCACCACGCCGTGCTCGTTGGTCATCAGTGCATAGCGGGTGCGGCCGATCGCCAGTTTGGCGAAGCCGAAGGTGTATAAGCGCTCGAGCAGCTCGGCCGCGTCCGGGCCGCGCACGTCGAGGCCGCCGAGGGTGGAGACGTCGATCAGCCCGACCTTCTCGCGCACATGCCGCGCTTCTTCCTGCATGCAGCGTTCGCGGTCCTCGGGTTTGCCGTAGTAGGCCGGGCGCTGCCAGATGCCGGCGGGCATCATTTTCGCGCCTGCTTGCAGGTGGCGACGGTGCATCGGTGTTTGCCGATAGGGGTCGAATGCGCGGCCCGCCACATGGGCCAGTTTCTCGGCCTGGAACGGTGGCCGTGCTGTGGTCACGCCGGTTTCGCTGATGCTGCGGCCCGTGGCCTGGGCCACTAAGCGCGCGGTGGGCAGCGCCGAGTGACGGCCTTGGGACGGGCCCATGCCGACCGTGGAAAAGCGTTTGACCAGTTGCACATCGCGATAGCCGCTGCGGGTGGCGTTGACGATATCGCGCACCTGCAAGTCTTCGTCGAAGTCGACAAAATCCTTGCCCTTGGGGTGCGGGAAGATCGGCCACGGATGATTGACCTTGGCCTCTGCGACGAAGCTTGCCTGCGCAGGGGCCTCCAGGCCAAGCGCCGCCAGGGCCTCGCTAGCTGCGCGTGTGGCGTCCGTGAGCACATTGCTTAGCACATGCCGGCCGTTCACCGAGCCTGCGATATCCAGCCCGGCCGGCAGGTTACTGAGGGTGAACTCGTCGCGGTTGACGTCATAGGCCAGCTTGCCGCCAGCCTGGCACAGCAGTTGGTACACCGGCATGTAGCCGGCCGACATGCACAGCAGGTCGCAAGCCAGGCGCAGGCCATGGTCGCCGACCTTGCCCTGGCCGGTGATCGGGCGGATATCGACGCCAGTCACATGGCGCATGCCCTTGTCGTGCAGGGCTTCATAGACGGTGCTGCCCAGATGAATGGGGATATCACGCCGTTTCAATTCGGCAGCCAGCGCGGCATCGGCGGGCGCGGCGCGCATGTCCACCAGGGCGGCAATGGCCACACCTTGCTCCTGCAGGTCGAGCGCGGCCAGGTAGCCGTCATCGTGCCCCGTGAGGATCACCGCCCGTTGCCCCGGCTTGACCGCGTAGAGCTTCATCAGCCGTTGCGCGGCGCTGGTCAGCATCACCCCGGGCAAGTCGTTGTTGCGAAACACCACCGGCTGGTCGAACGAACCCGCCGCCACCAGGCAGCGCGTGGCGCGTACCTTGTACAGGCGCTTGTGCTGTATCACCGGCAGGTAGTTGTCGGTGAACCAGCCGTTGCAGGTGGCCTCAAGCAGCAGGTGGATGTTCGGATGGCCCTCGACAGCCGCCAGCAGCTCCTGGCGCAGGCTGGCTGCGCGGGTGCCGGCAATGTCGAAGCGGGCGTAGGTCAGCGAGCCGCCCAGCACCGGCTGTTGTTCGATCAGCAGCACCTTGGCCCCGGCGTTGGCTGCGTCCAGCGCCGCGCGCAAACCGGCAGGGCCGCCGCCGATCACCGCCACATCGACGAACAGATAGACCTTATCGTAGTACTGCGGCTTGAAGCCGAGGTCCAGCACGCCGAGGCCGGCCTTCTTGCGGATCAGCGGCTCCCAGACCTTCCATATGCCCTTGGGCTTGTAGAACGAGCGGTAATAGAAACCGACCGGCATGAACCGCGAAAACGTGCCCAGGTAGGCGTCGCGGTCATGTTCCAGGCTGCCGTTGAAGTTCTGCCCCTCGACCACCTGGCCATCACGCGCCGCCTCCATGTCGGCCAGCACGTTGGGTTCGTCGGGCAGTTGCACCAGGGTGTTGGCATCCTGCCCGGCGAGGCTCAGCGGGCCACGTGGACGGTGGTACTTGAACGAGCGCGACAGCAACCAGCGGCCGTTGCCGAGCAGGGCGCTGGCGATACTGTCACCGGCAAAGCCTGAGCAGGCCTGGCCATCGAAGTTGAAACGCAGGGGCCGCTCGCGGTCGATCAGCAGGCCCATGGGCGCGGGGAGGCGAGTGTGGCTGTTCATCCGGCGATCTCCGGGGTGGCGGCGGGGGTGAAGTCGACGCGGCGGTCGAACCGTTCTTTCGGGTCGAAGGTGCGCAGCACCTGGTCGCTGACGGTGTGGCGCTCGGCCAGGAACCAGTAGCTGGAGGCGTTGTGCAGCCACCACTCGATGACCACACCGGCGTGGTTGTCGCTGTTGAACACGTAGTCGGCCCATTCGGCATCGCTGCAGGCGGCCGGGTCGGGCATGTGCTTGAACTCGCCGCCGTAGGTGAATTCGCTGATGTTGCGCGGGCCGTTCAAGGGGCAGGTCAGGATCTTCATCGTGCGTTCCTTTCAGTGGCTGGCGGCGGTCGCGCCCATTTCGTTGACTTGCTGGAAGCGGCTGAAGCGCTCCAGGGCGAAGGGCGCGATCATCTCTGGCACCTTGCCGCCACTGGCGACCAGCTCGGCCATGGTCTTGCCGCAAATTGGCGTGGCCTTGAAACCCCAGGTACCCCAGCCGGCGTCCAGGTAGTAGTTGTCGACCGGCGACAGGCCCATGATCGGGCTGTAGTCCGGCGTCATGTCGGTCATCCCGGCCCATTGGCGCATCAGCTTGGCGTTGGCCATGAACGGGAACATCTCGATGGCTTGGGCCAGTAGGCTTTCCTTCAAATCGAGGGTGGAGCGGGTGTTGTACAACGGGTAGGGGTCGGAGCCGCCGCCGAAGACGATCTCGCCACGGCTGGTCTGCTGCACGTAGCAGTGCAGTGCTGACGAGCTGACCAGCGGATCGAGAAACGGTTTGAACGGCTGGGTGACCATGGCCTGCAGCGGGTAGGTGTGGATCGGCGCACGGATGCCGGCCTTGGCCATCAACAGCGAACTGGCCCCGGCCACGGCCTGCACCACGCAGCCGCACTGCACCGTGCCGCGGTTGGTCTTCACCGCTTCGATGCGGCCATTGCGGATCAGCAGGTCCTGCACCTCGGTCAGTTGATGAATCTCGACCCCGCGCTTGGCGGCCTGCTTGGCGTAGCCCCAGGCCACCGCGTCGTGGCGTGCGGTGGCGCCGTCGATGTGCCACAGCCCGGCCAGCACCGGCAGGTGGCCGGGGTCGAGGTTCAGGCTCGGCACCAGTTCGCGGATCTGCTGGCGGTCGATCATCTCGGTGCGCCCGCCAAAGTGCTTGTTGACCTCGGCACGCTGGCGGAAGGCGCGCACGGTGGCGTCGGTGTGCGCCAGGGTCAGCTGGCCGCGCTCGGAGTACATGATGTTGAAGTCGAACTCGTTGGACAGGTTCTGGAACATCCGCACCGATTCTGCGTAAAAGCGCACGCCTTCACTGGTGAGGTAGTTGGAGCGAATCACCGCCGTGTTGCGTGCGGTATTGCCGCCGCCCAGGTAGGCCTTTTCCAGCACCGCGACGTTGGTGATGCCATGGTACTTGGCCAGGTAGTAGGCGATGGCCACGCCGTGGCCGCCGCCGCCGATAATCACTACGTCGTAGCGCGGTTTGAGTTCGCAGGGTGGCGGCAGGTCGACCTCCACCGGGTAGTCGGCGCTCAGGCCGTATTTCAGCAGGGCGAAAGGCATGCGGTGCGCTCCTGTTGGGCGGCCTGTTGTTGCAGGTCGAGGGCGAGCAGGGTGTTTTTCATCAGGTAGGCGATGGTCATCGGGCCGACGCCACCGGGCACTGGGGTGATGCCGGCGACCTGGGGCAGGGCGGCGGCAAAATCGACGTCGCCGACCAAGCGGCTGCGGCCGTCTTCATCGATGCGGTTGATGCCGACGTCGATCACCACTGCGCCGGGCTTGAGCCAGTCGGCGCCGATCAGGCGCGGCTTGCCCACCGCAGCAACGAGGATGTCGGCCTGGCGGCACAACGCCGGCAGGTCGTGGCTGCGCGAGTGCACCACGGTCACCGTGCAGTCGGCTTGCAGCAGCAGGGCGGCCATGGGTTTGCCGACAATGTTCGAACGCCCCACCACCACCGCATGCTTGCCGCGCAACTCACCGCAAGCATCGCGCAACAGGCGCATGCAGCCACTGGGGGTGCAGGGGGTGAGCACGTCGCGGCCCTGGGCCAGGCCGCCGACGTTCTCGCTGTGGAAGCCGTCCACGTCCTTGAGCGGGCTGATGGCTTGCAGCACGCGGTGCGCGTCGATGTGTGCCGGCAAGGGCAGTTGCACGAGGATGCCGTTGACCGCGTTGTCACGGTTGAGCCGGTCGATCAGGGTCAGCAGGTGGGCTTGAGACGTGTCTGCCGGCAGGCGATGCTCCAGGGAGCGGATGCCCACTTCCTCGGCGCGCAGCACCTTGTTGCGTACATACACCTGGCTGGCGGCGTCGGCGCCTACCAGCACCACGGCCAGGCCTGGTTGCACACCGCCCTGGCGCAGGGTATGCACCTGCTCGCGGACCTCGGCCAGCACCCGCGCCGCCGTGGCCTTGCCGTCGATCAGCTTGACGCTGGGGAGGGCATTCATTTGAAGATCACCGTGCGGTCGTGGTTGAGGAACACCCGGTGTTCCAGGTGGTACTTCACCGCACGCGACAGGGCGATGGTCTCGGTGTCACGGCCGATGGCTACCAGGTTGTCAGGGGCGTAGGCGTGGTCCACGCGCTGCACTTCCTGCTCGATGATCGGCCCTTCGTCGAGGTCGCTGGTGACGTAGTGTGCGGTGGCGCCGATCAGCTTGACCCCGCGTTGGTAAGCCTGGTGGTAAGGCTTGGCCCCTTTGAAACCGGGCAGGAACGAATGGTGAATATTGATCGCCCGGCCCGACAGTTGCCGGCACAGGTCGTCGGAGAGGATTTGCATGTAGCGCGCCAGCACCACCAGCTCGGTGCCGGTGTCCTCGACGATGCGCATCAGCGCGGCCTCCTGCTCGGCCTTGGTTTCTTTGGTTACTGGCAGGTAGACGAAACGGATGCCCTGGCGTTCGGCCATGGGGCGCAGGTCCAGGTGGTTGGAAACCACGGCAGTGATGTGCATGTCCAGTTCGCCCTTGGCGTGGCGGTAGAGCAGGTCGGACAGGCAGTGGTCGAACTTGCTGACCATCAGCAACACACGCATCGGCCGGGCGCTGCTGTGCAGGCTCCATTGCATGTCGAAGCGCTGGGCGACGTCGGCAAAGCCCGCTTCCAGTTGCGGCGTGTCACCGCTGACACCGGTGTTGTAGCGGAACACGGCGCGCATGAAGAAGCGGCCATTGTCCTCGTCGTCGAACTGCGCCATCTCGCTGATGTAGCAACCTTGCTCGGCCAGGTAGGTGGTCACCGCGGCGACGATGCCGGACACGGCCGGGCAACTGACGCGCAGGATGAAATGATCGGGAGCGGGATGCATGTCGGGGCCTCGTGGTGGAGTGGGGCAGGTCGGGCACAAGGGCAAAGGGATTCGCGGGATGGCGAAGGGTGTTTCTTGTTAGGAATATAAATTTCCTTTAGGCGATTTATAGGCGAAGTGATGGGTTGAGGTCTAGCGCTTTGTGAAATTTTTTTGCCTGACAGGAAATAAATTGGATTTTGAGGCACTGGGGCTACTGTGCAGCCCATCGCCGGCAAGCCCCACAAGAACCGCGCATTCTCGTGGGAGCTGGCTTGCCGGCGATGGGGCGCGCAGCGGCCCTTTTGGCCCTAACAGGTTCGAATTGGGGCTTGATGGCGAAGAAGGCTATGCTTGCCCCATGAGCACACCACCCAACCTTCGCCAACCGTGCCCCCCTGGCGCCTGTAACTGCGGCCGCGAGCACCTGGCCGAGCAGCCGTCAGCGGCGCAGCGCATCCTCCTGCTCACGCGGCAGGAGGAGAAGCGCCTGCTTGAGCGGTTGGAGAACCTCAAAGACCTGGATGACCTGCAGCGCCTGCAACAGCGGATGTATGAAAACCTTGGCATCCGTGTGCACATTGCCCCGGGGTTCAATGAGGTGCGGACCATGCGCGGGATTGTCATCGAGCTGGATGAACAACCGGGGCTTTGCCGCAAGACCCGGCAGTTGATACCGGCGGCGATTCGGCGGGGGTTGGAGCGTAATCCGCAGGTGGCTTATCGGTTGTTGGATGACCATGACTTGCTGCGGGGGGCGTGAGGGGATGGGTGACAGGGCATGTCATGCCGCCAACCAACCCCCTAATTTTTCCGCACCGCCTTACGTCTACTTGAGAACCGTCCTACGCCAAGCGCGTACCGGCACCTATCACTCAAGGAGACAGGCAATGACTTCCGTATTCGACCGCGACGATATCCAGTTCCAGGTAGTGGTCAACCACGAAGAGCAGTACTCGATCTGGCCCGACTACAAGGCAATCCCCAATGGCTGGCGAGCAGTAGGCAAGAGCGGCCTGAAGAAAGACTGCCTGGCCTACATCGACGAGGTCTGGACCGACATGCGCCCGCTGAGCCTGCGCCAGAAGATGGCCGAAGCCGCAGCGCAGTGACCTCGATGAACCTGCTGTGCCTGCCGTATTCCGGGGCCAGCGCCATGGTTTACAGCCGCTGGCGGCGCAAGCTGCCGGCCTGGTTGCAGGTGCGGCCGGTGGAGCTGCCTGGGCGCGGTGCGCGCATGGGCGAACCGCTGCAGACCGACATGCAGGCACTTGCGCGGCAATTGGCGGCCGAGCAACGCCTGGCCGCCAGCGCGCCGTATGCCTTGCTCGGTCATAGCCTGGGCGCGCTGCTGGCCTTCGAGCTGGCCCATGAGCTACAGGCGCTGGGGTGTGCGCCGCCGTTGGCGTTGTTCGCCTGCGGCACCGCCGCCCCCACCCGGCGCGAAGACTACGAGGGTAAGAATTGGCGCGACCCAAAGCGCGACGATGAGCTTATCAGCGAATTGCGCGAACTCAACGGTACGCCAGAGGAAGTGCTGGGCAATGCCGAGTTGATGAGCCTGACCTTGCCGATCCTGCGCGCCGACTTTTTGCTGTGCGGCCGCTATGCCTATCGTCAGCGGCCAGCGTTGCAATGCCCGCTGCACGTGCTGGGCGGCGAAGACGACCGGGCCAGCGAGGAGCAACTGCTGGCCTGGCGCAAGGAAACCCTGGGCGACTTTTCGTTGGAAATATTCCCCGGCAGCCACTTCTTCATCCACGAACACGAAGACCGTGTGCTCGGCGTGCTGGCCGCGTCGCTTGAGCCACATCGGCTTTCGGCCTGATTGACGTCACCGCTTGCCTGGGGGAGGCTAGGCCTTTTCCCAGGCAAGGGGCAGACAATGCTGATCGATCCACACAAGGCCACGCTGCTGGTCGTCGACATCCAGGAAAAACTCATCGGCGCCATGAGCGACCCCGAAGGCACTCGGGCGCGAGCGCGCTGGTTGCTGGCGGCGACTGCGGAGCTGGAACTGCCGACGGTCATTTCCGAACAGTACCCCAAAGGGCTTGGCCCTACCTTGGCGGAACTGACCGCTGCAGCGCCTGCTGCCCAGGTAGTGGAAAAAAGCCATTTCTCCTGTGTGGCCGCCGAGTGCTTGCCGGCCAGTTTGATGGGACGTGAGCAGGTGATCGTCTGCGGTATGGAGACCCACGTCTGTGTGCTGCAAACTGTGCTCGGCCTGCTGGCGTTGGGCAAGCAGGTGTTCGTGGTCGAGGATGCCTGTGACAGCCGCACCGCAGCCAGCAAGGCCGCGGGCCTGGCGCGCATGCGCGCAGCCGGGGCGCACATCGTCACCCGTGAGATGGTGCTGTTCGAACTGATGGGCAGTGCCAGCCACCCGCAGTTCCGCCATATCAGCAAGACCTACCTGGTCGGTGAGCAGCCCTGAACGCGCGGTTACTGGCGACGGCCCTGATGGCCCTGGCGCTGCTGCAAGGCTGCGCGGGGCGTCGCGAAGAAGAGCCTGAAGCGGACCCGGCCAAGGTGCGCGCCCAACTGATGCGCTTATTACCCGCGCAAGCCAAAGACCGTGCAGGCTGGGCCAAGGACATTCAACAGGCCTTCGAAGCCCAGCGCATTGCGCCTAGCAAAAGCAACCTGTGCGCGGTACTGGCAGTGACCGAGCAGGAGTCGACCTTCAACGCAGACCCACAGGTGCCCAACCTCGGGCGCATCGCTCGCGACGAAATCGACCGTCGCGCCGCGCGCCTGCACATTCCCCGCCTGCTGGTGGATGGCGCGCTGAAGACGCCTTCCGGCAACGGCCAGAGCTACCAGCAGCGGCTGCTGGCCGTGCGCAGCGAGAAGCAACTGAGTGCGCTGTACGACGAAGTCATTGCCCGCCTGCCACTGGGCAAGACCTTGCTGGGTGGGCTCAACCCGGTGCACACCGGCGGGCCGATGCAGGTCAGCATCGACTTCGCCGAAAAGCACGCCAAGGACTACCCCTACAGCTATGAAGGCACGATCCGCCAGGAAGTGTTCAGCCGCCGTGGCGGCCTGTATTTCGGCATTGCTCACCTGCTAGGCTACCCGGCGCATTACGATCGCCAGCTGTACCGCTTCGCTGATTTCAATGCAGGTTGGTACGCCAGCCGCAATGCGGCGTTCCAGGCGGCGCTGAGCAAGGTGACGGGCACCAGCCTGGCGCTGGATGGCGACCTAATTGCCCCCGGCGCGATCATGCCCGGTACCACCGAGCTGGCGGCGCGCAAATTGGGGGTGAAGCTGGGTTTGCGCAACCCACAGATTCGCAGCCAGTTGGAGTCGGGTGACAGCCTGGCCTTTGAAGACAGCAAGCTGTACAGCGGTGTGTTCGAGCTGGCGGATGCGGCGGCAGGTAAACCGGTGGCGCGTGCGGTCTTGCCGGGGATCGAGCTGAAGAGCCCGAAGATTACCCGTAAGCTCACCACCGCGTGGTTTGCGGGCAGGGTGGATGAGCGGTACCAGCGGTGCATGAAGCGCTGAATGTCGATGACCTGTGCCGGCCTCTTCCCGGCCAGGCCCGTCACCGACGGAGACCTGTGGGAGCGGGTTTACCCGCGAAGAGGCCAGTACAGGCGGCATCAGCTTTCGCTCAAGGCGCCAACCACCTGCTCAACACTGGCCTTCAACCCCGCCACCGCATCATTGGCATCACTGTCCACCACCACCAACCGGGCTCCTGCAGCCTTGATCACCTCGGCCACCGCCGGCTCCGGCTGGCGATGGTCCAGCACCAATGCCACGTCCTGACTTTTCAGGTTTTCCCCCAGCGCCTTGAGCGCCGCCGCATCCCACTTGCCCTCGGCCGGCAGCGCCTGTTCCACCACATCCAGGTTCAACCCGCTGGCCAGGTAACCCAAGCGCTCGGACAGGCTGACCACGGTCAAGTTGTCTACCTCGGCCAGCTGGGTCTGGCTGCTGGCCGTCAGCTCCAGCAGCTGGCGCTTGAGGCCGGCCAGGTTGCCTTGGATCTTCGCCTTGTCGGCCGGCGACAACCGTTCCAGGTCATTGGCCACCACATCGGCCATGCGCCCAAGGTTGGTCGGGTTCAGCCACGGGTAGGCGCCGTAGGCGTCGTCGCCGGTCACCGCAATCCCTGGCAAGGCGCCGTCCACCGGGCGCGCTGCATCAATTTCGACGATGCGGATATTGCTGCGCCGGGCCATCGGGTAGAGGGGGTCGTCACGCCAGATCGAGCGCACCCCGATCACCGCGTCGGCCTGTTGCGCGGCGTTTGCCAGGCTTTCGCCGCCGCGGCTGCTGAAGTACGAAGGTTGGCGGCTGGCCGGCAGGTTGGCAGGCGCTGCGCGCTTGAGCTGCACCGAAGTGCCGTCGAGCAGGGCGGTGGCCAGGCTGTGGGTCACCGGCAAGGTGGTGAGCACTTGCGTGGCAAAAGAGAGCGAAGGCAGGCCCGCCAGGGTCAGTGCCAAGGTCAGCTGTTTCAGGTTCATGCCGGGTTTCCTTGCAGGCGTGGAACAAGCGCACGGGCCAGCGCGGCCAGTGCGAAGCAGATGCCGGCGACCAGGATGATCGCAGCGCCGGAAGGTACCGGCAGGTCGCAAACGATCGGCAACAAGATGCCGAGCAGGGTGCTCAGCGTGGCGATCAGCACCGAGATAAAGAAAAAGCCCTTGAGCGACTGGCTGACCAGGCGTGCCGCAGCCGCCGGAATCACCAGCAGCGCACCGACCAGAATCGCCCCGATCACCTTCACCGACGCCACCGTGACCAGGGTCACCAGCACCACGAACAGGTAGTCCAGGGTCTTCACCGCCACCCCGCGTACCGCCGCCAATTGCGGGTTGAAACTGGCCAGCATGATGCGGTTGTACAGCGGCAAGGCCAGCGCCAGCACCAGCACCGCGACGATACCCAGCACCACCAGGTCCTGGGCGCTGACCGTCAGCACCGAGCCGAACAGCACGTTCTCGAGGATGTGCACGTTGATCTTGCCCGCCAGCATCAGCAGCAGGCTTGCGCCCAGGGCCAGGGACACCGACAAGAACACGCCGATCAGCGTATCCGGTGACAACCCGGTGCGGTTACGCAGGAAGTTGAGCAGGATGCCGAACAGCAGGCAGTAACCAAACAGGCTGCCATAAGGGCCGGTATACGGCTCGCCCAGCAGGATGCCGATGGCAACCCCCGTGAGCGCGGCATGGCCAACCGCCTCGGAGAAGAAGGCAAAGCGCTTGACCACCACCAGGGTGCCCAGGCCGCCCAGCACCGGGCCGATCATCAGGCCGGCCAACAGGGCATTGACCACGAACCCGTAGGCCAGCGCCTCGGGCAGGTAGCCGGTGTTGGCCCATTCCTGGACCAGTTGGCGAAATGCTTCAAAACTCATGAGGCAAGGCTCTCGCTGCGCGGGTGAACGGAGAACAGGCCAAGCAGGCGCTCTGGGGTCAGGGCCTGTGCGGGTGGGGCGTCGAACAGCACCTGGCGGCTCAGGCCAGTGACCCGGTCGGCCAGGCGCAGCACGGCCTCCAGGTCGTGCTCAATCCACAACACGGTGGTGCCAGCCTGGCGCCAGCTGTGCAGCAGCTGCTCGAACACCTGAATGCCCGCTTCGTCGAGGGCCGACATGGGTTCATCCAGCACCAGCAGTTGCGGCTCGGGAATCAGCCCCTGGGCCAGCAGCACCCGTTGGCGTTCACCGCCGGACAGCGCGCCCATGCGCCGCTTGCGCTTGTCGAGCATGCCGACCCGGGCCAACGCGGCATCGATGGCCGGTTGCACGCGGCGTGACAGGCCGAGGAAGGCGGGCCGGCGCTGGCACATGGCGGCCATGAAGTCGTCCACGGTCATCGGCAGGCCACGGTCGAACTCCAGCGCCTGGGGCACGTAGCCGATCACTTCGTGGGGGCTCGGCCAGTGCAGGGTCAGTTGGCCCTGGTGCGGCATCTGCCCGAGCAAGGTCTTGATCAGCGAGCTTTTGCCGCCGCCGTTGGGGCCGACGATCGCATGCACGCTGCCGGCCGCCACGCTGAAGCTGACCTGTTCGAGAATGCGGGTGCGGCCCAAGGTCAGGTCGATGCCGGCAAACTCGATGCGCGGGCCATTGGCCGCGGCGAGGTGGGCGGCGGCGGTCATGCGCGGTTCTCCTGGATGGCGCGGACCACGGTGTCGAGGTTGCGCTTCATCTCCACTTCGTACTTTTCCTTGGTGTAGTCACCGTAGGAAATGTGCGTCAGCGGGTACAGGCGCACGCCCGATTCGCGCTGAATGGTCTCGACATAGGCGGACGGGAAGTCCATCTCCGAGAAGATCACCTTCACGTCCAGCGCCTTGAGCTGGTCGATGGTCTTTTTCAGCTGGGCCGGGCTTGGCTCGATGCCGTGCGCCGGTTCGACCACAGCAGTGACCTCCAGGCCAAAGTCACGCACCAGGTAGTCGTAGGCCGCATGGATGGTCGCCACGCGGAAGGTCGCGCTGGGCGCTTCGGTGACCTTGGCCAGGGCCTCCGCGCGCAGGGCGCGCAGGCGTTTGGCATAGGCGCGGGCATTTTGCGTGTAGAACTTGGCGTTGTCCGGGTCGAGCTTGCCCAGTTCGCGGGCAATGTTGTTGACCTGGGCGATGGTGGTGCTGATCGACAGGAAGGTGTGCGGGTTGACCACCTTGCCGGCGCCACGCGCGGCGATGCCGGTGGCGGCCAGCAACGGCACATTCTGGTTGGCCTCGATGGTGGCGATGCCGGGCTTTTCGCTGGCCGCTATCATGCGGTCGGCGAAGTCGTCATGGCCCACGCCGTTGAGCACCACCACGTCCAGCGTGCCGATGCGTTTGATGTCCTCCGCGCGCGGCTCGTAGGCATGTGGGTTGAAACCCGCCGGGATCAGTGGCACCACTTTGGCCTTGTCACCGACAATGTTGCTGACGTAGCTGTAGTACGGGTGCAGGGTAATGCCGATGCGCAGGGGCTTGCCGTTATCGGCCAGGGCCAGTGCCGGCAGGGCAAGGGCCAGGAGCAGGGCGAGGGCGGAGCGGAACATGGGGGAGTCCTTGGGTTCAGTGACGGTGTTCGCGGGTGACCCCGGCGTCGTAGTGGCTGACCACCTGTTGCCAGCCGGCGGCGATCAGGGCGGCGTGGCCCAGGTCGTCCGGCGTAACGGCGGCGCTGTCGCGGCGTAGCCACACATCCGGCTGGCCAGTGCTGTCGTCAGGCAGAATCAGCAGCAGGCTGCCGGCCACCTGAGGGGCCTGGCTGCGGCCCAGGTAGGCGCCAGTTGCCAGCCACGACCACTGGTGGCCACCGCGGCTCTGGCTGCCCGCATCGACCACAAAAGGTGGCAAGCCGTCGTCGGCCAGGGCTTGTACGCTGGGCACGGCGGCGGTTTCCTCGCGCAGCAACTGGATCTCGTCGAAGGCCACGCGCAGGTCGGTGTACAGGCCTTGTTCGGCGGGGGTCAGGTCGCGGCGGGCGTCGATCTGGTGGCTGGCGATGGTCTGTTCGTCCTCGCGTTCGCCACGCAGCATCACCACCGTGGCGGCAAGCACCACGATCAGCAGGCTGACCAGCAGCACGTACAGGGTTTCGTGGCCGGCGCCGGCCGGGCGGACTACCTGGGCGCGGTTCATGGCTGGGCTATTCATGGCCGGGCTGTTCATGGTTGGGCAATGTCGGCGTAGTCGACTTCGACGACATGCCCAGGGCCTGCATCGAACAGCACGTAGAACTCACCGTCGGGGCGTTTGAAGGTGAGGGTCGAGTCGTCGCCGAGCTTGCCGCCGACCAGCACCTGCTCGTCATAGCCGATCACATCCAGGGTCACCCCAGGGGCGCCGCTGCCATCCGAGAAACCGCCGGTGCATTTGACCTGGCCGCTGGCCACTTCTTCGCATTCGCACATCGGGTTGTGGGCCAGGGCAGGGCCTGCGGCCAGTACCAGCAAGGGCAGGGCGAGCTTACGCATCAGGTGTTTCATTTCTTGCCTCCTTGTTTCTCGAGCCAGGCCACGGTGGCGGGCGATGCCTTGGCCAGGGGGACCGAAGCCTGGTGCATGCTGCCGTCCCAGCCTTCGAGGGTGATCCAGATCTGTGCATCAGGCTGGGTGCGCGGCGGTATCAGCAGGTTGGTGCCCATGCGGTACGGCGCGCCGAAGAAAATGGTGCCAGCAGCGCGCAGGCTGCGCGGCTTGCCGATGCGCAGGTAGACGGCCTTGACGTCATTGATGCAGGCCTTGCACAGCGAGGCGCTGAATGACTTGAAATGGCCGGCGGGGCCGTCGGCGCGTGGTGCCTCGTCGCGCAGTTCGGCCAAGTTCAGGCTGTAGGGGCCGACCTGGATGTCGCTGATCACGTTCGCCCCCAGCCCGGCGTCGCCGCGGAACAGTCTGGCGTTTTCGAAGTACTTGGGCATGAAACCCAGCGGGATGAGGATCAGCAGGATGTTCAGGTGGAAGCGCCATTTCAGCCACCACTGCTTGAGCGGGCTGGCGGGCAGGGTCTTGGCCTGGCTCATGGGCGGATCTCCACGGTGCTTTCACGGCTGGCCGCGCGTGGCGCACGCTCGCTGCGCTTGAGGGCGGCGGCGGTCGCCT
This sequence comes from Pseudomonas sp. SWRI50, assembly GCF_014269095.1. Lineage (NCBI taxonomy): Bacteria > Pseudomonadati > Pseudomonadota > Gammaproteobacteria > Pseudomonadales > Pseudomonadaceae > Pseudomonas > Pseudomonas sp. SWRI50. Next base: position 73,389 of record NZ_JABWRW010000009.1, on the reverse strand, counting down.
GGGCGGTGCGTTTGGTCCAGATCAACAGGCCGCTGAACACCATCAGGGTGAGGACCAGGCCAAAGAAGAACCAGATCAGCTTGATCGCCAGGCCGCCAAAGTCGCCGGTGTGCAGGGGGCGCATGGACTCGGTGACGAACTCCAGGGCAGAGCGGTCGCTGATCAGGAACTGGCTGTCGACGTTGCTGGTGTAGGGGTTGACGGCGGCCGACTGGAACATCAGCGGGTACCAGCCGCGGCCACCCAGGGTGACATGGCTGTAGGCAGTAGCCGGCAGTGAGACGGAGCTGATCTCCAGGCCCGGGATCGCCAAGCCGGCGATGCGCGCCGCTTCATCCACATCGATGCGCGGTGCCTGGCTGCCATCGGCTGTCTGCGGCACATCCTCACGGGCGATGACCGGCACGATAGGTCGGCTGGAGATGCTGATGTTGTTGTCGAACAAAATCGCCTGGATCAGGAACCAGGTACCGGTAATGGAAATGACCGCGATGAACCAGATCGACCAAACCCCGGCCAGCCGGTGCAGGTCACCCCAGAAGATGCGCGAGCCATGGCCGGTGCGAACGGGCTTGAAGAAGCCCTTCCAGAATTTCTTGTAGACCACCAGGCCTGTGACCAGCGAGGCCAGCATCGGCAGGCCGAGTATCGAGACCAGGTACCAACCCCAGCTGAAGCCATTGGTGAAGGGCACCAGCCACCAGCCATGCAAGGCGCGGGTGAAGCCTTCGAAGTTGAAGTCCGGGCTCTTGCCCTGGATGGCCCCGGTGTACGGGTTGACGTAGAGCGTTGGGCTGGTGCCGTCGGGGAAGGTCACATCGGCGGTCAGGGCGAAGTGCGAGCCATCCGGCTGCCTCAGCGACTCAACGGCCATGTCCGGCTCGGCCTTGTGCAGGGCATCGAGCACCTGCTGGTAACTCAGGCGTTCGGCATCGCCGTCAGGCTTGCTGGCGCGCACGTCCGGGTTGGCCAGCCAGACAATCTCCTGGCTGACCACGGCGAGCATGCCGGTAAAGCAGACGATCAGCACGAAGAACCAGATCGGGAGGGCGAGCCAGCTGTGGACCAGGAACCACAACTTGGATTTGGATTTTTTCGGGGATTTGGCCATCTGATCGTCTTCTGAAATGTGTAGTCGAGCTTGTGCCCAACCAAGAGGGCTGCACTTATAAAGACGAATGAGAATGGAAATCCTGCCGTTTTAAATGCAAGCAAATGTTTCAGAAAGCGCAAGCCGGCCTTCGCGCAGGGCGACAGGCCGGCGAGTGAAGGCGGGAATCAGGCGCTGGTCAGGGCGACAGCCGGTTGCGAACGGCCATTGAAGCGCGACAGGTCCTGGTACAGCGCCTGGCCGATCTCGGCGGCGCGGGCGGGCAACACCGAGAGCAAGGTGTCGCTCAGGCCGTGGCTGTTCTCGCAGAAACCTTGCAGGTAAACCGACGCCTGCAGGTCTGGGCTGGCCAGTACCCGGTAGTTGCGGTCGACGCTGAAGTCGTCCAGGTAACCCGCCAGTGGTGCCAGCAGGTCGCGGTGCGAGCGGCGCTCGTAGCCGGTGGCCAGGATCACCGCATCGTAGCGGTGGGTCTGGTACTGGCCAGTGGCGAGATCGCGCAGGGTGAGTTCCAGGCCTTCGCGGGTGGCCACCACCGCTTCCACTTGGCGCCGGCACAGCACGTTGTGGCGGAACTGGTGGGCGACCTTCTGGCGGTAGAGGATGCCGTAGATGCGTTCGATCAGGTTCAGGTCGACCACCGAGTAGTTGGTGTTGTGGTACTCGCCCAGCAGCTTGCTGCGTTGGTCGGCCGGCTCGTTGTAGACCAGGTCGGTATAGCCTGGGGAGAAGATCTCGTTGACGAACGGGCTGTCGTCGGCCGGCTTGAGTGCCGAGCCGCGCAAGATCATGTCGACCTTGACCGACGGGTAGCTGTCGTTGAGGTCGATGAAGGCCTCGGCGGCGCTCTGGCCAGAGCCGATCACCGCGATGCGCATCGGCTTGCCTTCAGTGCACGGCAGTTTGTTCAGGCTGCTGAGGTACTGGGAGTGGTGGAAGACGCGCGGGTCATCTTTGAAGGCGCCGAACTTTTCCGGAATTTTCGGCGTGCCGCCGCTGCCGACCACTACCGAGCGGGTGCGGCGGCTGTATTCGCGGCCTTGTTGGTCACGCGAGACCAAGCGCAGGTGCTCTACCCGGCCGGCCGTCACTTCAGGCTCGATACGCACCACTTCTTCGCCATACACCGCCTGGGTGGCGAAGTGCTCGGCGGCCCAGCGCAGGTAGTCGTTGTACTCCAGGCGGCAGGGGTAGAAGGTGCCGAGGTTGATGAAGTCGGCCAGGCGCTGCTTCTGGTGCAGGTAATTGACGAAGCTGTAAGGGCTGGTGGGGTTGCGCAGCGAGACCAGGTCCTTGAGAAACGAAATCTGCAGCTCGCTTTGGGTTGCCAGGGTCTCGCCGTGCCAGCGGTAGTCTTTCTGCTTGTCGATGAACAGCGCGTCCAGGGCATGGCCCTGGGACTGAGCGAGCTCTTCCAGGGCGATGGCCAAGGCCAGGTTGGAAGGGCCGAAGCCCACGCCGATCAGATCTTTGATTGTTTCCTGCTGTGAGGACTGGCTCATGGCTGCGATTCCCTGAATGGTCGAATGTGGACGCCCGCCGGGGCTCCGGCTCCTGCGCAAGTACATGTGTTGGAACGAGCCACACGAGGGGGAATTTACTGGTGGGGTTAGAGGGTTTTGTCACCGCTGGCTAAAGAACTGCGTCCGGCGGCCGATAGGGGAGCCAAGGCAAGGACTCACCTGAAGGCAGGGAATCGGCATGACAGCAATATCTTTGAGTAACCTCCACATCAATGGAGTTTCCGCCCAGGCGATGAGCGCCGCAGCGGCCGCCGAGCGCGAGCAGGCCAAGCAGGCCGCGCAGAGCGAAAAAGGCGGGCCTTTGAGCATCAGTGGCGACACCTTGAAGGTGGGTGGCGGTGGCCAGGCGGAGTCGGCCCAAGGCAGCGAGAGCAGCGACGAGTCGGCAGCGGTGCAGCAGTTGCGGCAGATGATCAAGGAACTGCAAAAGCAGCTGGCTGAAGAGCAGAAGCAGTTGGCCGCATTGATGGCATCGAAGATGGAAGAGACTGCCAAGGCCGCAGCGGTGAGCGCCAAGCAGGCCAGCATCGCCACCCTGACTGGGCAAATCATGCAGGCGACCGCGCAACTGCTCGAAGCGCTGCAAGAGAGCGGTGGCAGCAGCGCAGGTGGGATGGTCAGTACCCAGGCCTAGGCCCTAACTGACAGGCCTAGGGCTGTTTGTAGGAGCAGCCTTGCGCTGCGAAGAGGCCAGTGCAGGCCCCTCACATCTAGGCCTTATGCACTGGCCTCTTCGCAGCACAAGGCTGCTCCTACACCCGTAGCCTCAGAAATCCCAGCGGGTCGTGACCATCAGGTTGCGTGGCTCGCCGTAGTAGGTGGTGTCGAAGTTGCCCAGCCCGGTCAGGTACACCTTGTCGAACACGTTGTTGGCATTGACCGTGAAGCTCAGGTGCTCGCTGTACTGGTAGCGCGTCATCAGGTCCACCAAGGTGTAACCCCCTTGCTTGATGCGCGTGTAGTCGCCAGCCGTCGGGCTGTAGATAGTGCCGTAGAACGCGCTCTGCCAACGTAGCCCACCACCGACGGTGACACGGTCCAGCGCGCCGGGCAGCCGGTAGGTGTTGAACAGCCGCGCCACATGCTCAGGCTTGGTGGTCGCCAGCGGGAAGCCGAACAGGCGGTTGTCGTCGGCGTCGCGGGTACGGGCGTAGGTGTAGCCGGCGGTGATGTTCCAGCCTGGGGCCAGTTCACCGGCCAGCTCCAGTTCGACGCCCTGGGTCGTGGCGCCGTCGATCGCTGTGTAGATGCCCTCGTTGGTGACCGGGTTGGTGCCGACGGAGGAGGCGACGTTGTCTTGTTCGATCCGGAAAAACGCCAGGGTAGCGTTAAGCCGACCATCGAAATAGGCCGCCTTCAGGCCCCCTTCATAACCATCGCCTTCCACCGGGTCGAGGGTGGCGCCATTGACGTCCTTGTACACCTGCGGCTGGTAGATCGAGGTGTAGCTGGCGTACACCGAGTAAGTATCGTCCAGGTCATAGACCACGCCGGCATACGGGGTGACGACGCCATGTTGCTTGTAGCTGGCGTGGGTGTCATCCAGGGACGAGGTCGGGTAGTAATCCTGGTCGTCGTTGTATTTGAAGGTGCTGACCCGGGTACCGAGGATCAGCGACAGGTTGTCAGTTGGCCTCAGGCGCGTGGCCACGTAAGCGCCGTTCTGGCTCTGGGTGGTGGTGTAGTCGCCGTTTTTCGGGAAGTCCTGTACCGCAATCTTGCCGTTCCAGTCGAAGATCGAGCCCGGTACCTGGGCGAAGGCACTGCCGTCGAAGGTGTCGCCGGTCTGGCGCGAATGCGAGGTCATGAAGCCTGCGACCAGGTCATTCTGGCGGCCGAACAGGGTGAAGGGCCCGGACACATTCAGGTCGGCGGTGTTCTGCACGCGGTGGCCTTCCAGCGCCCCCAGTAGAAGAACATGTCTTCGCCGGTTGTAGGGTTGGGGGTGCCGCCGCTGGCCGAGGCCAGGCGGGTGTCATGGTCGCTGATCATGTGGTTGAGGCTGAGCTTGACCTTCCAGTCATTGGCCAGGGCTTGCTCCAGCGAGCCGAAGTAGGTGGTGGACTGGAAGTCGCGGCGGCTCCAGTCGGCACCGGGGTTGTGCGACCGCGAAAAGTCGGTGCGGCTGCCGTCGGCAAAGTAGGTCGGGTTGCCAGTCCAGGAAGCGCCACGCGGCGTGGTGGTCTGGTTGTCGATGCCGAAGGTCAGCAGGGTGTCGGGCGTCAGGTCGGCTTCGAGAATGCCGTAGTAGACGTCCTTCTTCTGTTTGTAGTGATCCAGGTAAGACTTGCGGTCCTGGTACGCGCCGACCAAACGGCCGCGCACGCTGCCGCTGGCGTTGAGCGGGCCGGCGATATCACCTTCGGTGCGGTAGTTGTCCCAGGAACCGGCGCTGGCGGTGATCGAGGCCTTGAAGTCGTGGGTGGGCTTCTTGCGGATCAAGTTGACCGTGGCGGAGGGGTCACCGGAGCCGGTCATTAGCCCGGTCGCGCCCTTGATGACCTCGACGCGGTCGTAGGCGGCCATGTCGACGTGGGTCGCACCTTCGTCATAAACCCCGTCATAGATGGTGTTGACGCCATCGTACTGGTAGTTGGTGATGGCAAAGCCGCGTGCGGAGTATTCCATACGTTCGCTGTCATATGCCTGCACCGAAACCCCGGGCGTATTGCGCAGCACTTCGCCGATGTCTTGCGAGCCGTGGTCGTCGATGGCCTGGCGGGTGATCACGCTGACGGACTGCGGCGTTTCGCGCAGGGTCAGCGGCAGCTTGGTCGCGGTGGTCGAACCGCCGGTGGTGTAGGCGCCAGTGCCTTCGGTGATGTTGCCCAGGCCCTGGCCGTCGATGCGGCTGGGGGCCAGCTCTACCACGTCACCCTGGTGGTGGGTTTGCAGCAGCGAGTAGCGGCCGTCGCTTTCCTGTACGGCCTGCAGGCCGGTGCCGCTCAGCAGCATCTGCAGAGCCTGGTCCACCGGGTACTGGCCATTCAAGGCTGGGGAGCGTTTGCCGCGCGTCCATTGGGTGTCGAACGACAAGACGATGCCAGACGCTGCGGCAAAACGGGTCAGTGTCTCGCCCAGGTCGCCCTGCGGCAGGTGGTAGTCATGCGCTTGCGCGGCACAGGCTGCGCCTGGCCCGCCGAGCAATGCAGTCAGCAACAGGCAGGTGCGCAGGTCTGGCGCGCTGAACGGCCTGAGAGTGAAGCGGCAGGTCATCGTCGTTGTTCTCTGAAAGGTAAAGAGTCAGCCAGGGCTGGGGTTACCTATGAGTCGGATGAGCCGCGGCAAAGTGATCAGGCCTTGGCCATTTTTTTATGCGGCGGTGACGGTGACCCAGTAGCGGGTGCGGGCCTGCACCTGCACCGGCAGGGACGTGGTCAGCGCCCGCAGTATCTGGTCGGTGTCATTGAGCCGGTAGGTGCCGCTGATGCGCAGGCCGGCCACCGAGGGCGCGCAGCGCAGCCAACCGGGCCGATAGCGCGCGAGGTCGTTGATGAAGGTGTCGAGGCGCTGGTCGTTCACGATTAGCAAGCCGCGGCTCCAGGCATCAGCGGCGTTGGCCAAGGCCTGCACGACAGAAAAGCCTTGGCCATTGAACTGGCAGCTCTGGCCGTTGTTCACCGTCATCGCCTGGCCAGAGGCAAGCGCCACGCGTGCCTGTTGGCCAAACACCTCGAGCTTGCCGGCGTCGTCCAGCAACCGCACGGAAAAGCGGCTGTGGCCAGCCTCTACGGTGCCGTGCCGGGTCATCACGCTGCAGCGTTGCTGCGCGGGCACCTCGACCATGATTTCGCCTTGGCGCAGCCGCACCGACGGCTGTTCGCCGGTCTCGTCGATGTCAACGGAGGAGGCGGTGTTGAGCAGCACCCTGCCGCCGTTTTTCAAGGTCAGCCAGCGCTGTTCGCCCACGCCACTGCGCACGTCTGGCAACAGCGGCGCGTGCTGCATTTCGCGATAGCTGCCCAGGCCCAGGGCACTGCCCCCAAGCAACACCAGGCCGGCCTTGACCACGCGGCGGCGGGAGGCGTGGCGGCCGTGTGCGGCCACGGCCAACACCCGCGTGGTGGCTGGGGCATGGGGCGTGCTCATGCGTGTCTGCAAACGCTCGGCTTGCTGCCAGGCCCAGGCATTGACCGGTGCAGCGTTCAGCCACGCCTGCCAGGCACTGTACTCACTGGGCTGCGCCTCACCGCTGTTGAGCTGGCTGTACCAGTGCGCGGCCTGGCGCAGGGCCGCGAGTTGCTCGGTACTCAGGGCCATGCTCACTGGCCGTGCGTCAGGCTGTAGATCATGCAGTGCTCGGCCGCCTTGGCAACGTAGCGGCGCACCGTCACTTCAGAGATGCCCAACTGGGTGGCGATGTGTTTGTAGGGCAGGCCATCGACCTGCGAAAGCAAGAACGCCTCACGCACCTTGGTGCCGAGCGCTGCCAGCATCGCATCGAGCTCGAACAAGGTCTGCAGCAGGGCAACACGCTGTTCTGCCGAGATGTCCAACGCTTCGGGTTGCTCGGCCAGTACCTGCAACCAGGCCCGTTCCAAGTGCACGCGGCGCAGGTGGTCGATCATCAGGCGACGGGCGATGGTGGCCAAGTAGCCCTTGGGTTCACGTACCGCTTCGAGCTTGGCCGCAGCGTCGGCGGCCGACATTACCCGAACGAACACGTCCTGGACCAGGTCCGCGGCCAGGTGGGTGCAGTTGACCCGGGGCGTCAGCCAACCGTGCAACCACTTGCTCTGCGCGCGGTAGAGCTGGGTGACTTGGGTGTTGAGGGCTACGTCCGGGGTGCTCATCCATGCCGCCTGAAAAAGTTGCAAATGTTAATGGTTCGCATTTTATGCAAACTGTTTCAGGCTTGGCAATGACCCGCGGGCCGACAGGGTTACCCCTTCAAGGGGAGGTCGCGCGTTCCACGGCCTGTGCCCCACGCGTCTTGCGCCGCCCGCCAAGGCGGGTAATGACGTGCCGGGTCAACGTATTCCAGCAGTACGTCACCAGCACGCCACCGACAAGGGCCAGGGCCACCGCGAACAACGGCTGATCGACGATGCGCCGTGCCAGCGACTGGAATTGGAAGTGCGTCAGGTAGATGAACAAGGTGGACGAGGCGATCATCGCGCCCGCTCTGGCGATCACGCCCGGCACGGGCACGGACCGGAACCAGATCAAGGCCAGCATCGCCGGCAGGGCGATATCGATGTAACGGGCAAACGCCTGCCAGCCGAGGCCGGCAACGGCCACCAGGTCGAGCTCGGCAATCAGCAGCAGCGCCACCGCACTGGCGACCGCTTTGCGCAGCGTCGTATCAGCGTAGTGAATGGCCATGCCCAGTACCATCACGGCCAGGTAATGCTGAGGTACCCGGTTGAGCAGGGCTGTGGTGTCGAACACGAAGCGGCTGAGCAGCACATCCGCCACCACCAGTGCACACGAGGCCATGATCAGGCAGCGGAACGGGTTGGCGATGATCGCCTTGCGCACACGCTTGATCGACAACACGACACCGAGGATCAGCAGCATCTGCACCAGCACTTCGATGTACCAGTAATTGAACACGCCGACCTTGTCGGGCGGGAACCAGTTGGAGATCAACAGCAGTGATTGCCAGTGGACTCGGTCGAACACCGCCTGCACCAGTACCGTGTACAGAATCGTCGGCACCGCGATGGCGGCTAGCGACTTGAGCAGCATGCGCGCATCGCCGCGCTCATCGATGGCCTTGAACTGGAACCTGGCCAGGCTGATGCCGGAGATCAGGAACAGCACCGACGTCTCGCCTGCAATGCGCCACTCGGAAAACACATTCAAATGCCCGACGACAATCAGCAAAATGGCGACCATGCGCAGGAACACCGGCACTTCCATGACCCGCATCGACCACGTGTTGGCCGGGGTGCCTGGTTCGGCCAGTTCGGCCAGGTCCTGTACCGGTATCATTTCCCAGCGATCCGGCAAGTGGCCGATCAGCGCTTCCAGCACCATCGAGGCGCGGACGAACGACAGCGAGTCGCCGCCGAGCTCCACGAAGGTGAGGCGGGCATCGATGTGCGGAGCCTGCAGTATCTGCGCCCAGGCCTCGGTCAGTTTCAACGCCAGCGGTGACAGCGCCTGCGGGGTGCTGGAGGCGCTGTCATCGAAAGCCGCAGGCAAGGCGCGCTTGTCGATTTTGCCGTTGGGCGTGAGTGGAATGCTCGGCACGAACAGGAACATCGCCGGCACCATGTAGTCCGGCAGCATGCCTGCGATGGCCTGGCGCAGTTCAGCGGTCGCTATGGGCTGATCGGCGACGCAATAGGCGACCAGCCTGACACTTGCGTTGTCATGGTTGGCCAGCACCACGCATTGCTTGATGCGCGGCTGTCGAGTGATGGCGTTTTCGATCTCCGCCAGTTCGATGCGATGGCCGCGAATTTTCACCTGGCTGTCGCCGCGCCCCAGAAAAGTGGCGCTGCCATCGGCCAGGTAAGTGCCCAGGTCGCCGGTGCGGTAGCAGCGGTCGGCCGGTGCGCCGGTGAACGGGTTTACCACGAACTTTTCCTGGGTCAGTGCCGGGTCGCCCCAATACCCCAGCGACAGGTAGGGGCTGCGGATCAGAATTTCCCCGACTTCGCCGGCTTCGACCAGGTGGTTGGCCTCGTTGACGAGCAACAGTTGCGCGCCGCCTATGCCTTTGCCCAACGGGACTTTGCTGTTGTCCGCGTGCGGGTCAAGCACGTGGAAGGCCATGGCCTGTGGCGTTTCGGTGGTGCCGTAGAAGTTCACGCTGGTGGCGTGTGGTGCAATCGCACACATCTGCTGGTACAGCGTAGGGCTGAGCGCATCGCCGCCCCAGAACAAGTAACGCAAGCGTTCGAACAGCAGCCCGTTCATCCGTGCGCCGGTTTCGATCAGTTTGCCCAAAGGCGGCGTCAGGTGGATGACGGACACGCCGTGGTCGTGTATCCACGCAGCCAGGCGCGACGGGTCGGTCAGGGTGGACTGGGCCGGGCAGAGGAGGGTGGCGCCAATCGACAGCGGCGTGAATACATCGCGGTAAACCGGGTCGTGGCCCAGGCCGGATAGCAGCGAAAAGCGGTCATCCTGGGTAAAACCATGCTGCTGCACGTGCCAGTCGACGAAGTGCACCAGCGGCGCATGATGGGTGACGATGCCCTTCGGTTCGCCAGTGCTGCCCGAGGTGAAGGTGATGTAGGCCGGCTGAGCAGGGCTCACTGCGGGCAGGGGCGCTGGCTGGCTGGCGAAGTGTTGCAGGGCATCGGCGGGGGCGTGCGGCACGTTCACGCAGTGCGCATGGCCAGGTTCGACCTCGGCGTCGCCACAGCGCAATACAAAGGCAGGTTCGAGGGTGCGGATGATCTGGCCGATACGTGCAGCCGGGTACGCGGCGTCGGCAACGGTAAAGGTCAGCCCGGCGCGCAAGGCGCCGAGCATGGCATAGACCAGCGCCGCGCCGCGATTTGCGACAATCACTACCCGATCGGCACCGATGGCGCCATTTTCGAGCAGGTACGTGGCGATGCCCTGGCTGATCTGCTCAAGTTGTCGATAGCTGCAGGTGGCTTCGTGGGCAATGATCGCGATTGCCTCGGGCGAGCGACTCGCCTGCTCCACAAAGGCCTGGAAGATCGGCCGTTCGGCACGGTACTCAAGGCTCAGCGTCGGGTTCGGGCGCAGATCCGGCATGTTGTGTGTTCGCTCCGCATGAACGGCAAGTGGCTGGCTGGATAGCACAACGCTAGTGCAGGGCAGCGAATGGCGCCAATGCGCTTGCGGTATTTGCGTGGGCGCTGAAATGTTGGGGCCGCTTTGCGGCCCATCGCGGCGCAAGGCCGCTCCCACAGGGGGATGCGTTCTGTTGTAGGAGCGGCCTTGCGCCGCGATGGGCTGCCAAGCAGCCCCTAATGCTCAGGGCTTACCGGCCACGCTCTCGCCGGGTGCCTTTTTCAGCCGATAGGCCAGGGCAGGGCGGGTCATGCCGAGCAGCCGCGCCGCTTCCGAAACGTTTTGCCGGCAGCGTGCCATGGCCTCTTGCATCAGCGCCTCCTCGACGGCATCCAGGCCGGTGCCGCTCAAAGGGCGCAGCTTTGCCATCGGGCCGTCGATCAAGTACAGCGGCGAGGGAGGGTGGTTTGTGACAGCGAAATGGTCGAAGGAAACCGAAGTGCGTAACCGCGCCCCGACAAGCCAACTCCTACAGGTACAACGCCGACTTTGAGGCTGGCGTTATTCCTGTGGGAGCAACTGTCTTGCGCAATTTCTAAAAATTGACGTGGGAGCGGGCTTGCCCCGCGAACACCGGCGAAGCCAGTGCCATGCACCTCGTAGCCCCATTCGCGGGACAAGTCGGATCGCCGCACCGCCGCTCCGGGCAGAACTGTGTAGCCTCCAAGTCTAGAGCCGCATCTGTGTGGCTTGCCTGCGATGAGGCCAGAGCAGGCAATAGATTCAGGCGACATCCACCAGCACGATCTCGCTGTCCTCGATGGCCGTCACCCGCAACACGTCCTCTTGCTCGATCGCCACCCCATCGCGCGCTTTGGCCTGCAGGCCGTTGACCTCTACCAATCCCTTGGCCGGCACCAGGTAACCACGGCGCCCGGCATCGAAGCGGTATTCGGCGCTTTCACCTGCACGCAGGGTCGCGGCCACCAGCCGGGCATCGGTGCGAATCTGCAAACTGTCTTCGTCACCTTCACGCCCGCTGGCCAGGGTCACGAAGCCTTCGCCACGCTCGCCGGTGGGGAAAGGGCGGGTACCCCAGGTCGGCGCATCGCCCACTCGCTCAGGCACTACCCAGATCTGGAAAATCCGCGTATCGACGTCCTCCAGGTTGTACTCGCTGTGCACGATGCCGGAGCCTGCACTCATCACCTGCACGTCACCCGCTTCGGTACGACCTTTGTTGCCCAGGCTGTCCTGGTGGGTGATCGCGCCTTCACGGACATAGGTGATGATTTCCATGTCACGGTGCGGGTGCGGCGGGAAACCGCTGCCGGCGGCGATCAGGTCATCGTTCCAGACCCGCAGGTTGCCCCAGTGCATGCGAGCAGGATCATAGTACTCGGCAAACGAGAAATGGTGGTGGGCATCGAGCCAGCCGTGGTTGGCGTGGCCGAGGCTTTCGAACGGTCGCAGTTGCAGCATGGTCGTGCTCCTTTAATCAGTGGAATGACGCCATGATGCGACAAAGAAAGATCGAAAATAAGCGTAAATATCGACTTATAACAATCGAATTGATAGATCTGTAAGGCTGCGAATTTTTATCCGTTTCATCGCCTAATCCACTGATCTGCAAGCATTCGCTGGTGATTTTCAGTGGATGCGGCGAACATGGCACGCTGATTTTGTATTCCATCGGAGTGACCGTGGCCCACGAGCATCCCCAGGCGCCTGCCGACCTGACCCCACCTGCCCAGTTACCCTGGTTTCGCCGCCTGGCCGCCCGCCTTTTGGGGCGGGGCCTGACCCGCTTGCAAGCCCAGCATCGCGACTCCTGGTTCCTCGGCCACGCCATAGGCCAGCGCAGTGGCCATGCCGACGGGTTGCGCGAAGGCTTCGAGCGCGGGCGTGTGGAAGGGTACGAGGCGGGGCGCCAGGTGCTGGTCATCCGCGATACCCGCCCTGACACCGCCGCCGTACCCGGCCAGGACGACAACCTCTTTGACGATTGGCGCCTGCCGTTGACCGCCGAATTGAAGAAGCGCTTCAAGGCCGATGTGGCCCAGCGCTTGCCTGCCGAGGCGCAACCCAGTGCGGCCCAGTGGAAGCTGATTTTCAGCGACACGCCGTCCACCTGTGTGGTGGCGGGGGCAGGGGCGGGCAAGTCCACCTCGCTGGTGTTGCGCATTCTGCTGCTGCGCCATTACCTGGGCTACGAGCTGGACGCGATGACCGTGGTCACCTTCACCCGCGAATCGCGCAAAGACTTCATCAAACGCCTGCTGCAGGTGTTCGCCCTATGGCAGATCGACCTGCAGCCCGCGCTGGCCCGCGAGCTGGTGCGCACCTTCCATTCGCGCATCTTGCCGCTGGTGCGCAGCCTGCCAGGCTTTGGCCAGGTGCGCGCGTTCGAGACACTGGGCAACGAGATGCCGGCGGGCCGCGAGGCCGAAGCTGAGAGCAACCTGTTCGACCTGCGGCTGAACGATGCACAGCGCCAACAACTGAACCTCTGCTACAGCACCTTGCTGGGCGATAACCCGCGCTTTGCCGAACTCATTGGCCTGCTGCGCAGCGAAGCGTTGCAGCTCAAGCCGCTGGACCCTAACCACCCGGACGTGCAAAAGCGTGCGCAGGTGACCCAGTTGGCCGCCCAGCGCGACGAAGAGCTGTGCGATGTCATCGAAGACCTGTGGTTCGCCGCAGGCGCTTGGCCGATCAAAGGCATCGAGCCGTGCCGCGACACGGTCGAAATCCGTGGCAGCCGTTTCCATGTGCATGGCCGCCTTGAGGGGCAGGGGCCTTGGGTGGTGTTGGGTTTCGACCCCGCGGAAAGCGCCCAGTACCAGCGCCCCGGCGCCAAGCTGGCGGTGCGCGCCGAGTGGGCGGTCAAGCGCACCCTGCTGCAGGCCTTCTGCGACAAACCGCTGATCTGGCTGGACAACTACGCCGCCGCGCGGCGCTTGGCTGCCTCCCTGGCCGGTGATGCGGTGGCTGGCCCCGGCTTCGAGTACAAGGTCAAGGGCGAACTGGCCCCGGCACCGCTGCTCGATGCCTTTGTCGGTGCCGCCAACTTCATCGAGAACCTGGGGCTTGACGTGAACAGCGCCGTGGCGGCGATGAGCTTCCCGGCAGGCGACAGCGACGGCCTGTTCTTCGAAGCTTTGGCGCTGTACTGGAAGGCCCTGGAGGCGCACCTGCTGGACCAGTCGCCGCCGGTGATGAGCTACAACCGCATGTTTGCCCTGTTTGGCGAGAACAACCCGGAAAATCTGCAACTGCTGCCCGACCCATTGCTCAGGCCCCTGGCGCATTTGATGATCGATGAGTTCCAGGACGTTTCGCCGCAAATCGTCAGTTGGCTGCGTGCCTGCCTTGCCGAGATCCGCCGGCGTGGGCCGTCGATGCACACCGGCCGTAATGCCCAGCATTCGTCGCTGTTGTGCGTGGGTGACGACTGGCAATCGATCTATGGCTGGCGCGGCAGTTCGCCGAAGTACTTCATGGAATTCACCAAGGCCTTTGTGTCACCGGCCAACACGCGGGTGATGATGGTCGAGAACTACCGGTGCCAGCAGCAGGTCATCGATGCGGCGGAATTTCTGGTCAAAGGCACGCCCGCGATCACCGGCAAGAAGGCCCGCGCCAGTGGCCCGGCAGCCGAGTTGCCGGGCTCGCCGGTCAAGGTGTTCGACCGCGACGAGGCCGCGCTGGGCGAGACCCTGATCGAGCATTATCAACGGGGCGAGACGGTGATGATGCTGTACCGCAAGGGCAGCGATAAAGCCCTGATGAACGACCACTTGCAGGCCGTGCTGCACGCCGAGGCAGCACTGCCGGCAGAGCAACGCCGGCTGCGGCAGTTGACCTACCACAGCGCCAAAGGCTTGCAGGCCGATGCGGTGTTCATGCTTGGTGACTGCCAGTACCTGACCAGCTCGCCTTACAAGAACCAGGTCTATCGCCTGGCCGGCCTGGGTAAGGCCGGTGATGCCCAGGCATTCGATACCGCGCAGAAGGAAGAAGTACAGCGCTTGGCCTATGTTGCGGTCACGCGTGCGGTCAGGCACTGCTACTGGCACGTGGAAGCGGCCAACAGCGAAGCGCCGGCGGCGCCGCGTGCCTCGAGCCAGGTAGATGGCCGGCAGGCCTTCTTCGAAGACCTGCGTGGCCAATGAGTGCTGCTTAACCGCCCAGGGTTTGCGCCTGTCGGGTGAGGCTGGCCAGCAGGCCCGCTTCCACCGCTTGCTGTTCAGCGGTCAATGCACGCATGGCGCGGTCGAACTGCCCATCGTTGAGTGGCACGCGGTGAAGGTTGCCTTGCTCGTCCACGGGCGACGCTGGCAGGGCTTCGATCAACGCACGTATCACCGAACTGTCCAGACGGGTAACGGCTTCCTGGGTCTCATCCAGGCAGTAGAAGAGGTAGTCGTGGCCCTGTCGCCAGAAGTCGGTGAGCAACGTGAACTGCGCGGCATACTCGCGCTTTAGGTAGCTTACCCACCCGGGCTGTTCGATAAGCCATTGCAGCCGGGCATTGGTGTCGGCGTCCAGGGCGAGTACGGCGGCCTCGACCCTGTCGATGATGACCTGGTTGACTTGGGCCGTGTCACGGTAGCGCATGCCGTGGCTAGGCTCGGGGAAGCCCAGCGGCACGGCCAGGGATTGGCGCAAGGCCAGGCGAAGCTCGATATCGTCCACCAGGCCGTTTTGCAATTCGCCGTCGGGAAACGCTGCGGGGTCATCAAGCACATCGTGAGGCGGCAGTGCTTCGTCGAATTCATGGTTTTGCAGCGCCTGTTTGCGTAGCGACCGGCGGACACTGATGCGGTCAGCCAACTGGTTGACCTGATCGCGCCGGTACAGCTTCCGATACAGCGCCAGCAACTCGCCAGGGCGAGTACCGGCGCCGCCCGCCGCCTCGTAAGCCAGCACTTCGATCTCCAGGGCACTGAAGGCGTCGGCCCCGGCATCCCCGCAGGTGGGCGGGAAGTCTTGGGCCACCGTGTTCAGGCGTTCGCGCAGCGCACTGTCCCCAGCCGCTTTTTCCAGCAACGCCCAGACACGGTTGCGCAGGCTCTGCGCATCGCGCTGTGCTTCAGCGGATTGGCTCAGGCGTTCCAGAACACCTTGCAGGTCGTTGTTCTCCCCCTGCTCGAACAGATCGCGCCACAGTTGCTCTTGGGCGTCGCTCGCCGGGTTGCGCCACAGCGCTTGCCACTCGGGCATCGCCCCCGCGTGTTCAAAAACGTTGACGCCGCTGTCACCCAGGCGTGTACGTGTTTCGGCCTCCAGGTTGTTGTAGTTGAACAGCCAGCGGCGTTCAGGCAAACGCGCTGAGACATCACGGGCAAACGGTGTACGTAGTACCCCAGGCAGGTCGGGCACGTTGCGGATGCGATTGTAAGACAGGTCAAGGTAGCGCAGCCGATACTGTGGCTGGCTCATCAGGGTGGTCAGGCCTTCGGGCCATTGCTGCAAGTCGCAGCGGTGCAGGTTGAGGTGGCTGAGGCGGGCCATGAAGCGCAGGTCGGGGGCGACTTGTAGCGGGTTGAAATCCAGGTGTAACACCTGAGGGTGGACCATGTCCTGGAAGCGTGCGGCAAGCCTTTGATCCAAGGTGATGTGGTTGTCCCCAAGGCCCAGTGCGTCCAGGCGCAGGCGGGTCAGAAATTGCAAACTGGCGTCATCCAGTTCCAGAAAATTACTGCGCAAATTGAGTATGCGCAGGCCCGGCATCGCGCCAATGGCTTGCCGAGCCGCAGGCGTGAGAGCCCGCAGGGCATTGCCGGTCAGGTTCAGATCGCGCAGCCGGGGGGCGGACCGCAGCGCCTCGAACAAGGCTTCGGCATTCATGTGCGGATTGTTGGTCACGTCCAATGCCTGCAGGTGAGGGAAGTTGGCCAGGAAAGCGCCTTCCAGGCGCTCCAGGCGCAAGCCGTCGAGCCTCAATTCATGAATATGCGGCATGGCGGCAGTCAGGGTTGGCAGCTCGCGCAAGCGAATACGCTCCAGCCATAACAGGTTGCGTTGTTCACCGCCCTCACGGCGGCAGGCGCTCATCAGGCGCTCGGCGCATTGCTGGCGGTTTCGGCGGTCTTCCAAGTCGTGCGCGTTCTCGATCCAGCGGCCCAGATCACGGTCCAGGCTGCGCTGCTCAGCTTCCAAGCGGTTGATCGTTGTGCCCAGGTCGCCGGCCTCTGCCAGCTCGGATTGCAATGCGCTGATTTGCGCAGTATCGAGTTCTGGATATAGCGCCCGCAAACGACGCGCTGCCGCCCCTGTTTGACCACGGCCACTGAGCGGGTAACCGAGCCTGCCATTGGCCAGGCGCATGGGCGAGCGGAACCCCGGTTTGATCGGTTGCTGACCCAGCAGGGCGGCACAGTGCTGCCGATCGGCAAGCGCGATCTCGAACCGTTCGGCCGCAGTGGCCAATGGGTGTTCGGCGTGCAAGGCCTGTTGCAATCGTTCACTGTCTGCATTGGCCAGGCTGTGCCGGTACAGCCCGATGAGGGCTCGGTCCAGCCTGGCGCGAGCTTGCAGCAATCGGGCTTCTTCGCCGATGCGCAGGGGCACTCGGCCTGCGGCCAGGCGCTGACGTTCAATGCTGTTGGCATGGTCGAGGATTTCGTCGAGGGCGCTGTCCGGCAGGCCTGGGAACTGGCGGGCAAGGGCCTGCGCTGCTGGGCTCTGCGGTTGACGATGGCCTTGCTGCAAACTGTCGAATATCGCCCCGCGGCGGTTGGCCAGATGCTCAGCAAGCGTGTCGTTCAGTACCGAGGCGCGTTGAGCGTGCGGGGTATCGCCAAGCATCGATTGCACCGTGGGCTCATCCATCTGCGCCAACACCGTCTGGCTCAGTGCGCCACTGTCGAGGTCGGCGCGGGTGATCTCGATCTCAATCTGCCCCGGTGAGACGGGCGGCCCGTAGCGCACTGCCTTGCCCCACGGCTCTGGGCCTTCGAAGACTTTGAGCACGTTATCCTGCGGCCACTTCGGCAGGTTGAGCAGTTCGGGCAGGGCATAGTTTTTGTGGGCCGCGAGCGGTAGGCCGTGGCGTACGTGTTCTATGAGAGTGCCCACTTCGTTGTCCAGTTGCAGGCGCAGCAGCGTGTCGACCAGCAATGCTGGGGGGCGTACGCCAGCAGCATGGGCACGGCGCAGGCTGGCCGTGTCGGTGCCGGTGCTGCGTAGGGCGGTGAGTAATTGCGCATCGTCCAGCCCGTGGCTGCGATGGCCGAGACGGCGCAGCAGCTGTATGTCGTCCCATTCGTGAGTATGTTCATGGGCCAGCTGCCAGCGGCCGTCGCCGATCGGCCGCACGTGCGGCGCATAAGCCTGAGGGGAGTCGGGGTGACGCACGCGCCAGTGCTGTTCAGGGTCTTGGAACACTTCATACAGGGTGCCCTCCAGCGCCACGTAGGCCTTACCCTGGTGTTGGTGAAGCCCGAGTGCATCGGGCTTTGCACCTTCGGCAAGCACCACACTGCTGGCATACGGCGCCATGTTTGGGTGCCACAGCAGTTCGCGGTCTTCCTGCCACACTGCCTTCAGCGCATCGACGAAACCGGACGCCTGGATGACCTTGGCGCCGGCGGCGAACCCGGCGAGCACTGCGGCATTGATGGCCAACGATTGCACCTGCTGCAGCGCCTGCGCGGTGTCGCCTTCCTCCCAGGCTTCGAAACCGGTGAACACCGAACTCATCAGGTCATAGGCAAATACCCCGAGCATGGCGGTGTTCAACCCTGGGACGAAGAACGCGGCGACGTTGAGTACGTTCATGCCCAGTTCGAACCAGTGTTGCAGGCGCGCGTTACGTGCTTTGGCGTCAACTTCGGCGGTGGGCACAGCGATGGTTTTGGCGTCGGCCTTCATGCGTGCCAGGTGCGCTCTGTACAGCGTCGGCCAGGGCGCATTGCCCAAGGGCGAAGGGGTAACGTGCAAAAGCGGATTGCTGCGCAGCCTGCGGTTGCCGGCCGCATCCACCTCGAACAGCGCGTGCTCCAGTTTGGCCGTCAGTTCCACTTGCCGGTCTTTATAGGCGAACTGCAGCAACGCACGGCGGAATTCGCTGCGCTGCAACCGGTGCCGCAGGTGCTGCCCGACCGCCTGGACCGAAGCAAACTCGCGCACCGAGTGCACGCTGTCGTCCGGGATGTAGAGGATGCAAGGGTTGCTCTGATTTGGGGCATCAGGCCCGATAAGCAGGATTTCGTGCAGAGGAATATCGAACAGGCTGAAACGCCAGCACTGCAGCCTGTGCTCACCATAGGTCGGTGCGGTGACATTGCTGCACAGTTGCATCAGCGCGGTGCGCCCGCGTTCGCTCAGCAGGCCCTTGAGCCAGGCAACCTGCGCCTGCACCCGCAAGCACTCGCGGCTCGCCTGAATCGACAAGCGCTCGACTTCCAGCCGGTTCGCGCCTTCATGGGTAGACTTAAGGTGGCCTTGGTACTGTTGGCCCAGGTCCAGCGCCCGGCACTGCTGAACGAAACTGGCCATGGTCAGGCCCTGCAAGGGTGACTCATCGCCGGCGCCGCGGGTCAGCCGGCTATAGGCACCGACTTCCGTGAGGCCCTCGAAGTTGTGCAGGGCGGCTTCCAACAAGCTGCGCGGTTGCGGCGCGCCGACGGGGCGGGTAGCGAGCACGTCTATCGGCTGCTCCGGTACCAACGGGTATTGTGGGTCGGGCACGCCGACCCATGGGTTGCCGATGGGCTCGAAGGGCTGGAACACATACTGTGCCTGGTCCACCGCCACGTTCAGGCCTAGGCGCTCGGTCAGCAGCGGTCGGCAGAATTCGATGATGCCTTTGAAGCCGGGCAATGCCTGGCGGAGCTGGGCGAGGCAGGTGTCACGGGTCTCGACAAGCAGTCGCAGTTGCTGGCGCTGCTCGGGTTCGGCGCTGGCGTACCAGCTGTAAGGCGTGCCATCGGCCGCCAGGTAATCCTTGCGTACCCGCTGCACGACGCGTTCGGCATGGCCGGGGTGCAGGGCTTTGCTCCATAGCGGCAGCGTGCGCGTGATCTGCGCGTGATGTAAGGGTGGAGTGCTTGTCATGGTACCGACCTCTTGAGCAGGGAGGCGGTAGTCGACCCTCATCCGTGTGCCGGGGTGCGGTAGATAATTGCCGGCAGCGGTCGGTCTCGCGCATGTACGGGTCGGTGAGGGGCCAACAGTGCAGGTGCATCTGCGAGAGGGTGGGGTAGGCCATGGCGGCCGGTTTGCAGCCAAGGGGAGCTTCTATGCGTTCGCTGTGCGGTCCCAAGGATCATTTGCTTGACCTCGACGGTATTGAAATAGCGGTACGCACTTGGGGGCCGGAAGACGGTATCCCGGTGCTGGCCTTGCATGGGTGGCTGGACAACGCCGCCTCGTTCGATCGGCTCGGGCCGTTGCTCGACGGCTGTTTCGTGGTGGCGCCGGACTTGGTCGGCCATGGCCGCTCCAGCCATCGGCGCCACGACAGCGGCTATTACCTCTGGGAGCATGCCGAGGATATGCTGGCGGTGGTTGACAGCCTGGGCCTGGCGCACTTCCATGTGCTGGCCCACGGTATGGGCAGCGGCATCGCCTCGTTGCTTGCCGCCCTGTCCAGCGGCATTTCCAGCATGACCTTCCTCGATGGCATGGGCGCGCCGTTCACGGTCGCGGAGGATGACCGCGTGCAGCATCTGGCGCGCTCCTACCGGCTTAAACGGATGGTCCAGCGCAGCCAGCTACAGGGTTTTGGCGAACCCGACGCGAGCCGCTTCGACACGATTGAAGCGGCCTTGCAGCAGCGCCGCCAGCGCCTGGACGGCGAGCTGTCGGAGGACGCTGCGCGGTTGCTGGCCCGTCGTGACCTGCTGCAGGTAGGCGACGGCTATTGCTGGCGCCACGATCCACGCTTGGTGCTGCCCGAACCCATGCCGTTGACCGAGCGCGAAGCCTGTGACCTGCTCAGCCAGATCCAATGCCCGCTGTACCTGTTGTTCGGCCGACAAGGGGCCTTTAGCGGCAATGCGTACGCCCAGCGTGAAGCGGCTTTGCCTGGCCATGCGCGGGTTTCATGGCACCCTGGCGGGCACCATTTCCACCTTGAGGCACCGGACCGGGCGTTGGTCGATCAGTTGCTGCGGCTGCTGGCACGTCATGAAGGTGGCCAGTTACAGCGCTTGGTCAATGAGTAGCGAGCACGCCGAATAGTGGGCTATGGTGGCGTCTGACCTGCGCACACGCCACAAGGAGTCCCCGGCATGCGACCGTTCGCCATCAAGCACATCGACCACCTCGTCCTGCGGGTCAGCGACCTGCCACGCAGCCTCGCCTTTTATGTGGACGTGCTGGGCTGCACGGTCAGCAAGGTGCGTGAAGACCTGGGCATGGTCCACCTGGCGACGGGCACTGCCATGATCGACCTGGTCACGCTGGACGGTGTGCTGGGGCAGCCGGGTGGCGCCGCGCCGGGCGCAGAGGGGCGTAACCTGCATCATTTGTGCCTGCGTATCGAGCCCTTCGATGAGCCGGCATTGGCCGCTTACCTGCGCGCTGCGGGTGTAACGGTGGAGCCTGCCGAGAACCGCTACGGCGCCGAAGGCGAAGGGCCGTCGTTGTACTGCTTCGACCCCGATGGCAACCAGGTCGAGCTCAAAGGGCCGGTGCTGGAGGCGTCATGACGGGTTTGCAGACGCACGAGCACTGGATCGCCACGACTTAAGGCACGCTGTTCGCCCAAGAGTGGTCGCCGTTGCAGGCGCAGGGTGCCCCCATCATTCGCGGACCATAATGACGAGTTCGGCTCCCAGTCTCACCCCGAGCGCCTTGTCGCGCTTACGTCGGGCCTCGGCGTGTTGCGGCTGATACCGGGCTGTGGGCATGTGCCACACCGGAAACAGGCTGATGGGGTGTTGGCAGAAATCGGGCGCTTTCTGCGGTAAATTCCAGCTCAGAGGTTGTGGGCCCCATTACAGCCGCTTCCCTTTGCCTGATCTTCAATAATGTACACAGTGCGCATCTGCGCCGTTCGTTCAAGCGCTCCCCCGGCACTTGCCTAAACACTGGCGGCTCCAACTTTCCTGGAGTCGCTCATGCGTACCCTCTATGCCCCGGTCTTTTTGTTCGGTTTCATCAGCGCCGCACTCTGGCTCGTCGCCAGTCATGCCAGCCCCTTATGGTTGCTCCTGCTGCTGGCCGCTGCTGTCGGGCTCTCCTTCACCTGTGAACGGTTGTTCCCGTACAAGGCAGCCTGGAACCAACCTCAAGGCGAGGGCAGCCGAGATCTTTGCCATGCCCTAGTCAACGAATGCCTCAACATCGGCAGTGTGGCGACCATTCCGTTGCTGGCCGGTTGGCTACCGATGACGGGCCTGTGGCCTGCGCAGTGGCCGCTTGCGTTGCAGTTGCTGCTGGCCATCGCCGTGGCCGACCTGGGGATTACCTTGGTGCACTACGCCAGCCACCGCAGCCCATTGCTCTGGCGTTTGCATGCGGTGCACCACAGTGTCACCCGTCTGTATGGTTTCAATGGCTTGATGAAACACCCCCTGCACCAACTGCTTGAAGCCCTGGCGGGCACGCTGCCGTTGTTGTTGGTCGGCCTGCCTTGGGACGTGGCTTTGTTGCTGGCTTTCAGCGTGTCTATCCAATTGCTGCTGCAGCACAGCAATGTGGACATGCGCATCGGCTGGCTGCGCCATGTGTTCGCCTGGGCGCCAGTGCATCGGCTGCACCACTTGAAGTATGGCAGCGCCGGCGACGTCAACTTCGCGCTGTTCTTCCCGCTGTGGGATCGCCTGCTCGGTACGGCCCTGTACCTGCCGGGCTATGCGCTGGCGGACGATGACATGGGCATTGGCGACCGCCCCGATTACCCGCAGGCCTATCTCGCTCAATTGCGTGAGCCGTGGGCCGAAGGCGACGCCCACCCGCCGGCGGTACTGCCTGCGGCACTGCGCACGGCGTTAGGCGAGCGGTCGTAAGCGCATTTGGCGCAGTGCGGTGCTGGGGCTGAGCCCGAACTGGCGGCGGACGCTACGCGCGAAGTGCGCAGAGTCGGCAAACCCCGCAGCCAGTGCGGCGTCTGTGAGGCTGACGCCGCTTAGTGCCAGGCGCAACGCCACGCGCAGGCGCTGCCACAGCACCAGTCGACGGACCGACAATTTCAGTGCGCCGCTGAACAGCCGCTCCAGTTGGCTGATCGATAAGGCCGCGGTATTTGCCAGCTCACGTGCCGAAAGCGCCTGTTCGTCCAGGGCACGCACACGTTGCAGCGCTTTCGCCAGGCGAGGGTCCAGGGCCCGGCGCGGCCATTGCCGCAGGCATTCGGCCAGGCGCTGAGGGTTGTTATCGGCTTGCCGGCAAGCCTGGCCAAGGTCGGCCAGGTCGAAGGCAAGTGGCTCGGCGAAGAGCGTCAGGCAAGGCACGCCCTGGCTGATGATCGCATGCGGTTGCTGCGAAGGGATCATGACGAGCGCGCCGCTGTGGTACTGATCGCCAAGCTGTACCTCGACCTCGCCGTCGAGGGCGACCAGCACCTGATGGGCATAGTGGACATGGCTGTCGGTAGTGCCGAGGGTACTCACCAGCAGGCAATGATCACTGCCCAGCCAGATCTCGCCTTGCCAGCCTGTTGTCCGTTCGCTCATGCATCCCCCTGTGGCCGCTCGCCATCAAGCGAGTGGATATCCCAGCAAAGCCGATTATGCTTCAGATACCTTGCTGCGATTCGAGGCGGCCTGCCTCGTCGTGCTTCGCGCAACCAATGCAAGCCCTAGGGCCTGGGTGCGACGGTGAAATGGGTGTGAGGTACTCCGGCCTGCGATAACGACAAGACGGAGGCAACCGATGGCGGTTCTCGACAGCGCATCCACGGGCAGTAGCGCGCCCCAACGCGGTATCACCCGGGAGGAGCGCAAGGTCATCTTCGCATCATCCTTGGGCACGGTGTTCGAATGGTACGACTTTTACCTGTACGGCTCACTGGCCGCGATCATCGCCAAGCACTTCTTTGCCGGCGTCAATGAAACCACCTCGTTCATCTTCGCCCTCTTGGCGTTTGCCGCAGGCTTTGCCGTGCGGCCGTTCGGGGCCATTGTGTTCGGCCGCCTCGGTGACTTGATCGGGCGCAAGCACACCTTCCTGATCACCATCGTCATCATGGGCCTGTCTACCGCGCTGGTCGGGCTGTTGCCCAGCTATGCCTCGATTGGCGTGGCGGCGCCGGTCATCCTGATCAGCCTGCGCCTGCTGCAGGGCCTGGCACTGGGCGGGGAATACGGGGGCGCGGCGACCTATGTGGCCGAACATGCACCCAAGGGCCGGCGTGGCTTCTTTACCGCCTGGATCCAGACCACCGCGACCCTGGGGCTGTTCCTGTCGCTGCTGGTGATCCTGGCCTGCCGCACGGCCATGGGCACCGAGGCGTTCGAGGCGTGGGGCTGGCGCATTCCGTTCTTGCTGTCGATCCTGCTGTTGGCTATTTCGGTGTACATCCGCATGCAGCTCAACGAGTCGCCGGTGTTCTTGAAGATGAAGGCCGAGGGCAAGGCGTCCAAGGCGCCGTTGACCGAGTCGTTCGCCCGTTGGGAAAACCTCAAGGTGGTGATCATGTCGCTGCTTGGCGGCACCGCCGGCCAGGCGGTGGTGTGGTACACCGGGCAGTTCTATGCGCTGTTCTTCCTGTTGCAGACGCTCAAGATCGACCCGCAGACTGCCAACTTGCTCATCGCAGGTTCGCTGCTGATCGGCACGCCGTTCTTCATCATCTTTGGCAGCCTGTCGGACCGCATCGGCCGCAAGAAGATCATCATGGCCGGTTGCATCATCGCCGCGCTGACCTACTTCCCGATCTTCAAAGCCCTGACCGAGTACGGCAACCCGGACGTGTTCGTCGCCCAGGAGCAGAACCCGATCGTGGTGGTGGCTGACCCTGGCCAGTGCGCGTTCCAGTTCGACCCGGTGGGCAAGGCCAAATTCACCAGCTCCTGCGACATCGCCAAGAGCCTGCTGGCCAAGCGGGCGATCCCGTATTCCAACGAGAAGGCCGAGCCCGGCAGCGTGGCGCAGATCCGTATTGGCGAGCGGGTTATCCCGAGCTTTGATGGCCGCAGCCTGGCCGCAGCCGACCTCAAGACGCAGAGCGATGCTTTTACCGCCACCCTCGTCGGGGCGCTGAAGGAGGCGGGCTACCCCGAGAAGGCTGACCCGGCGAAGATTCACTACCCGATGGTGCTGTTGCTGCTGACCATCCTGGTGATCTACGTGACCATGGTCTATGGGCCGATTGCGGCCTGGCTGGTCGAGCTGTTCCCGGCGCGCATCCGCTACACCTCGATGTCGTTGCCGTACCACATTGGCAACGGTTGGTTCGGCGGCTTCCTGCCGACCGTGGCGTTTGCCATGGTGGCGGCGACCGGGGATATCTACTACGGCTTGTGGTACCCGATCGTGATTGCGCTGATGACGGCGGTGCTGGGGATCTTCTTCATGCCGGAGACCAAGGACCGCGATATCAGCCACACCCGAGTCAGGCCATGAAACCCGTGTAGGAGCAGCCTTGTGCTGCGAAGAGGCCGGTGATAACAACGAAGATCTTCGCTGCTATCCCCGGCCTCTTCGCAGCACAAGGCTGCGCCTACCGAAGCGTGCATGACCTGCCTCAGTCAAAATACCCTTGTAGGGTAAAGGCGTACCCGGTATCCACCCCGGTGGCTTCCCCGCGGCTCCAGCGCTTCTTCAACACGAACTCGAACGCCGGCTCGTACAACCCGTCCCGCACCACCGCACCGCCGAGCACCTCCACGTCATACCAGCCGTTGTCCAGCTCGATGATCGGCCGCCCAGGCGCCTGGTAGCGTGCCAATAGATCACCGAGGGCCTTGTTGGTGAAGTGCTGCAGGATGCGCCAGGTGTACAGCATCAACGCGCGGTGCTCAACGCGCAGTACGTAGCCGGAACGCTGATGCTTCAGGCGGCTACCCGGCTCGCGCAGGGCAGGGGTGTGGCCATCGAGGGTGAAGATGATCCGGTAGGGCAGGTTATCGATGCCGGCAATGGGCAGTACCACACCTTCGCGCACCGCCTTGTCACCGCTGTCGTCATGGGTGAATGCGTGGGCCAAGTCGTCCGCCAAATCGTTCTCTTGCTTAAAACGCTCGAGCAACTGAATGTCGCCGACCAGGAAGTAATCGATCAGGTCGTTGAGGACCTCACTGAATTCGTGGCGCATTTGTTTTCCTTGTTGGCTGCGCAAGTAAGCAAAGGCAACTATAGCGGAGGGCGGGCCACGCGTGCCCGCCAGGCGGGGGTGACCGCTAGTGTTTCTGTGCGATCTGGATCAGGTTGCCGCAGGTGTCGTCGAACACGGCCACGGTCACTGGCCCTGCGGCGGTTGGCGGTTGAGTGAACTGCACGCCGGCCGCGCACAGACGGGTGTATTCAGCCTGGATGTCGCGCACGCCGAACGAGGTGACGGGGATGCCGTCCTGCTTGAGCGCAGCCTTGTACACTTTGGCCGCAGGGTGGGCATCAGGCTCCAGCAGCAGCTCGACGCCGTTTGGCTCGTGGGGTGAGGTGAGGGTAAGCCAGCGGTGCCGGCCCAGGGGGATGTCATGTTTGGGCATGAAACCGAGCACGTAGTGATAGAAAGCCAAGGCCTTGGCCTGGTCGTCGACAAGAATACTGGTGACAACGATCTTCATAGGCGCACACCGTTTTTTGGGACTTGTCCACTTTCATTAAAGACCTTTTGGGCAGCGCCGGGGTTCATTTCAGTGTGCAGGGGCTGGGGCATTTCCCGGTGGGTATGGGCGCAAGCAGGTTGTAGCTTGAATGGGCAGTTCACATAAACCGGAGAAATGACCATGCAAGATGAACCGAAGAACGAATCGCCATCCCTTGATCACCTCGAGCACGTGGAGGAAGTGGTAACTCAGAAAACCGTATCGTGGCGTACCCGAGGTGCAGCCCCTGTAGTCGGCGCGCCTTGTGCACCAGGCTACAAGCGCGTCGGTGACGAGTGCGTGTTAGCGAACATTCCCTTTGAGTGAGCCGCGTAACGGGGGGCGCATGGCGCCCCCCACTAAAAAACATGCTCAAGCCATAGGTAAATCCTTCATCACCCAATCCCCCGGCAGCCAGGCGCCACGTTAAAGTGACAGGCAAAATACCAGCGCGCCCAGGCGGCGCCGGAGAGGTGCCTGTGGCTTCTTATACCTTGCGACAACTCAAGTATTTCGTCACCACCGTGGAGGCCGGTAGCGTCGCCGAGGCCTCGCGCCAGCTGTACATCGCCCAGCCGTCGATTTCTACGGCCATCAAGAGCCTGGAAGAAAGCTTTGGCGTGCAGCTGTTCATCCGCCACCACGCCCAAGGTGTGTCGCTGACGCCCAGCGGCAAGCGCTTCTACGCCAAGACCAAATCGCTGCTGCAGATGGCCCATGAGTTCGAGCAGAACGCCTTGGCCGACAACGACACCGTGGCTGGGCAAATCGACATCGGCTGTTTCGAGACAGTGGCGCCACTGTACCTGCCGCGCCTGATCGCCGGCTTTCGCGAACGCTACCCAGGCGTCGACATCCGCCTGCGCGATGGCGAGCAGCAGGACCTGATCCAGGGCCTGACCGCCGGCACCTTCGACCTGGCGTTTCTCTACGACCACGACTTGGACGGCACCATCGAGGCCGAGCCGCTGATGCCGCCGCAAAAACCCTATGTACTGTTGCCCGAAAAGCACCGCTTTGCCGGGCAAAGCCAAGTCTCGCTGCGCGATCTCTGCCCCGAGCCGATGATTTTGCTGGACGTGGCGCCCAGCCGGACCTACTTCGTCAGCTTGTTCAACGAAATGGGCCTGACCCCGAACATCGTCTTCAGCTCACCGTCGATCGAGATGGTGCGCGGGATGGTGGGGCAGGGGTTCGGTTTTTCGCTGTTGGTGACCCGTCCACATTCGGAATGCACCTATGACGGGCAGCGCTTGGCGATGGTCGATATCGCCGAACCTGTGGCGCTGTCGGGGCTGGCGGCAGCCCGCTTGAAGCGGGTTCAGTTGACCAAACCGGCACAACTGTTCGTCGAGTTTTGCCGGGAAGAACTGGCCAAGTTCTAATGCCTGCCGTCGGCCTGACCTTGGTGCATCAAACGTTCAAGGGTTGACCTGGTACCCACGCCCTTGCAGGCAACCGCTGTACGCGCTGGCATGGGCCGAGCTCTGTGCTTCGCCCTGGGTACGCCGGTCCTGGCGGCGATCCTGGCGCTGGCGCATGCCCCCCACTGCCGCACCGGCAGCGGCGGTTTCACCGGCGCGGTTTTGCCGGTATTGCTGCTTGGCATCGTCACTGGCCCGGTCATACAGCTCTTCATGCTGATTGCCGCGGACTTGCGCACCCACGGCACCTGCAGCTGCGCCGGCTGCCGCGCCGCGCACCCGGCCACCGACGTGGGCATCGCTGGATGTCGAGGCGCTGTTCGCGGCATTGGTGGCGACGGTATTGCAATCATTGATGTCCAGTTGCATCTGCTGGCTGCTCTGGCCTTTCAGCGGTACCACTGACTGCGCCTGGGCGGCAGGTGCTGTGCACAGCAGCACCAGCAGGTAACTCCATGAGAGCGAACGCATGGCACACCTCCTGTGGGCGTGAACCCCCTCTCACAGGATAGTCCGCCTGGGCGGATTTTCAGCAGGGGTTGCGCAGCCCCTTGAGCATCAGTTCCATGGCGTCCAGGGCCTGCTCAAGCCGTTGGCCTTGGCCCTCTTCTTCGGCAATCCAGAATGCCGTTTCTGCCAGGCCCCCGCAGATAAGCGACGCCAACGCCTGTGGATTGGCCTGGGCGACCACGCCCTGCGCCATCAACTGCTCCAGCATGCTGCGCAGCGAGGCGACGCAGTGCAGCTGCGCTTGCGGGGTAGGGGCACCCAATACGGCACGCCCATCGCGCAACACGATGCGCTGAATCTCCGGCTCGCGGGCCATTTCCAGGTAGGCGCGGCAGCGGTTGCGAAAGCCCTCCCAGGGGTCGCTGGCCGTGTCAGAGATCGCATGCAGTCGCGCGTCCATTTCTGCGTCGATTTGCGCGATAACGGCGGCCAAAAGGCCCTTCTTGTCGCCGAAGTGATGATAAAGGGCGCCACGGGTGAGGTTGGCCTGGGCCGTCAGGTCGTCCATCGATGTCTCACCATAGCCACGTTCGCTGAAAACCTGGCGTGCAGTCTCCAGCAGGGTGGCTCGGGTCTGTTCCATGTCGGCGCGGGTACGTCTGACCATTGGGGCTCCTGAAAGTACGGCTTTACATTCAGTGCGTATGATAATAGGGTTTTAATCATACGGCTTGTATGTAAGCCGCTTTTTTCGATACGGAGAGTTGATCATGCTCAACCCCTACCGCCAGCTGTTCCAGGCAAAAGGCACGGCCGGGTTCGCCTTGGCAGGCCTGGTGGCACGTTTGCCTTTGCCGATGACGGGCATCGGCATCATCACCCTGCTCTCGCAGCTACGCGGTAGCTATGCCCTGGCGGGGGCCGTGGCAGCGACGTTTGTATTGACCTATGCGCTGATGTCGCCGCAGGTTTCCCGCTTGGTCGACCGGCACGGGCAGCGCCGTGTGCTGCCCGCCGCTGCAGGCTTGTGTGTAATGGGCCTGCTGGTGCTGATGGCCTGTACTTGGTGGCAAGCGCCCGATTGGGGGCTGTTCGTCGGGGCCGCGTTGGCAGGCTTCATGCCGAGCATGTCGGCGATGGTCCGTGCGCGCTGGACGGCGCTGTACCGGGGCACGCCGCAGTTGCAGGTGGCGTATTCCCTGGAGACGGTGCTCGACGAGGTCACGTTCATTGCTGGGCCACCGGTGTCGGTGGGGCTCTGCGTGGGCGTGCTGCCACAGGCCGGGCCATTGGTCGCGGCGCTGCTGTTGGCGATCGGGGTGTTCGCCTTGGTCGCTCAAACCGGCAGCGAACCGCCCGTGGATGCAGACGCGAGAGCATCGAAAGGCCAGGGCTCGGTGTTGCAGCACTGGGATGTTCGGCTGCTGGCGTTGCTGATGGTGGCCATGGGCGTGATCGTCGGCAGCGTCGACATCGTCAGCGTGGCCTTTGCCGAACAGGCCGGCATGCCGGCAGCGGCCAGCGTGGTATTGGCGTGCTATGCCGTCGGTTCCTGCGCTGCTGGCCTGGTATTCGGGGCCTTGAAATTGCCAACGGCCTTGCACCGGCTGCTGTTGCTCGGTGGCCTGGCGACGGCAGTGACGACTTTGCCGTTGCTGCTGGCTGACAGCGTCTTCGGGCTTGCTGCCGCCGTCTTGCTGGCGGGCCTGTTCTTTGCGCCGACGCTGATCGTGGCGATGTCACTGGTGGAGCGCAGTGTGCCCGCACAGCAGATGACCGAGGGCATGACTTGGCTGCTGGCGGGGTTGAATGTCGGTGTCGCGCTGGGGGCGTTGGCGTCAGGGCAGGTGGTCGACCTGCTGGGCGCCAAGGCGGGTTACCAAGTCGCGGTGGTCGCGGGTGTAGCGGTCGCGTTGGTGGCGCTATGCAGCTACCGACGGCTGGGCACAGTGGCCTTCGCAAGGCGAATGCCACTTGGGTGATCAGGCTGCAACCGGGCACGTTGCAAGGCCGCCCCAAGTGGCTGCAGGCGCGTATCAGTTCATGTTGCTGCCCGGCTGGACCTTGGCGCTGCTGGCGGTGTCTTGCACGCGTTCGGCCTCGTCCTGTGGCAGGTGATCGAACTCGCGCAGGCCGTTGTTGCGGTAAGGGTCACCGATCCAGCGTGGCACAACCTCAAACTGCGGGTTGACGATGCTTTTGGCAGGCTCGTACAGGTCATAGCTGAGCCCGGCCAGATCGGACAGCGTGTGAATCAGGTGCGAACTGCTGTAGGCACGGTTGGCCGTGGCCTGCAGGTCGCGCGGGTGTGCCGCTTGCCAGCTCGGTGAGGTCCACAGCAGGAACGGGATGGTGTACATCGGCCGGGTTGGGGCGCCTTCGTTGCGCCCCAGGCGGTCGTGATCGCCCGAGCTGTAAACATCCTCACCGTGGTCGGAGAGGTACAGCAAGAAGCCGTTGGGGGTGGTGGCCGAGTAGCGCTTGATCAGGCTCGACACCACGTGGTCGTTGTAGCGCACTGCGTTGTCATAGAAGTTGTAGGTTTCCACCTCGCTGGGCGAAAGCTTGGCCGGCACGCCCTGGCGATCGCTGAAATGCTGGAAGGCATTGGGGTAGCGGTAGCGGTAATCCATGTGCGTGCCCAGCAGATGGATGATGATGAACTTGTTCGGCGCAGGGTCTTGCAGGGCTTTCTCGAACGGGTCCAGCACCACTTCGTCGTACTGGCTGGCGTTCTGGTTGCGCTGGTTGTTCAGGTAGACCGGCACGTCCGTTTGCTGGGAGAAGGTGGTCAGCATGGTGTTGCGCTTGGTCATGGTCTGCTGGTTGGTGATCCAGAAGGTCTTGTAGCCTGCCTGTTTCATCAAGTTGATCAGCGACGGGTCGGTGAGGAAGCGGTCCGGGTGCTGTTCGTCACCAAAGGTCAGGATCTGCTGCATCACTTCGATGGTGTAGGGGCGTGGCGACACCACGTTGCTGAACACCGTCAGGCCCTTGTCGCTGGCGGCCAGCGCATCGAGGTTGGGCGTGGTATCGCGCGGGTAGCCGTACAGGTGCATGTGCTCGCGGGTGGTCGATTCGCCAAGCACCAGAACCAACGTGCGCGGCGCGTCACCGCTGCTGTTGCGCAGGTTCTGCAAGGGCGGCAGCGCAGCGTTCTGCGCCAGCAGTTCCTGCATGTTGTTCAACTGTTGGCGGTATTGCTTGTAGCCGACCAGCAACTGCCACGGCACGGCAGGTTCCATGCGTTGCTGAACCTTTTCGGCAGCGTCGGCAAAGTTGCGTTCCTGGGTGACCATCTGTTTGTAGAAGGGGTATACCAGGTTGGCCACCAGCAGCAGGACAACCACCGGAATGCGGCTGCGCAAGGGCAGCGTGACCGGGCGCACGCGCTTGTACAGCAGCACGGCCACCACGGTATACAGCAGCAGCGCCAGGCCCAGCCAGAGGCTGAAGTATTGGCTGAAATACTCGCCAGCCTCCGCGGTATTGGATTCGAACATCACGAAGATGACGCTTTGCGAGAACTCCTGGCGATAGATGGCGAAGTAGCTCAGCCCGACCAGCGAGGCGGCCCACAGCACCAGGCCGATGACTGCCGCGGTGGCGCGGGTAAAGCGCGGCAGCAGCAGTACAGGGGCCAGCCACAGGCTGCTGAGAAACAGCGCATCGCGAAAGCCGGCAAAGCCGGTGGTGCCACTGAACAGCAGCAGCGCCTGGGTAACGCCGGAGAAATACCAGAAGAACAGCAGGAGCCAGCCCAGGCCGGCCCAGTCCACGCCTTTGCGCGTGGGGATTTTTTTAATAGCTGACACGTATGCCTCGTAGAACCTTGGCAGCCACCCAATGTGCGCGTGGCCGGAAAGGGCGTGACGCTAATCTGAAGGTTGTGAAAATAACGTCAAGGCGCAGCGCAACGAGACGGGAGGCATGCCCGTCCGGGGCGTTTCAGGTGGGTAGCCAAGCAAGACCAGTGCAGCCCACAGGCTCAGGTTGAGCATCTGCGCGATCTTGTCGCCACCGCCGTCGGGCAACTGGGTGTTGACCTTGAGGAAGTACACACAGACGGCATAGGCCAGCCCCGACAGTACCCTATAGATGACGCCCTTCATGCCCAGCGCACTGCTCATTTCGGGCATCAGCAGCAGGTACAGCCCGATAAAGGCCAGGGTGATCGAGACGAGGAAGTTGGCCGAGGGGCGTTCCTTGAGCAGGTAAAAACCCAGGAAGGTCATGAAAAACACCTGGGTACCCGTTGAATCCAGGTGCGTGTCGCCTACGCCCAGCGCCTGTTGCGTGAAGGCCTGAGCATCGCCGATGCCGCCATCGCGTGCGGGTTCTTCGACCAGAGCCATTTGAACCGGGCATTCAAAAAGGTGGTGGGGCTGACGCCGGGCAGTTTTCGTAGCGGATATTCGCGGGTTTGATTTCTCAGGCGTAAAGGTATGATGCCTACAGCGTAACCAGACCTACAGGCGCAGTGGAACCATGAACCGTCGTAAGAAGATCAAACAGTTGATGCAGGCGCATGCCAAGAAAGCCAGTGCCAAGCTGGCGCCGAAAAGCAAGCCCAAGTACATCAGCAAAGCTGACCGGTTGAAGCTGGCAGAGGCTGCCGAAACCACAGTTGTCGAATCGCCGAGCTGATAAAACAGAATGGAACCCGGCCCGACCATCGGCCGTTATGCATTTCCCTGTAGGAGCAGCCTTGTGCTGCGAAGAGGCCGGTGACAGCTCAGTAAATCTTCGCTGCTGTCACCGGCCTCTTCGCAGCACAAGGCTGCTCCTACACAGTGCGTAAGGTCAGGCCAACTGGTACGTGGTTTTTACCCGTGTGAAGAACTGCCGTGCGTGAGTGCCCTGCTCTCGTGAGCCCAGGCTCGATGCACCATTGCCACCAAATGGCACGTGGTAATCCACGCCCGCCGTGGGCAGGTTGACCATGACCATTCCCGCCGAACTGTTGCGCTTGAAATGCTCGGCATGGCGCAGCGACGTGGTGACGATCCCGGCCGACAAACCAAACACGTTGTCCTCGGCAGCCGCAAACGCCTCGTCGTAGTCACGCACCTTCAGCACACTCAGTACCGGGCCGAAGATTTCTTCGCGGTAGATGCGCATCTGCGGCGTCACGTCGGTGAACAGTGCAGGCGTGAACAGGTATGCCCCAGCCTCGTTGTCGATGCGCTCCCCGCCACACACTAGCTTCGCGCCTTGCTCACGGCCTGAGGCCACGTACGACAGGTTCTGCTCCAACTGCCGGCTATCGACCACGGGGCCTATGTCGGTGGTGGGCTGCAATGCATCGCCCACGTTCAGCGCCCGGGTACGCTCGGCCAGGCGCGCCACGAACGCGTCATGAATACCCGCGGTGACGATCACCCGGGAGCTAGCCGTGCAGCGTTGGCCGGTGCTGTAGAACGAGCCGTTCAATGCCACCTCCACGGCCTGCTCCAGGTCCGCATCGTCCAGCACGATCAATGGGTTTTTGCCGCCCATCTCCAATTGCACTTTCTTCATGCCATCGGCCGCCAGCCTGGCGATCTGCCGACCGGTGTGCTCGGAGCCGGTGAAGCTGATGCCATCGACCAGCGGCGAGCGGATCAGGGTGTCACCGACGCTGCGCCCCGGCCCGATCAGCAGGTTAAACACACCGGCGGGCAAACCTGCCCGTGAGATGATTTCGGCCAGCACCCAGGCCGAGGAGGGCACCAATTCGGCCGGCTTGAACACCACACAGTTGCCGAAACACAGGGCCGGGGCAATCTTCCAGGCCGGGATGGCGATCGGGAAGTTCCACGGCGCGATGATGGCGACCACGCCCAGCGGCTGAGTGAACACGTCGATGCCCACGTCCTGGCGTACAGACTGGTATTTCTCGCCTTCGGCGCGCAGAGCTTCCTGGGCATAGAACTTGAACGAGCGGCCGGCACGGTCGACTTCGCCCAGTGCCTCACGCACCACCTTGCCTTCTTCGCGGGCCAGCAGTGTGGCCAGTTCTTCTCGGCGGGCGAGGATTTCGCTGCCGATGAAGTCCAGCGCATCGGCGCGTTGCTGCGGGTTGCTGCGCGCCCAGGCGGGAGCGGCGCGGCGGGCAGCAAGCAGGGCCTGTTCGGTCAGTGCCTGATCGGCGCGGGCGAAGCGCTCGACCACTTCGCTCGGGTTGGACGGGTTGCGGTTTTCCAGCACATCGTTGCCGCCTGGGGCGACGAAGGCGCCATCGACATAGCTGCTCTTGGTGACCAGGGTCATGCGGTTCGGCTCCTTTTTACGTTGGCTTGGCGGGCGACGAAGTCGCTGATGTTGTCCACGGCGCTGTCCATCAATTGCTGCATGGCATCTTCACTGCTCCAGGCGATGTGTGGGTTGAGCAAGAAATCATCACGCTCGATCAGCTGGAACAGTGGGTTGCTCGGGTGCAGCGGCTCATGTTCGACCACATCCAGCGCCACACCGCCCAGGCGGCCGTCCCGTAGCGCCTGGATCAGCGCGGCTTCGTTGACCACGCCGCCACGGCCGGTATTGACCACCAGGGCGTCGGGCTTCATCAGGGCCAGTTGTTCGGCACCAATGAGGTTGTAGGTGTCGGGCGTCAGCGGGCAGTTGATCGACAGCACGTCGCAGCTGCGCAGCAGTTCGGCCAGCGGTCGGCAGTCCAGTCCCTGGCGCTTGCCGCCCCGGTCTTCGAACAGCACCTGCATGCCAAAAGCCCGCGCCAGGTGCGCCAGGCGCAGGGCGATCGGGCCGCTGCCGATGATTGCCAGTTGCTTGTCGCGCACGTCACGGATGCGGTGGTTGAAGTAGATGTTCTGCTGCGGCTTCTCGCCCGCATGCACTTGGCGCATCAAACGCGTGAACGCGGCCGGGCGGCGGAACAGTTCGAGAATCATCGCCAGGCTGTGCTCGGCCACGGTATTGGCGGCATAGCCCGGCACACTGGCCACTTCGATGCCATGGGTATCGCAGTAATCGACATCGACGATATCGCGGCCGGTGAGGGCCAGCGAAATCATCTTCAGTTTTGGCAACTGGCTCAGGTGTTCCTCACGCAGTGGCACGCTGCAGGTAAAGGCGATGGTTGCGTCTTTGAGGTGTTCGAGCACCTGCTCGGGGTGGGTGTACGCAAACTGCTGCCAGGTGTGCTCGCAGGCCGGGCGCTTAAGGCGGGTGGAGGGCGCCAGGCCCTCGTCGTCGAGCAGTACGATGTGTTCGCTCACGGTCCGTTTCCTTATTTTTTCTGGGCCGGCACGTAGCCGGCCGGGGCCATGGCCACCAGGCGACGGGTGAGGAAACCGGCGTCCTGATCATGGTCTTCGAGGGATTCCTTGCGGACCAGGGCGTCACGCACCATGTGCGCGCCAAAGAAGCGGAACGGCTCTGGTGGCAGCATTTTCATCTTCTGGTGGACCAGGCCGCAGTTGGCCCATTCGTCATTGGCATGCTCGACCAGCGACTTGATGATGCGGCTGGCAAACACGGTGGTGGCCACGCCATTGCCAGAGAAGCCGATGCCGTAACTGATGTTCTGGTGGTGATCGAGGTAGCCGAAGTTCGGCAAGCCCTTCATGGCCCGGTCGATGGGGCCGGTCCAGCTGCTGACGACCGGTACATCGGCAAGTTGCGGGTACAGCCGGCGCAGCTCGGCAGCCACTTTGTCGGCAGCAGGGGAAGGCTTTTCGTAGAGGTTGCCGATGCGTCCGGCATACGCGAACTGGCCCAGCGGCTTGCCGAAGACTACGCGGCCATCAGGGGTGTTGCGCCAGTAGTTGAGCACGGTGCGCGAGTCGGTCATGCATTCGCCGCGGCTGAAACCGATGGCATCGAGCTTGGCCTTGACGGGTGCTGTCGCCACCATGTCGCTGGACATGATCGCGATCATCCGGCGCAACTCCGGGAACTGCGCGCCCCAAGCGTTGAGTGCCAGCACCACGTGCTTGGCCTTCACAT
Organism: Pseudomonas sp. SWRI50; assembly: GCF_014269095.1. Taxonomy (NCBI): domain Bacteria; kingdom Pseudomonadati; phylum Pseudomonadota; class Gammaproteobacteria; order Pseudomonadales; family Pseudomonadaceae; genus Pseudomonas; species Pseudomonas sp. SWRI50. Next base: position 37,568 of record NZ_JABWRW010000009.1, on the reverse strand, counting down.
GGCCCTTGGCGGTGTGCACCACCGGGTTGGCGCCACGTTGCAGGTGGGTGAATGGCGATTTCTCGAAGATCTGCACACCAAGCTTCAGCGCCACCCGGCGTAGGCCCCGCGCGAGCATGGCGGGCTGCACGGTGGCGGCGTTGGGGTCATAGATGCCACCCAGTACCAGCGGTGAGCCGACGCGCCCGCGAATGGTCTGGCGGTCAAGCTCTTGGAACGGGTTGACGTCTAGCTTTTGCAGGCCATCGGTCAGCACCCGCCAGGAATTCATCTGGCGTTGGTTGGTGGCCGTCCACAACCAGCCATCCTTGCGGTACTGCGCGTCGATGCCGTGTTCCCGGCAGAAGCTGCCGATCTCGTCGATGGCCGACTCTGCGGCCTCGCAGATGCGCCGCGCCTCGACGTCGCCGCAAATGGTCCGCACCGACAGGTACTTGCCCCACCAGTTGGTGGCAACGCCGCCGTTACGTCCGCTTGCGCCTGAACCACAACGGTCGCGTTCGACGATGACGATGGTTTTTTCCGGGTGGGCCTGTTTCAGGCGGATGGCCGACCACAGGCCAAGGAAGCCACCGCCGACAATGCACACGTCGGCTTGAATCGAGTCCTGCAGGGCAGGGGCGAGGTCGCTGTCCAGGTCCAGCGCCTGGGCATACCAGAATCCACGGTACATGAGGGGTGCCTCTGAGCATGTTTGTCTTGTGTACACATGATGCTCAGTGCGGCCGGGGCGCGATATTACAGTCATGACAATTGATAGGACGTGGGCGCGTGCCTGGAGGAGGCGTTCTGAAAACCCTTACATCATGAGGGAATAAAACTGACGGCTTGTTTTCGAGGGTTGCAGTTACTAGCTAGCAGTTCTGAGAGGTCTTTTTTTAGGAGTGATCCATTAGTGTTGCCGCGTTTGAATGGGCTCGCCAAGTTAAAAAGTTGCTCACCCTGCGGGGTGGGCTTGTCCAGTGGTTTATTGCGGCAAGGTTATCTAATGATTCAAAATTTTTCTGAACAGAGTAAGTCTCTCATGAGCAAGTTGAAGGTCGATTCGCTGGCGTCCATGGGCGATCTATCTGTCGAAGAACTGCGTGAGCAATTGGGCGATATGGTTGATATTGACGAAGCTCGCCAGTTGCACGAACAAGTACGCCGGGCACGCAACCGAACCCTGCTCGATGAGAAAAATATCATCATCCGTCATTCTCCGCTTGTGCCGAAGCGTCTCCAGCACGTTAACGATCGGCCGATCGAGCGCCCAGGACGATACTGTGCCCCTGGGAATGTGGCCTCGATGTTTTCGCCGGCGGCTTATCTGGCAGAGCTGTATAAACAGGCGAAGGAGTTGTATCCCGCGAAAAACCCCTGGCATATCGACGAACGCCGCCCCGACCTGCGGCAATTGGTACTTAGCCAGAACAATCTGGACACGCCGATCAGTGCCCTCAGCCTGTCCAATGAGATATTGCTGAGCCGGGCGATTGAGGCGCTTACCCCGCCGGGCAGCCCGGCGTTGAACCATGACCAGCTTCTTGAAACGCTGTCGACCGATGTCGGCAACAGCACTACGCCGTACCATCATCATCACAATCGCCTGCGCCAGGTGTTTGTCCAGAACGATGCGGATTTGTCGCACCTGCTGGCGGCACCCCACTTCACCAAGCATCTGGATGACGCTGCACTGGCCTGCCTTCACTATGATATATCGCCCGCGTTGCGCCGTTTATTGACGGACGACATCAACGAGCAAAATGCTGAAGAGCAGTTTACCAAGTACTTCCCTGGCATGACGCCAACCGCCATGATGCAGCCCGCGCGCTTGCGCAGTTGGTTTGGCCTGACAGATGCTGAACTGCAAGGCTTCATGGGGGAAATGGATAAAGCTGAATACATTGGGCGCACGCTGACGACACGTGCCGATGACGAAATGATCCAGTTGACGTTGAGTGATACGCCTCCCAATATGCGTTATGTTCGACTGTATCCATTGCATAACGACACCTGGCAGTTAGCGTTCAAGTTTCAGATCAATCGCGTTGTTAAATTTGAACTCAGCGGTCCTTTTGAGTTTGAATTGAAAGCGGCAGATTATGGGCTCGACCACTGTGCGCCTGATGTCGAGTATCGCCACAGTTTCGAATGGGCCGACGTGCCGGCCGAGGCCGCGCTCACCGCTAAATGGACGCGGTCCGCTAGCGCTGACCATGAGAGCCGTGAAAGCACGTTAAATGTTACCTGCACGCGGTTGTCGATCGCTGCGTACCTGCTTCAGTTGAACAAAATCGTTCGCCTGTACAAAGTGACCCAGCTGTCCCCACGGGCACTGCAAGACATCATTAATAGCGTCGAGCCAAGCCAGATCACTGACCAGACGCTGGCCATTGTTTTGCGCACCGCCCATTCAGTAAAGCGTTACGGCATCGATCACCAGGACGCGCTGCTCATGGCCAGGGGGTTTATCTCCGAAGCGTCCCACGGCACTGAAAAAAGCCAGTTCGACCGCCTGTTCAATGACCCGCCACTGGTTGCAGGCGGTTTGATCAGAGACAATACGCGGCTGCGCCTGCACCCGGACCATGCCAGCGAGCATGCCGACATCAAGGCAACCCTCAAGCGTGCCTGCCAAACCGATGACGAAGGGCTGTTCGAGCTGGGCCGGCTTATCAGTGGCCTTGCGGATGCCGACGTTGGCATGAATGTCATCATGTCCCATTTGTCCGCGCTGTACACCTTGAGCCTGTGGGCTCGGCATCACGGTCTGACGCTTGCTGAGCTGCGCCAACTGCTGCAGATGATGGGTGCGCCGCATCCGATGCACTCGCTGGACAACAGCGGATGGCAGCTATTGTTGCAGGAGCTGCGCAGCACCACCGACTGGATGGCTACCCGTGGCTGGACCGTTCACGATCTGCAACTGATGACCCGCGCTGTCGAGGCCATCCCAGCCAGTACCGAAGTCGGCAATCTGCTCAACGACATGCGAGCCGCCTTGAGCGCCGCGCAACTACCCGAAGCACCGACAGTGCAGGATCTGCTAGGCGTGCTTTCGCCCTTGACCGCCTCCACGTTCAACCTCAGTGGTGATGCGTTGGCGCAAGCATTGTTGAACTGGGTAAACCGTGCCGAGCCGAGTGGGCTCACGCTGCAGCAGGCCTGCGAACGCCTGCGCAAGGCCGACCCTTCGGCCCCGCATGAACGTGTCTTGGTCGACTTTGCCTACACCCTCGCGCAAATGACACTCATCGCGCATGGATGCGGCGTCACAGGCGATGCGCTGCGCCTGTTGGTGGAAAAGCCACAGTTGCTGGCAGCCAACGCCGGGCATAGTGGCACCGCTGGCTTGCTGCGGGATGTCCAGACCCTCATGGCGCTCGGCAACTTCAGTGACTGGCTAAGCACGCTAGCGGACCCGTCAGGCGCAGGCGGCGCACTGCTGGCGGCACTTGGTGAAGGTGCAGGCGTATCGTTGTCCCAGCTTTCTATGACTACCGGTGTTGCTCAAGCGACGTTGGCGCAGGCGGCTGTGCATGCACATGACCAAGACGAGCTGAAAGAGCCGACAAAGGTCCACAGCTGGCAGGAAATCGAACTGCTGATGCAGTGGGCGAAACTGGCCGAAGCCTATGCCGTGATGCCAGACACGCTGGCAAAATTACTGGCCCAGGACGACGAGTGGGCCGCATGGCGGCAGATGGCAGACGCTTTTCATGCAGGCTTGAAACCGTCGCAGGTCACGGCGGCCCATGCCGCCACGGAACGGCCGCTTAGCCTGGCGCTGACCGGCGTGCTGGGCGCGAAACAGAACTTCTCTGTCGAAGCGCTGAACAAGCACCTGTTGATCGACGTGCTGAACGCCGAACAGGTGATAAGCAGCCGTATCGCCGAAGCGATGTCGGCCCTGCAGCAGTTCATCCACTGCACCCTGTCGACGCCAGAAGACCCGGCCAACGTGCGCCATGTTGTGCTGGGTCGCCAGTTTTTCAAGGACTGGACGCGTTGGAACGCTAGCTATGCCAACTGGGCTGCAGGGCAAATGCTGATGTACTACCCAGAAAACTACATCGACCCGACGGTACGCCTGGGGCAAACCCCGGCAATGGACGACATGCTGCAAACGCTGGGGCAGGCGCAGGTCAATGACGATACAGTGGGCGATGCCTTCCAGGGCTACCTGAGTGCGTTCGAGGAAGTGGCCAACCTGGAGACCATCAGTGGCTATCACGACAACCGCGAAGCCGACACGGGCAAATCCTGGTTTATCGGGCGTAGCCGCAGCCAGCCTCACCAGTACTGGTGGCGCACGGTAGACGAAGCCAAGCGTGCCCCAGAAGGCGTGCTGCCAGCCAATGCCTGGACCGCCTGGACAAAAATCGAACTGGCCCCGCAAGTGCAAGGGCGCCTGATTCGGCCTGTGGTGTTCCGCGGGCGTTTGCACCTGGGCTGGGTGGAGCGCCAGGAGCACATCATCACCCGTGATGACAAAGGGCAGCCAGAACTGCGTGAGTGGAACTGGACGTTCAAGCTGGCCTGGCTGCGTTATGACGGCAAGTGGAGCGTGCCCATCGAGTACCCGCTCGTGGTCGATATTGGCAAAGATACAGTTCTGGAAGACCTCTCGTTGTTTCTTGCCGCCTGGCCGCAACGTGATGGGCTGCTGGCAGCCATCTATGATCGGGCTGCAGAGAAAGTTAGCGAAGCTTCTACTGTTACCGGCTTGGAGATTTCCGAGAACTTCAGCAGCTGCCCGCTGGGCAGTGTCGAACTGTTCCTGGGGCCGGTGCAGCACTGGCTGGATACCACCCTTGATACCGGCATGTGCGCGGTTTTCGAAGGGCTGGAGTTACCAAGTGCGGAAAATCGCATGCCGGTCAGTGCCGGGAGTGGTACGCCCATCGGTTTTACGCAATTTGATGCAAGGCTCGATGAAGCCAAGGTTATCGGTGGTGAAGGGGAGATTGGGAACACTTACAGCCTGTATTTTCGCAGCCAGTTGTCGGTAACGTCAAAGCGGCCACCCATTGAAAATAAATGGGTTGAGGTACTCCTTGCGCAATACCCTGAATTGGGCGCAGAAACAAATCAAATACGCGGCCTGATACGCAGTAATGAGGGTGCATTGCTGACGCGTCATGAAAATGGCTGGTTTGTGGGGTATCTGGTCATCAGTGAGTCACAAATGAGTGCCTACTTCGGGCATAACAGTAGCTCTATCACACGCGTCGCTAACGATGTGCGCTTGCTTTATTGGACTGGTTTGAAGAGGGTTGAGAGCAGTGCCGGGAACGCAGTGGTCGCACGCGTCACTATTACGCAAGAGGGTCAGTTAAGGCGCATGAGTCTCTACTTTAATGAGGACTCGAGCTCAAATCCTACACCCAGAAATGTACTTGGGGTTTTGGGCTACCCATATGACCAACATGACGACACCCTCTACCCTCAGGATTACCTGAACCTGCTTGGCAAAGTTCGTGCTGAGGAAGTGTTGTGCCGCATCTACAGCGTCGATGGCACGCGCTGGAAAACCGTAAAGGCCAACCAGGAGTACGATCTGTCACAAGGGCCGGCGCAGGTACAGTTGAACACCACCGCACCTATGGGTGACACCAGCGAGTGGGAGGGTGGCAGCGAAGCCCTGCACCGCATCGAGTTCCAGTTCGGCAACGGCAACACCCGCAACTACACTCTCAAGGTTTACAAAGATGCCGATGTACTCAAGACCGCCATCATCGGTGCCACTGATCAAGGCGCTCAGTATCTGGCGCACAGAGGGCAGGTAACCCGCCTCAACACCCTGTTCGCTCGAGATCTGACAGTAAAGGCGGTGTCGGGGATCGACGCTATCCTGAACTACGACACCCAGCACATACCTGAGCCAAAACTTGGCGTCGTTGTGCGTCTGACACTTCCGGTGTACAAGGAAACGTATCACGGCACAGAGCGCTGGGCCGAAGTCTGGCTTGCTACCGACAAAGAGGCGCGCACCTTGCTTTGGAGGGGCCAGCTCAGCGACAACACCAAGGTGCTCGCCAGCATGTTGTTCGAGTCGGATCAGAGCTATGTCGGGCAACAGTCCTACCACTTGGAGACGAAATACAGCGCTAAACACAACAAGGCCATATCAGGCCTTAGCATCATGATCTCAAGCGAGACCCTGGCAATCCAGCGTGACTCTGATGCGGCATCTACCGGCCAAGTGCTGCTCAAGGACAATGTGGACAGTGTGCAGGTATTTGGCAGGAACGACACTGAAAGCATGGACTTCACCGGCGCCAATGCCCTGTATTTCTGGGAGTTGTTCTACTACACCCCAATGTTGGTCATGCAGCGCTTTCTTCAGGAAGAACGCTTTGACCTTGCCGAACAGTGGCTGAAGTACGTGTTCAACCCGGCTGGCTACTCAGTATCCGGCGTAGGCACACAGCGGATGTGGAATGTACGGCCGCTGGAAGAAGACACCAGCTGGAACGACGACCCCCTGAAGTCGGTCGACCCGGATGCCGTGGCGCAGAACGACCCGATGCACTACAAGTACAACGTCTTCATGCGCCTGCTGGACATTTGCATCGGCCGCGGCGATGCCGCCTACCGCAGGCTGCAGCGCGACACCCTCAGCGAAGCCAGCGTCTGGTATCAGCGCGCGGTGAGCCTGCTGGGCGACGCCCCCTGGGCACCGCCGGCAACGGGCTGGAACGAACCCGTGCTGGGGCAGGCCGCAGCGCCCGGCGAAAGCCCGTTTCTGCCAGAGGTTAACCGGACTATGCTCGGTTACTGGGAGGCGCTGCGCATTCGACAGTACAACCTGCGCCACAACCTGACCCTCGATGGCCAGCCGCTAAGCTTGCCGCTCTACGCCACACCGGCCGATCCCAAGGCGTTGCTGGCCGCGGCAGTGGCAGCAGAGGCCAGTGGCGAACGTGGCCTGACGGAAGTCAACGACGTGCCGGCGCTGCGCTTCACCGTGTTGCTCGACGGTGCCCGCAGCATGGCCGCCCAGCTGATTCATTTTGGCAGCGAGATGCAATGGATTCTCGAGCGCCAGGATGCCGAGGCGTTGGCAGGCTTGCTGGCCAGCCAAGGTGCGGAGCTTGCCGAGAGCAATGTGGCGCTGTTCAAGCACACCCTCAAGGAGCTGGCAGCCGACCGCGTGACCTTGCAAAGCTCGCTGGTGGCGGCCACGGCCAGTCGGAATCACTACCTGAACCTCTACCAAAGGAACATCTCTGATCGCGAGCACCTTGCGCTGAAGTTGCGAACCGAGTCTGAACAGGCAGGTGCGGCTGAATCTGCCCTCATGGCAGGGGCTTCGATCATTGCCGCCTTCCCCAAGATCTTTGGTTTCTCCAACGGTGGCGGTAAACCGGAAGATGTATTGAAAGCCGTTGCCTACGGCTTTGGCGCGCGCTCGAAAGTGTATGGGATCAAGGCATCGCGCCTTAGCCAAGAGGAGGTCTTCGCGCGCCGCCGTGCTGAGTGGAAGTTCCAGTATGAGTCGGCAGAGAAACAGATGGCGACCGTACAGGCTCAACTTGATGCCCTTACAGTACGTGAAACCTCCGCCCAGATGCACATTGCCCACTTGAACACCCAAGCTGCCCATTCACAGGCCCAGCTTGCCTTGTACCAAGGCAAGTACACTGGGAAGGCCATGTACAGCTGGCTGCGCGCACGCCTGGCGAGCATTTTCTACACCTATTACGACCTCACTGTGTCGCGCTGCTTGATGGCACAAAAGGCCCTGCAGTGGGAAAAAGGCGACACGGATGTGTACCTGCGCACCGGCACCTGGAACAGCGCCTGGTCGGGTTTGCTGTGTGGTGAGGGGCTGATGCTGGCACTGGGGCAGATGGAAACGGCCTGGGTCAAATGGCAGAAGCGCGAGCTTGAGGTTACGCGCACGGTATCACTGGCCAGGCTCTTCGACGGCAAGCTCAGCTCGCAAGGCCAACCCGTCACCTTGGGTGAGGCGGTCAAGGTGCTGCTTGACGGTAAAACAGTTGAGGTCGATGACCAGCTTGAACACAGCAGCCTGGCACTGGCGGCGAACGGCATGCTGTCGGTGCAGTTCGGCCTTAAAGCGTTGAACCTGGCAGCAGGCTTCGAAACTGCAGCTTCGCGACGTATCCGCAGTATTGCGGTCTCTCTGCCGGCCTTGCTGGGCCCCTATCAAGATGTGCATGCACGGCTGCTGACCAGTGCCCAAGGCCTGCCTGCGGGCTGCGAGCAAATGAACGTTTCCCATGCCATGCAGGACAACGGCCAGTTCAGCCAGCTCAATGGTTACCCGGCATTTCGCCCAGGTAACCAGTTGCTGCCGTTCGAAGGGCTGCACATCGCCAAGGCGGATGATCGCGACGACCAGACCCAGATGTCGTTGAACTTCGCCCAGGCCCAGGGCGATCAGCGGGCACTGCTGGAACGTCTCAACGACATCATTCTGCACGTGCAGTTCACCGTCCGCTAAGGAGCAGGGGAGGGTACCCAGGTGCCCTCCCGCTGAGGCCGACTTCCTATTCCCGACCCTTACGCCCAGGCGCGGGGGTCGTCAAGGAGCAACATCATGAATGATATGTCTGTCACCCCTTCGGGTGCCGGTGGTGAACCTGTGTTCAGCCCCCCCTCGCTGCCGAAGGGCGGCGGTACGGTTTCGGCGGGCGGAGGCATGCTGTCAGTCGGCAGCGCCGACGGCGCCGCAGGTTGGTCGCTGCCTTTACCATTGCCGGTCGGCCGCGCGTTGTCGCCGTCGTTGAGCCTGGCCTACCGTTCTTCGGCAGGTAATGGCGCCTTCGGTGCTGGCTGGCAGTGTAGCCCGCCCACTGTCTGCCGCCTGGACCGCCTTGGTGTCCCGCGTTACACCCTCAGTGACCGTTGGCAGGGTCCCGATGGCGAGGAAATCCTGCTCGACCGCGGTGCGCCGCGCACTGTCGCCAGTTTGCCGTTTTCCGATACCCCCGCTGCTCACACGGTAACCGCCTGGGTGCAGCGCAGTGGCGGCCGCGACCAGCGCCTGGAGCATTGGCAAGCGCAAGAAAGCCCCGACTCGCCGGGCTTCTGGCTGCAATACCATGCCGACGGCAGCATCACCTTGTTTGGCTGGTCGGCCTCAGCTCGCCTGGCCAAGCCCGGCAAACCGGCAGAGGTCGCCTGCTGGTATGCCGAAGAGACTGTCAGTGCCACGGGTGAGCATGTGGTCTACACCTACCGCAGCGAAGACCAGGCGGGGTGTGATGCGCACGAACTGGCCATGCACCCGCAGGTTGCCAACACCTACCTGGTTGCCGTCCACGCCATGAATGCAACCCCAAGCGCAGCGCTGCTGATACCGCAGCAGGCCTTTCGCCCAGACGATTTCATGACCGTGATGCAGCTGGATTACGGCGAGCACGGCGTGGATGTGAACACCCCACCGGCGTTCGAGGTGGAGGCACCCTGGCCGGTGCGCGAGGACTGCTTTTCGTACTGGCGCTGGGGCTTCGATAAACGGGTGCGGCGGCTTTGCCACGAGGTACTGCTGTGGCACCGTACGCGCATGATGGCCGGGAACGCTGACCCAAGCCCGCAACTGGTTTCGCGCTTGCACCTGGGGTATGACACATCGGGCGTCGCCTCGGTGCTGGTCGCCGCGCAACAGATCGCTTACGAAACCGATGGCACGCCGTTGTTGCTGCCGCCGGTGGAATTCGAGCTGAGTCGCCCAGGGCGTGAGCACTCAGACTGGGAGGCATTGCCCGACCTCGATGGCTTCAGTGCACCGCACTGGCAGATGGTAGATCTACACGGTGAGGGGCTGCCGGGTTTGCTGTTCCAGGATGCAGGTGCCTGGTGGTATCGCGCGCCAGAACGCAACAGTGACCTGGGTGGCGATGCCATCACGTGGGGCGAGTCACAGGTATTACCGGGAGCGCCGCGCCCAGGCACAGGAATGCTGGCCGACCTCGAGGGTGACGGTCAGCCACAATGGCTGGTCAACCTGCCGGGTGTTCGCGGCAGCTTCACCCTGACGCCGGATGGGCAATGGTGTGACTTCATTGCCGCCGACGCCATGCCCAGCGAGCTGGCCCATGGGGATGCGCAACTGGTCGACTTCAGCGGTGGCGGGCAGCAGGACCTGGTGATGATCGGGCCACGTAGCGTGCGCTTGTCTGCCAGGGTGCGTGGTGCCGGCTGGCAGCCTGCCAGCGACATCGTGCCAGGCCCCGCGCTGCCATTGCCTGGCGGCGAGCACCGGCTGGTGGCATTCGCCGATCTTGCGGGCACAGGTTTGCAGCAATTGATCGAGGTTACGGCCGAGGGCGTCACCTATTGGCCGATGCTTGGCCACGGTCGTTTTGCCAACCCTGTGCAGATGTCGGGTTTTGCCATCGAACACTTCAACGCCGCGCGGGTATTGCTTGGCGATACCGATGGCAGTGGTACTACCGATATCCTTTATGTAGACGCCGACCGCGTCCGGGTATTCGTCAGCCAAAACGGCAATCGCTTCGTCGAAAGCCATTGCGTGCCGGCGCCAGAGGGGGTTGTGCTCGATGCCAGCTGCAAGCTGCAACTGGTCGATTTGCGCGGGCAGGGTTGTGCAGAGCTGGTGCTGACTGTGCCACACATCTCTCCACGTAGCTGGGCGTACCGCTTCAACGACCGACGCCCCTGGTTGCTGGCCGAGGTGTGCAGCAACACCGGTGGTCGTACGCTGTTCGACTACCGCAGTTCTGCGCAGAGTTGGCTGGATGAAAAGCGTGTTCTGCAAGGGGAAGGTAAGACGGCGATCAGTCGCTTGCCGTTCCCGGTTCACACCTTGGCCCAGGTGACCCTTGTGGACGACATCAGTGGCCTGCGTACTGTCAGTGGCATGCGCTATCAGAGCCCGGTCTGGGACCCAGTCGAGCGCGAGTTTCGCGGTTTCAGGCAGTTGATCCAGACCGACACCCTGAGCGACGCCCAGGGCACGGCCGCCGAGCGTTCGCCGCCGGCGCAAATACGCCAGTGGTTCCTCAGTGGCATCGAAGACCTGGATAGCATCGCGCCACAGGGCTTTGATGGGCAGGGCAGCGCAGAGGCGGACTTTCCCTTGCAACCGGTGCGCTTCACTCGCCTTGAAGGTGACTGCGATGTGCCCTACTCGCCGCAAGGTGCAGCCCGGCGTTGGCTGCTTTGTGCCTTGAAAGGGGCGCAAGTGCGCAGTGAAACCTACGGCCTTGACGGCACTGAACACGCGGGGCTGCCGTACAGCATCACCCGTCAGCGCTGGCAAGTGCGGGTTTACGAGACCGCGCACGCCGACCGGCCCGCCGCCTTGGTAACGCCAGTAGAGACCCTGGCCTTCACCACCGAGCGCATTGTCCAGGACCCGGTTATCACGCAGACACTGGTGATTGGCCAGGACAAGTACGGCCATGTCCTGCAGCAGGTGCAGGTGCATTACCCGCGCCGGGTTACAGTCTCCCCATCGCCTTATCCAGCCTTGCTGCCAGCCGGTTTGCTGGACGATGCGCGCGACCCTCAGCAGGACATGGCCTGGCTTGAGCACGCGCGTCATGGGGTACGCAACCTGGAGGACGGCCATGATTACGTGTCCGGGCTGATCGAAGCGACCCGTACCGATGTGCTGGCGCTGTCAGCGCACGCGCTGCCACAGGGCGGCTTCAGCGTGGAGCATCTGCTGGCACCCGACGGCCCGTTGGAGGGCCTGGATGCTGCCACGCTGTCGGGCTACCAGCGCAAGCAATGGTGCGATGCCCAGGGGCAACTGACCACGGCGCCAACCCGCCAGGCGCTGGTGGCCTACCGCGAAATCGCCATGCTCGAACACGCCACCCTGGCTGCGCTCGAGACAACGCTGTTGCCGCACGAGCTGGCACAGTGGCAGGCCAATGGCGGCTATCACCTCATCGCCTTGGCCGAGGACGGCAAGCGGGTGTACGTCAGCCGCCACGACTTGATCAGGCACCAGGGTGCGCCACTGTTTTATCGGCAGGCCACGCTGCGTGCCAGCGAGCTGCTTGGCGAGCAGCGTGTTGACTGGAGCCCACACGCCCTGCAAGTGCTGAAGATAACCGACGCCGCTGGCCTGGAAACCGGCTTCGAGTATGACTGGCGTTTCCTCACGCCTGTAGCCATGACCGATGCCAACGACAACCAGCACCAGGTCAGCCTCGATGCCTTGGGGCGAGTGACACAAACCCGCTTTTACGGCACGGAACAGGGCCAGTCGGCCGGCTATAGCAGCAAGGCATTCACGCTGCCGGCAACGGTCGAGGGCATCCTGGCACTCGAAGGAGGCGAGGTACCCGTGGCCACGGCGCACCGGGTAGTGACCGACAGCTGGATGCCCTTGGCACGTGACAGCCAAGGGCGTCCTCTGGCTACCCGCATGGGCGAGCTGGCGCTGCGTCGCCTGCTCAAGGCCAAAGGCCTGCCCGCTGTGGACGACAGCGAAAGCCGCCAGCCGCCACATATCATCAGCCTGCAGACCGACCGCTACGACGGCGACCCTGCGCAGCAGCTGCGCGTAAACGTGGCGCACAGCAATGGCGCCGGCCGCCTGTTGCAGACCGCCGTGCTGAGTGCGCCCGGCGATGCGTGGGTGCGTACCGCCGCAGGCAGCCTCGAGCGCGATGCCAACGGTGCTGCACGCGTGCAGCCCGCAGCGCGGCGCTGGGCGGTGACAGGTAAGACCGAGTACGACAACAAAGGCCAGCCCGTGCGCACCTGGTTGCCGTACTACCTCGATGACTGGCGCCCTGTAAGCGATGACAGCGACCACCCCGGGCTGTATGCCGATACCCAGCTGTATGACGCCATGGGGCGCGTTTACCGCGTCCTCACCGCTGCGGGCTGGGAACGGCGTACCGAGTACTACCCCTGGTTCACGGTAGCGCAGGACGAGAACGACACGGCCTGAACGCGACCCTGATGGCGCGCGCTACCTGGCGCACGCCATGCCACTCAACCCAATGCAGAATTCAAGAACAGGAGGCACGCGATGCCTGCTCTTTCGGACAACGCTGTCCATCGCAATACCCCTACCGTCACGGTCGTGGACAACCGCGGCCTGGTGGCCCGGACCATCCACTACCATCGCCACCCGGACACGCCGACCCTGACGCAACCTCGGATTACGCGCCAGCAGCATGACGCCAAGGGTTTCATGACCCACAGTTGCGACCCGCGCCTGCACGCCAGCGGCCGGGGTAACTTTGCCTGGCTGACCGACCTGGCCGGCACCCCGGTGTGCACCCAAAGCGCCGACGCCGGCGTGTCGATCAACCTGAGCGATGCAGCGGGGCGCCCGTTGCTTGCCGTGTCGCGAATCGCGCTTGATGAGCGCGGCGAGCACGTGCGCAGTGAAGCGGTCACCCGCACTTGGCACTACGAGAACGCCACCCTGCCTGGGCGCCTCGTGGGCATTAGCGAACAGGTCAATGGCCACGCGGCTTGTCGGCTGGAGCGGGTGGTATATGCCGGCAACAGCGCCGCAGAAAAAGCCCACAATCTGGCGGGCCAGGCGAGCCGGCACTACCACACCGCCGGTGTGCTGCAGACCCATGGCGTTGGCTTGACCGGTGTACCCCTAGCGACCACGCAGCGTTTGCTGGTGGATGCCGATAACCCGCAGGTGGAGGCGGATTGGCAAAGTGAACAGCCTGCCGATTGGGAGGCCCAACTGCAGCCGGAAAGCGAAGCCAGCACCACGCTGAGCACGGTGGATGCGACCGGTGCACCCTTGACCACGCGTGATGCCGCAGGCCATCTGCGTCGCCAGGCTTACGACGTGGCGGGCCTGCTCACGCAGCGTTGGCTGACGCTCGAGGGCGGCCCTGAGCAGGTCATTCTCAACGCCTTGAGCTATTCGGCGGCTGGGCAAAAGCTGCGCGAGGAGCACGGTAACGGCTTGGTCACCCAATACTGCTACGAACCGCGCACACAGTTGCTGGCAGAAGTACGCACCGAGCGCCCGACAGGGCACGCGCAAGGGGCCAAGGTGCTGCAAGATCTGCGCTACGCTTACGACCCGGTGGGCAATGTGCTCAGTGTGCGCAACGACGCCGAAGAAACCCGCTTCTGGCGCAATCAGAAAGTCGAACCGCTAAGCACCTATGTCTATGACAGCCTGTACCGGCTGGCCAGCGCCACCGGGCGCGAGATGGCCAATGCCGGCCAGCAGGGCGTCAATCTGCCGGATATGGCGATCTTCGATAACGTCACCTACAGCTGCTACAACCGCACCTATACCTACGACATGGCGGGCAACCTGACCCGCATCCGCCACAGCGCGCCCGCCACCAACCACAGCTACACCACCGATATCACCGTCAGCGACCGCAGCAACCGGGCCGTGGACAGCGCGCTAACCCAGGACCCGACCGCCGTCGAGGCGTTGTTCAACGCCAGTGGCCAGCAAAAGGCGTTGTTGCCGGGCCAGCAACTGAGCTGGACACCGCGCGGTGAGTTGCACGCCGTTACCCAGGTCATGCGCGAAGGGGCGGCGGACGATGGCGAAAGTTATCGCTATGACATTGGCAACCAACGCGTGCTCAAGGTCAGTACCCAAAAGACCGCGGCCCACATGCGCACGCAACGTGTGCAGTACCTGCCAGGCCTGGAGCTGCGCAGTACAACCCAGGGCGGCTCGCTGACCGAGCAACTGCAGGTGGTGCTGGTGGGCGACGCTGGGCACGCCCAGGTGCGGGCCTTGCACTGGGCTGCAGGCAAACCCCCAGAACTTGCCAACGCGCAATTGCGTTACAGCTATGCCGACCAACTGGGCAGCGGTTGCCTGGAGGTCGATGGCAGTGGTGCGGTGATTAGTCGAGAGGAGTACTACCCGTACGGCGGCACGGCGGTATGGGCCGCTCGCAGTGAAGTGCAGGGGCGCTACAAGTTTGTTCGTTATTCGGGCAAGGAGCGCGATGCGACAGGGCTGTACTACTACGGGTATCGCTATTACCAGCCTTGGCTGGGGCGGTGGTTGAGTGCGGACCCGGCAGGTACGGTGGATGGCTTGAACTTGTACGCGATGGTGCGTAACAACCCGATGACATTGGTTGATGAGTTGGGGTTGAGGGGCAAAGGGAAAAAGAACAAGGGCGGGGGGAACAGCTCCGGAGCACAAGGCACGTCGGTTGCCAGCGGGGCCGGTGACGCTGCTAATGACCCAGTCGCATCAACTTCAGCTTCTGCAGGGGCGAGCCGAGATGGTGCTGGTCTGCTCGCTTCATCCTCTCAATTAGAGCCCTCTGCAGCAGATACCCAAGACGACGATGGCTGGTCGCAAGCTCCTAGTCCTAAGAGTAAGCAGGCAAGCAGGTCGCCGAAGAAAGAATCCGTGGCAGTCAGGGAGGCTGGCAAAACAGATAGTCCAGTGTATGAGAAGTTGAAACGATATCTACCGACAGACAGGCAATCGGGTTATGGTGTTATGGCTATTGGCCAAAGGCCAAAGAGTGATGGTACGAAGCAAGAATATTTCTTCTTGGAAAGAGGTACAGAATCTCGGGGCTTCAAGCATGTGACCACTCGGCACCGTGCCGACTTCGCTGATCAGGGCATAACGAGGGATAAGGACATCGCTGATTTGGTGATGGCCGCCTTGGCCCATGGCAAAGTAATAGGCATTCAAAACCCCCGGCCACTCATGGGTAAACGTCCAATTTACGAGGTCACTTTCAACAACGAACAGCACTTCGTTGCAGTACAACTTTCAACTGACGGCTACGATAAAGCAGAGAGCGTGATAGGCGCTAACCCTAGTGAGAAGCACTACTCCGCCAGAAATGCTGTTGCGAGGTCACGTAAAAAGTAACCCGTGTCGGAAATCTACTATTCTTGGCGCTAAATATGATATGGCGGACGCCTGAAGACGCCTAGAATGACACCCACTTCGGATGTCATGTGAGCAGCGTCCATGGTCGCCCTACAACAACAACCACAGCCCCCCGAAGCCACCTCGCAGATAAAACCGGAACTGCGGGTTGGCTTCGTGCTCCTCAACCAGTTCACCCTGGTCCCGGTCGCTGGCCTGGTCGACTCGCTGCGCTTCGCTGCCGACAAGTCGTTCCGCAGCCAGCAAGTGTATTGCCAATGGGACTGGATGACCCTGGACGACCAGCCGATCACCGCCAGTTGCGGCATGCCCATTTCGCCGACCAAACCGCTCAACCTGTTTGCCCAGTACGACTACATCGTGCTGGCGGGCGGGCTGCTGGGCGAAACGCGTAACCCCCCAGACTGGCTACTCGATGCCCTGCGTGAGGTGCATGCGGCCAATATCCCGATCATCGCCCTGTGTTCAGGTTCGTTCGTGCTGGGCAAGGCCGGCCTGCTCGATGGCCGGCGGTGCGCGTTGCATTTCACCTTGCGCGATGAGTTCAAGGAGCGTTTCCCGCTGTCCACCGCCGTGATCGACAAGAGCTATGTGGATGACCGCGGCATTATCACTTGCCCGGGCGGCACGGCCATCGACCTGGCGGCCAACCTGATTCGCCGGCACTGCGGCGCGGTGCGTGCGCAGAAGGGCTTGGAGTACCTGCTGGTGGACGAGCGTGCCGACGCGCAAGAGGACAAGGCCGCCAGCGAAAGCGTTTACCAGAACGACCGTGTGCAACGGGCCATTGCCTTCATGCGCGCCAACCTGGATGCCTCGATGACCCTCAAGGCGGTGGCCGAGGCAGTGGGCACACACCCGCGGCAGTTGCACCGCGAGTTCGTTGCCAACACGCAAGAGCCGCCGGCCAACTACTGGCGCAAGCTGCGCCTGGACCACGCCCGGCGCTTGCTGGTGAATACCAGCCAGAACATCACCACCATTGCCTTGGCGTGTGGGTTTTCCGATGCGTCGCACTTCATCTTGTGGTTCCGCAAGCAGTACGGCGAGACGCCTTACAGCTTCCGCAAACGGCGGCATGAAGTGGAGCGGTTTGACTGGCATGGGGACAAAGTAGGCTTGGACCCGGAGCTGTAGCTGTGTACACATCTCCAGCGCTACCCGTGTAGGCGCTGGCTTGCCTGCGAATGGGCCGCAAAGCGGCCCCGGCGCTATCAAAGCTGACCAAAAGCCTGAATTTCGATCCGATACTCAGGCGCCGCCAGCGCAGCCCCCACACACGCCCGTACCGGTGGCTGCTGCCCGACCCAAGCGTCATACACCTCATTCATCGCCGCAAACTCCCCCATGTCAGCCAGCCAGATCTGCACGCGGGTCAGGTTGCCCTTACCTGCGCCAACCTGTGCCAGCCACTGCTCCAACTGCGCCAGCACGCACCGCGTCTGCGCAGCGATATCGCCCGGTGCAAGGGCGACGATCCCGGAGGTTTCCAGGCGGCCATCCACCAGAACCATCTGGCTGGCCCGTTTGCCGGGGTTGATACGTTCGATCATCCGCGCGCTCCTCAGAACAGTACGTAGGTCTTGCGCAGGGTCTCGCGGATCTCCCACACGCCTTCGCAGTTCTCCGGGAACAGCACCGCATCGCCCGCCCGCAGCTCGACCGGCTCGCCACCGTCGGGGGTAAAGGTGCAGCTGCCGCTGACGATATGGCTGAATTCGCGGTTTTTCAGGAAGCGGCGGAATACCCCGGGGCTGCTTTCCCAGATGCCGATGCTGGCACCCACCGCTTCATCGGTCTGGTCCTGGGCGCTGGCGGCGTGGGCGATCGGTTCGCCGATCGGCAGCCGGGCAGGGGCTGGCGTGCCCAGGGGCGAGGTAGCGGCATTGCGGACAACGGTAAGCACTTGATTCATGGTGTGGCTCCTTCAGGCTTTTCGGGCAACGTTTTTGTAGGACGGTGACGGTGCAGGGGCGGCCCCGCCCAATGCGGCGGCTTGCTGCAGGTCGAGCTTGCTGGTCTCTGGGGCCAGCCACCACGAGATCAGTGCACCGAACAGTGAGATCAACGCGGCGGCGAACATGGTGTTGGCAATGCCATAGGTGGCCAGGGAAATAGGCACCAGGTAGGTGCCCACGGCCGCGCCGATACGTGACAGCGAAGTGGCCAGGCCAACGGCAGACGCGCGGATCTCGGTGGGGAACAATTCGTTGGGGTAGACGTATTCCAGCACCTGGGCGCCGCCGATCAACACCGCGTAGGCGCCAAACAGCACCAGCACGGTGGTGGGCGATGCGTCGGGGAACACGCCCAGCAGCACCAGCGACATGCCCGACCAGAGGAAGCTGTGGATCAGCATCTTGCGCCGCCCCAGGCGGTTGATCAGCTTGGTTGCCAGCAGGCAGCCAAGGGTGAACAGCAGGGTGATGGCGATCGAGCCGTAGGCGGCCCAGTCGCCGGTGAGCTTCAGCGCCTGCAGCACCTTTGGGGCGAACGCATAGATGGCGAACAGCGGGACGATGGCGCAGGTCCAGAACAGGGTGACAAAGGCCATGCGCTTGCCGTAGCCGGAGTGGAACAGCGACCACACCGACACCGGTTTGCCGCTGACGTGTTCGGGCAGATCGGCGATGGAGTAATCCGGGCCATAGACGCGTTTGATCACGGCATCCGCCTCGGCAGTGCGGCCCTTGCTCAGCAGCCAACGTGGCGATTCTGGCGTGCCGCTACGGGCAATCAGGAACAACGCACCCGGGACCAACGCACTGGCCAATACCCAGCGCCAGCCGTCATCGCCGCCGACGCGCAGCAACAGTTCACCGACCACGTAGGCCACGGCGGCCCCGGCGAACCACATCAGTACCATCGCCGCCAGCAGCGGCCCGCGTTGCTTGCGTGGCAGGAACTCGGCCAGCAGCGAGGTAGCGATCGGGTAGTCGGCGCCGACCGCGATACCAATCAACAACCGCCAGGCGAACAATGCCCAGGCCGACTCGACCCAGAACTGCGCCACCGAAAAACCGACAATGGCGATCAGGTCGACCAGGTACAGCACCTTGCGCCCGTATTTGTCGGTGAACCAGCCACCCAGGAAGCCGCCGAGGAACACCCCGATCAGCGCCGAAGCCGCAATCAGCCCCTCCCAGAAGGCCGACAGTTGCAGGGCCTGGGTGATCTGCAGCATGGCCACGCCGATGATGCTCAGCACATAGCCGTCGAGGAACGGGCCTCCGGCGGAATAGACCGTCAGTTTGCGGTGGAACGCATTGAGTGGCGCATCTTCGACGGAGCGTTTCGGGACAGACATTGGACTTACCTCTTGTTGTTATTTGACGCACTTGCGTGGCGGCACTATGGCACCGGGTTGCAGGGGTTCCCTATAACGATTCGGACGGGTCGTGGGATGGCATTGCGAAGTGTGAATGGCACTGTAGAAGCAGCCTTGTGCTGCGAAGAGGCCGGCGACATCAGCCAAGATTTACGGCGTTGTCACCGGCCTCTTCGCAGCGCAAGGCTGCGCCTACCGCGACCGAGTCAATAGCGCATCCAGCACCACTTCGCAGGCCGCGCCCCAGCTGGCACTTACCGGTTGATGCATCAACACGGCCAGCCCATCGGCGGTAAAGGTGCCCGGCGTGGCAATCGCTTGCCCCAGGGCCTTGAGCGTGTGTTCGGGTTGGCGCTGGGCACTGCTCACACAGTCGTGCAGGTTGCCCAGTACCAAAGCGCGTGCGTCGGTTGCGGGCAAGCCTTTGTCAGTCAGCCACTGCTGCAGGTCGTGCAAAAGGAAGTAGAACCAGCCATTCATGCACGCGGCCACCGTGGCCAGCTCGAACGCCGCTTCATCCTGCAATACCACCAGGTTGCCCAGCCCGGCCAGGCATCGCTCAGCGGGGGGATCCGGGGGGTAGACCACTACTGTGGACTGGTTGTGTTGCGCGGCATAAGACAGCATCACGCGCACGCAGTGAGCGGCGGGGAAGGCGGCTTGCAGCTGTTGCAGGTTCACACCTGCTGCCAACGACAGCAGGCGTTGTCCGGGGTGCAGGCGTACCTCGCCGGCCAGGTCTGCCAGTGTTTCCGGGCGTACGCCCAGCATCAGCACCTCGGCCCGATCGACTACCGCCTGATTGCTCGGCAGTACCTGGCAACCGTGTGCGTGGGTCAGTGTTTCGGCGCGCTGGGCGTTGCGTGGCGACAGCAGGATCGCGCCGTCGAAACCACCGCGGCGCAGGCCGATAACGACTTTTTCGGTCAGCTCGCCGACCCCGAGGATGCCCAGGCTATGCATGATGCCTCCTTGTCAGCTTTCCAGGCCGGCGCGGCGCTGGCCCCAGTGCAGGTTCAGGTTGACGCCCAGGCTCAGCAGCGGCTCCGGCGGGTTGCGGTTGGGCCCGGCCGCGCCCAGCAGGAAGTCGATCAGCTCGTCACGCTCGCCACTCAGCCAGTCGGCCAACAGGGTCCCGGTGGCGGTGCCCCGTGTAATTCCCAGGCCGTTGCAGCACAGCGCCGCATGGACATTGGGTGCCAGCGTGCCGAAGTGCGATTGGTGGTTGCGCGACAGGCACATCGAACCGCCCCAGGTGAATTCGAACGGTGTACCCGCAAGCATCGGGAAGCGCCGCTCGAACGACGCCCGGTGCTGTCGTCCGGCCCGTTGCAGGTGGCGCTGGTTGGCGCGCCCATCGGCGTTGAAACTGAAGCTGTTGCGCACCAGCAGGCGCTGGTCCGGGGTGCGTCGCAGGGTGCTGCCAAACGGGTCGGCGGGGATGATGCCCCAGGTCGCCTTGCCACCCAGGCGTGCTTGTTCGTCTTCGCTCAGGGGCCGGGTCATGCTGGCGTAGGTGAAAATCGGCAGCAGCCGCCCCGGCAGGAAGCCGAAGTACGAGGCGAAGGCGTTGTTGGTCAGCAGCAACTGCTCGGCAACGATCTCGCCATGGGCATGCGTAAGGGTGATGCGCGTGCCCTGTTCGATGCGGGTGATGGTGGTGTGTTCGTACAGCGTCACGTTGCTGGGCAGGCTGTCTGCCAGGCCTTTGGCCAAGGCGGCCGGCTGCAGTAACTGGGTACCTGGGGTGTACAACGCTTTGCGGTAGAACGCGGTGCCGAAGTGCTCGGGCAGGTCACGGGCATCGATCATCTGGTAAGGCTGGCCGAGTTTCTCCAGGCCGCTGCGGTACGCTTCGAGCACCGCCAACCCCTTGTCTTCGACCGCCGCCTGGTACTTGCCGTCCGGGCGGATCTGGCAGTCGATGCCATGCTGCTGGATCAGCGTGTGCAGTATCGACTGCGCGCGCAGGTTGAGCTTGAGGTTCATCCGCGCCGTGGCCAGCTCACCGATGTAGTCCGGTGCGCCGATGTCATGGGGCAGGTCGATGGCAAAGCCCGAGTTGCGCCCCGAGGCGCCAAAGCCGACTTCCTGGGCTTCGAGCAGGATCACCTCGTCATTCGGGTGATGCAGCGCCAGCTGCCGTGCGGCGGCAAGGCCGGTGAAGCCAGCACCGAGCACCACCCAGCGCGCTTCGCTCCGCCCCCGGTGCGCGGCACGTGGCTGGCGCAGGGGGCTGAGGTGGAACCAGCCGCAACCGTTGTCGTCCGCGGGGGTAGAGGTGTTTCTGTACATGGGTTTTATCCGTGTTGTTTTCTTCACTGTCGCATGGCCCGGGCGGTGGGCATATAACGGGAATGACGGGTCGTGGGAGGTTTTGGATTGACCGCGGCAAGCCCTGCATGATTTGCTCGGTTTGCCGGTGACTGGCCCGTGCAAAGGCCCCGGCACCTAACGATCATTCAAAGGAAACTGAAGGTCTGCCATGTCCGAATACACGCTCCACTGCTTCGCCGAATCCGGCAATGCCTACAAAGCCGCCCTCATGCTCGAACTCACCGGCCAGCCTTGGCAGCCGGTGTTCGTCGACTTTTTCAACGGCCAAACCCGCGAGCAGGCCTGGCGCGATGAAGTGAACGAGCAGGGCGAGGTGCCGGTGCTCGAACACGCGGGCAAGTCGTTCACCCAATCGGCCTTGATCCTGGAATACCTCGCTGAGCAAACCGGCCAGTTTGGCCCACGCGATGAGGACGAAAAGCGCGAGATCTGGCGCTGGATGCTGTTCGACAACCACAAGTTCACCAGCTACTACGCGGCGCTGCGGTTTATCTATTGCCTGAAACAGATGGGCGAAACCGATGTGACCAAGTTTTTGCGTGATCGCGCCACGGCGGCCTATCGCATCGTTGATGCACATTTGGCGAAGACGCCGTTCATGGTCGGCGGGCGCTTGACCATCGCCGACCTGTCGTTGGCGGGGTATGTGTTCATGCCTGAAGACACGGGTATCGCGCTGGACGAATTCGTTCATATCGAGGCCTGGAAAGCGCGGATCAAGGGCACGCCAGGCTGGAAACACCCCTATGACCTGATGCCGCGGACAGCGCCTGTTCAAGTGCCATTCGGATGACTGGTCGTGACAAGCGCTAGCGCATGACTACGCTCAGGACGTAAGACACATTCTGCAACAACTGGCCAGTTGGCCCTGATGGATCTCGCTCACCCGCTGCAGATGGAAGGCCGCACTGGTTTGCAGGTCGCCCCATGGGGGGGCCGGAACTCACGGGGGTCATGTGCAACCCCCGTGCTACTCCAAGCGGAGGCTCTACATGCTCAAAAAATGCTTGTTGGCTTTGGCAATCGGCGCGGTTTTGTCAGCGTCGGCCGTGTTGGTGCCTGACTCCATTGGCGGTGCGTCCAGCGCGTATGCGAAGGATGGCGGTGGTGGAGGTGGCGGCGGCCATGGTGGCGGCGGTGGCGGCGGTGGTCATGGCGGCGGTGGGGGTGGTAGCGGTGGTGGAGGTGGCGGCGGTCACGGCGGCGGCAGCGGTGGTGGAGGTGGTCATGGTGGTGGCAGTGGAGGCGGCGGCAGTGGCGGTGGTGGAGGCCACGGCGGCAGTGGGAGCGGACACAGCGGCGATGGCGGCGGACATGCCAGCTCAGGCCGTGGTGAAAGTGGACGCAATGGCGCCGATGATGGTGCCAACCATGAGGCCAACCATGAGGCCAACCATGAGGCCAACCATGAGGCCAACCATGAGGCCAACCATGAGGCCAACCATGAGGCCAACCATGAGGCCAACCATGAGGCCAACCACGAAGCGAATCACGAAGCGAATCACGAAGCGAATCACGAAGCGAATCACAGTGTTGGCGAGGCCCACGGTGTAGGGCATGGCGCCGATGATGGGGCCGATCATGATGTCGGCGATGATCATGGCGGTGACCGCACCTAGCATTTGAGTGGCCCGTATCGGCCTCTTCGCGGGTAAACCCGCTCCCACAGGATCTTCACTGGCCTTGAAAGCAGTGGAATACCTGTAGGAGCGGGCTTGCCCGCGAAGAGGCCGGTACGGGCACTGCACATTTCAAATCGACAACCGCACCACCCGGTTATCTAGAACTTGCGATGCTTGCCCCCGCCTTTTGTTCACCACCAACTCGCCAATCGCGATCAGCCGGGTCCGGGTGATGTTGCGCGACAGCCCCAGCAACTGCGCGGTATGCACCTGGTTGTAATGGCAAAAACGGTACGCCGAGCGCAGCAGGGCATTTTCGACCTTCTCGTACAGCCCCCCAGGCTGCTCCTCGTACAATTGGCTAAACGCCCGCTGCAGCAGTTCTTCCACGGCATTGCTGGCAGGCTCCTCCTGCCGTTCGATACGCAGGTTGGACAGCCGCAAATCCTCCGCCTGGATCACCCCGTCAGCACAGGTCAACAAGCTGTGGTGAATGACGTTTTCCAACTCACGGATATTGCCCGGCCACGCATAGTCAACCAGCTTGGCCTGGGCCGTCGGGTTCAGTTCCACCGGCCCGTAGCCCAGCCGGTCGCTGTAGCTACGAATGAAATGCCGCGCCAATGGCAGGATGTCACCTGGCCGGTCACGCAGCGGGTGCAACTGCAAGGTCACCACGTTTAGCCGGTAATACAAGTCTTCGCGAAAATGCCCGGCATTGATGGCCTTCTCTAGCTGCACGTTGGTCGCCGCCAGCACCCGCACATTGATCGGGATGCTTTTGCGTGAACCCAGCCGCACCACTTCGCGCTCCTGCAACACCCGCAGCAGCTTGACCTGGATCGGCAAGGGCAGGTCGCCGATCTCATCGAGGAACAGCGTGCCGCCGTCAGCCTCCTCGAACCAGCCGGCCTTGGCCGCCAGGGCGCCGGTGAAGGCGCCTTTTTCATGGCCGAACAGTTCGGCCTCCACCAGCGACTCGGAAAACGCCCCGCAATTGACCGCGACGAATGGGCCGTTACGCCGGCCGCTGAGGTTATGAATATGGCGTGCGACCAGCTCCTTGCCCGTGCCGGTTTCGCCGATGATCAGCACGCTCGCCTCACTCGGCGCGACCTGTTGCAGGTGGGCGAGCAGCGCCTGTGACCTGGGGTCTTCGAAAACCTGCGCGGTCGCCCTGATCGAGGTGGCCAGTGTCGGGGACGGGGGGAGGGTCAGCAGTTGCATGGGCAATCCTCAGGAGTAGAAGGATGGGTCAGGGCGCTTGCCGTTGAGGGCCCACTCGCCCAATTCATGGATGCGGTAGTCCACGGGGTCGTGCAGGGTCTGTGTCCTCAGGTTGCGCCAGTGGCGGTCGAAGCGCAGCGAGGCGTGGGTAGCGCGGGCACCGGTGACCTCGAACAGCCGGTTGCAGATATCCAGGCCATGGCGGCTGGCGGCAACCTTGGCGGTGCCGATGGCCAGGGCCAGGTCGCCGCGTTCCTCTGCGCTTAAGGCATGCTCCTTGGCCCAGGCGCTATCGAGCTGGCGGGCAGCGCGTTCGATCAGCAAACGGACGCTTTCCAGGCCGATCCAGAACTCGCCGTAATGGCGCAGCACATAAGGGTCTTCGGCAGTGGTGGTGGCGTTTGAGCGGAACCACGGCCGGCTTTCCTTGAGGGTGTACTGGCGGGCTTCCTCGTACGCGCCTTCGGCGATACCCAGGAACAGGTTGGCGAAGTGCAGCTGCGCGATCAGCGGGCGCAAGGCGGCGAAGGGCGTGCTCAGCGGCCCTGGGTCGAGCAGCAGTTCAGAGTGCTCGACCCGCACCCGTTCAAACGTGGCGCTGCCGCTGTCGGTCTGGCGTTGGCCGATGTTGTGCCAGTCGCTGTGCAGGCTGATACCGGTACGGCCACTGGGGATCGCGGCGATCAGCAGTTTGCCGCCCGCGCGTTCGTCCACGGCGGAGGCGATCAGCATTTCCGAGTCGCTGGCACCGGAGCAGAAGCTCTTCTTGCCAGAGAATTCGCACCAACCGTCGAAGTGCTTGACCACGGTGCGTGTGTCCAGCGGGTTGAGGGCGTTACCCCAAAACCACTGCTTGCGTGCAGTCTGCTCGAACCACGGCTGCCATTGGTCTGGGCGCGAAAACAGGCGCACGGTGGCCAGCATCAGGTGATGGAAACCGAAGACGTGGGCAATGGAGCTGTCGACCCGGGCGAACTCGCGCACCACTTCGAAAGTATCGAACCAGCTCGCGCCTTGGCCACCGAACGCTTGTGGGATAGCCAGCGACAACAGGCCGCTGCCACGCAGCGCGTCGCGCTCAGCCTTGGGCGTACCGCCGCGCTCGTCACGCTCGACGGCGGTCTGGGCGAACTGCCCAGCCAACTCGCGGGCGATGGCCAGGGCAGGGCGTGGTGCCGTGTTTACCGGTGCATTCATGGCCGCTCCTCAGGCGCTTTTGCGCAGCGCGTGATGGGCGCCGAACAGAGGCACGGCACGTTCGGCGGCCAGGCGGATACGCGCGGCGAGGGCCTCACTGGAAACGCGGTAGTCGGCCAGTTCCGCTTGGCTGGCAAACACACCAATCGGCAGTGTCAGGGCCTGCAGGAAGCTGAACAGCGGGCGCAACTGGTGATCGAGCACCAGCGCGTGGCGCTCACTGCCCCCAGTGGCGGCGAGCAGCACTGGGGTGTCGACCAGGGCGTCCTGACCAATAAGGTCGAACAGATGCTTGAAGTGGCCGGTAAAGCTGCCGCGGTACACCGGCGTGGTCACCACCAGCAGGTCGGCCTTTTCCACCAGCCGCAGTTGATGCTCCACCGCCTCGGGCAGCTCGCTGCGCCACAGGGCACTGCCCAACGGGCGGGCAATGTCACCCAGGTCGATGAGGTGAGGCTTGATGTTCAGGTGTTCGGCCAGTTCCGCGAGGATCGCCTCGGTCAGGGCCAAGGTGCGCGAAGGGCGGGAAGTACCGCCAGACAGGGCGACGACATTCAGTGGGGTGCTCATGGGCAAGTCTCCGGTTCGGGTTGAGCGGGGGACTTTGCTGGAGCAATCGTCGTGCCGTTTATAAAACGTATTTTAGATCAACGGGTTACGCGTTATAGCGCCCGGGGCGATGTTGCCGTGCGGGCGCTGGCTGTTGATCGGGTGTTGCGCTGCAGACAGTTGGCCGGGTGTTGGCGGCTGTACAGTTGGGAGTGTTATAGAGGAATTTGGGTGCGGCTAAAAAAGAATAAGAACTTATATTCTTATTCCACGAACCAGTCGGCGCGCGCGAAGCTCGATTTCCTAGACGCTGCAAATCCCATGGCGAACCCCTAGCAACCCATCGCCACATCCACCCCTAACCGTGCGGCACTGCCTTGGTCGCCGCATTGCCCGCATATTCAGGCTTCAAGTGCCCCTGCTCATCCAGCAGGTACGCATCCATCACCTCGCGCACCACCGGCCCCGCCACACGCCCGCCCGCTTCGCCGTTCTCGATCATCACCGCCACCACCACGCTTGGGTGATCGGCCGGTGCGAAACCGACGAACAGGGCGTTGTCGCGGTGCCGTTCCAGGGTCTTGTTGCGGTTGTAACGCTCGCCTTGCTTGATCGCCACCACCTGCGCCGTGCCGCTCTTGCCGGCGATGCGGTACTGGGCGCCGGCCGCCGAGGCGCGGGCGATGCCGCGGGGGTCGTGCATGACCATTTGCATGCCTTGGCTGACCTGGTCCCAGGCGCGTTTGTCATGCAGCACGATGTCGGGCATCGGGTTGGGGTCGACCGGGGTCTCGCCACCCACTGTCATGGCCAGGTGCGGGCGGTGCCATACACCCTTGCTCGCCAGCAGGCTGGTGGCCTGGGCCAATTGCAGCGGGGTGACCTGCATGTAGCCCTGGCCGATCCCCAGGATCAACGTCTCGCCCGGGAACCAGGCCTGGCGGCGCGTGGCGCGCTTCCATTCGGCGGAAGGCATCAGCCCGGACGCTTCCTCGAACATGTCCAGCGACACCTTCTGCCCCAGGCCGAACTCGGCCATGTAGTCGTGCAGGCGCTCGATCCCCAGCTTGTGCGCGAGGTCGTAGAAGTAGGTGTCGTTGGACCGCATGATGGCGGTGTACATGTCTACCCAGCCGTCACCGCTGCGGTTCCAGTTGCGGTATTTGTGTTCGTAGTTGGGCAGCTCGTAGTAGCCCGGGTCGAACACCCGGCTGCCGGGGGTGATCACGCCACTGTCCAGGCCGGCGATGGCCACTTCCGGCTTGACCGTCGAGCCCGGCGCATACAAACCGCGCAGCACGCGGTTGAACAGCGGCCGGTCGATGGAATCGCGCAGGGCGGCGTACTGCTTGAAGCTGATGCCTTTGACGAACAGGTTGGGGTCGAAGCTTGGGTTGCTGACCATCGCCAGCACGTCGCCATTGGCAGGGTCCAGCACCACCACCGAACCGCGGCGGTCGCCCAGGGCCTTTTCGGCCGCCAGTTGCAAGTGGCTGTCCAGGCTCAGGATGATGTCCTTGCCGGGGATCGGGGCCTTGTGGTTGAGCACGCGCATGACCCGGCCCTGGGCGTTGGTCTCGACTTCTTCATAGCCCACCTGGCCGTGCAGCTGGCGTTCGTAGAAGTGCTCGATACCGGTCTTGCCGATCGACTGCGTGCCGCGATACTCGGTGCTGTCGAGGGTCTTGGCTTCTTTCTCGTTGATGCGCCCGACATAACCCACCGAATGGGCGAAATGCTCGGCCAGTGGGTATTCGCGGATGAACTGCGGTTCTACTTCAAGGCCGGGCAGGCGGAACTGGTTTACCGCAACCAGGGCGATCTGTTCTTCGTTCAGGCCGACCATCAGGGTGACCGGCTCGAAGGGTTTGCGGCCGCGGCGCAGGTCCTTGTCGAACTGACGGCGGTCATCCTCCGAAAGCCTCAACACCTGCGCCAGGGTATCCAGCACTTTGGCTGAGTCGCCGGCCCGCTCACGGGTCATGGTCAGGTCGAAACTGGGCTTGTTGTCGGCCAGCACCACACCGTTGCGGTCATAGATCAGCCCGCGCTCAGGGGCGATGGGCAGCACGTGTACGCGGTTGTTTTCCGACACGGCGGTCTGCTGGTCATGTTGCAGCACCTGCAGCACATAAAGGCGGCCCACGAGGACGGCGACCAGGGTGAAGACCAGGGTGGCGCAGGCGATCAGCCGGCGGTTGACCAGGTGCTTTTCCTTTTCGTGGTCCTTGAGGGGGATGGGCTGCGGCATGGGTGGCTCTGTGGGGTGGCGGTGTGGCCGGGCGGCGGCCCCGGGGCCGGCGATGCTACGCAACCCCTCCCTTTCGCTCAAGGCAGGCGGCCTTGGGCAGGGGCTGGCGATCAGCTGTTGGCCCCGGTATCAGGGTGTTCACGGCGAACATGAAGATTTGTTCATGCCTGTATTCGGATGGCTGGGCAGAGGGGGCGTGGAAGGTTATTTTTGGATCCACAGAACAACTGCTGTGCGATAAGCGAACGAAATAATCATCAAGCGCTAAATTCATAAGGCACTGAAAATTAACGAGTTATTGTATTAATTCGTTCTGGGGTCGCCGCTTTATGTCGTCGGATTGGCGTTTGCCAAAATTCATCCTGTTGTCTGTGGATCCATTATCTGGTTGATTAGCGCCTGACGACGGCCAGCCCTCCGGCCGTGCGCGACGACAATTACAAGAAGGGTCCAGTCATGAATGGCTTATCTCGGGCACGGAACTGTCAACGTTCCTTCTGCTCTGCTTGCGTGTGCACGCCTGTCCTCCCGCCTGTGGCCCGCATCGGCCTGCAGGTGGCCCCATGAACATCGATCTCAAGCAACGTCTGGACAATGACCCGATGGGCCGCTTCCAGTGCCTGGCCATCGGCATTTGCATCGTGCTGAACATGATCGATGGCTTTGACGTGCTGGTGATGGCCTTCACGGCCGCCTCGGTGTCTGCCGAGTGGGGCCTGAGTGGGGCGCAGGTGGGGCTGCTGCTCAGCGCCGGCCTGTTCGGTATGGCGGCAGGGTCACTGTTTATTGCGCCGTGGGCCGACCGCGTTGGCCGGCGCCCATTGATTCTGTTCTGTCTGGCGCTTTCCGGTGTCGGCATGTTGCTCTCGGCGTTGAGCCAGAGCCCGTTGCAACTGGCGCTGCTACGCGGGCTGACCGGCCTTGGCATCGGCGGCATCCTGGCCAGCAGCAATGTGATCGCCAGTGAATATGCCAGCAAACGCTGGCGTGGCCTGGCGGTGAGCCTGCAGTCCACGGGGTATGCCCTGGGCGCGACCTTGGGCGGCTTGTTGGCGGTATGGCTGCTGGGTCACTGGGGCTGGCGTTCGGTGTTCCTGTTCGGTGGCATTGTCACGGTGCTGGTGATCCCGTTGGTGCTGCTGTGGCTGCCGGAGTCGCTGGACTTTTTGTTGGCACGCCGCCCGGCGAATGCCTTGGCGCGGGTCAATCGGTTGGCCGACAAGCTCGGGCAACCAGCACTGTCCCAGTTGCCGCCGCCCGCGCAAAGCGTGCCCGGTGCCGCCACAGGGTTCAGGCAGTTGCTGACCCCCGCCATGCGTCGCACGACGCTGGTGATCTGGTTGCTGTTCTTCCTGGTGATGTTCGGCTTCTACTTCGTCATGAGCTGGACCCCGAAGCTGCTGGTCGCGGCTGGCTTGTCGGCGCAGCAGGGCATTACCGGCGGAGTGTTGCTGAGCGTTGGCGGCATCCTTGGTGCGGCGCTGATTGGCGGCCTGTCGTCACGCTGGCCACTGAGCCGCGTGTTGGCGATGTTCATGCTGGTCACGGCCGGGCTGCTGGTGCTGTTCGTGGCCAGCGGGTCATCGGTCACTGCCGCGCTGGCGCTGGGCTTGCTGATCGGGCTGTTCGCCAACGGTTGCGTGGCTGGGCTGTATGCGCTGTCACCGGTGGTCTATGACGCGTCGGTGCGCGCCACTGGGGTGGGCTGGGGCATCGGCATTGGCCGGATTGGCGCAATCCTGTCGCCGACCGTGGCCGGCGTACTGCTCGACGGCGGCTGGCAACCGCTGCACCTGTATGGGGTGTTTGCCAGTGTCTTCGTGCTTGCTGCTGGTTGCCTGCTTTTGCTCAAGCCAGCGTCGCGGCCGGGGCAGGCAGTGATGGCCGATGCCTAGGGTCGGGCTTGCCGTGCATCCCAGCAAAATTTTGCCAAAAATGGGTGTGGCTGGCAGGTGTACGCCGCAGCAATTTTGCCGGCATTGAGATCGCGCGCCGCGCGGGCGGCGCTCGATCTCATGGCCACCCAATGCGTCGTGGCGAGCACTACGATAAGATTACCGCTCATGTCTCTGGAAACTGCCTGGATGAGCAAGCCCGGTCAATTGGTGCTGGTTACGCTTCGCAAGATGATCGCCTCCGGCGAGTTGGCGGCCGGCGAGCGTCTGATGGAAATCCCCACCGCCGAACTGTTCGGTGTCTCGCGGATGCCGGTGCGCATGGCATTTCGCACCCTGGAGCAGGAGGGCCTGCTGGTGCGTTTTGGCGGGCGTGGGTTTCAGGTGCGTTCCGTCAGCGCAGACGACATCGCCGGTGCGGTCGAGGTGCGTGGCGTGCTGGAAGGCCTGGCTGCGCGCCAAGCGGCAGAGCGTGGGCTGTCCGCTGAAGCGCGCGCAGCGCTGCAGCGCTGCCTGGTCGAAGGCGACCAGCTGTTCGACAAGGGTTTTGTCACCGAGGAAGACCTGCAGGCCTACCATGACCTCAACATGCGCTTCCACCAGGTGATCATCGCGGCCAGCCACAACCCGGCGATTGCCGATGCCCTGGCGCGCAATGACCACCTGCCGTTTGCCTCGGTCACTGCGCTGGCCGTGGACCGCCACGACCTGGCGCGAGAGTACCGGCGCTTCAACTATGCACACATGCAGCACCATTCGGTGTTCGATGCCCTGGTCAGCGGGCAGGGCGCCCGCGCCGAGGCCATCATGCGCGAGCACGCCAATGCCACCTTGCGCTACGCCGAGACGTTCGGCGCGGCCACGGCCGATGCGCGCATGAAGGTCATCCTGCCCTCGTCCTGAAGCGCTTCAGATATCCAGCACCAGCAGCGGCGTTTTCGATCGCGAGCAACAGGGCGTGAACTGATCGTTCTGCGCCTGCTCCTGTTCCGTGAGGAACAGGTCGCGATGCTCCGGTGTGCCTGCCAGCACGCGCGTCAGGCAGGTGCCGCAAATGCCTTGCTCGCACGACATGGCGATCGCGATGCCGTGCTGTTCAAGCACCTGCACCACACTCTGGTCGGCGGGCACCTCGAAGACCTGGCCGGTGCTGTTCACCTGCACCGAGAAGCTGCCGTCGTTCTGCGTATCAACCGGCGCGGCGGCAAAGTATTCGCGGTGCAGGCAGGCCTCCTGCCAGCCCTGCGCCTTGGCGCTTTCCAGCACATGCTGCATGAACCCGCTTGGGCCGCACACATACAGGTGCATATCGTCTTGCGGGTTGGCCAATACCTGAGCGATGTCCAGTGCAGTCTCGGGTTGCTCGTCGAAATGCACGAACAGGCGGTCAGCGAAGGCGGCACCGCGCATGCGTTCGACGAAGGCTGCACGTTCGCTGGAACGGGCGCAGTAATGCAGTTCGAAGTCCTCGCCGCTGTGGGCCAGTTGCTCGGCCATGCAGAGGATCGGCGTAATGCCGATGCCACCTGCGAACAACAGGCTGCGACGGGCGCCCAGGGCCAGGGGGAACAAGTTGCGCGGTGCGCTGATACGCAAGCGGGCACCGTTGTGCACCTGCTCGTGCAGGCTGCGCGAGCCGCCACGTGAGGCAGGGTCCTTGAGTACGCCGATCAGGTAACGGTGGCGTTCTTCGGGGTGATTGCACAGTGAATACTGGCGGACTTGCCCATCCGGCAGGTGCACGTCAATGTGCGCGCCTGCGCTAAAGGGCGGTAGCAGGCTGCCATCGAGTGCGGCCAGCTCGAAGCTGCAGATGTCCTGCGCTTCGTCGTTACGGGAAACCACTACGGCATCGATCATGTCCGTTCCTCGTCAGGCTGGGCTTGCGCTGGTCGCGATCAGTTGGGCTTGGGCCGTGCGTTCGTTGGCGATCAGGCGCTCCAATATCTTGCGCGACTGGACCCCGCCGGCATCGATGTTGAGCTTGAGCAGGTTGCGCTCGGGGTAGGCGAGCAGGTTCTGTTGCTGGCGTTCGAGCATTTCCAGGTCTTCGCTGAAAATCTTGCCCTGGCCCTCGCGGATGTTGGCGGTCAGCGTTTCGTCGTGCGCTGCAAAGTTGCGCGCCATGCCCCAGAAGTACCAGATCGAGGTGTCGGTCTCTGGGGTGATGAAGTCGACCACGATGCTCGAGGCTTTATGCTGCGCATCGGCGTGATAACCCCCTTTGCCTGCGTGGGCCACGCCAACTTCGATTAGCACATGGCTGGGTGGGGTGAAGCGGCAGATCTGCCAGCGGTCCACCGGCACATCGTCGGCCAGGCCGTTGCCGCGCAGGGCCATGCGCCAGAACGGCGGTGCCATGATGTTTTCCATGTGCCGGGCAGTCACCACTTCGTCACCGGTGACGGTGGTCACGGGCGGGGCTTCGTCGATTTCCTTCTGACCAATGCTGGAGGCATGCACGTAGGTTTCGTGGGTCAGGTCCATGAGGTTGTCGATCATCAGCCGGTAGTCGCAGCCAATGTGGAACAGCCCGCCGCCGTAGGCCCACGCGTCATTCACCGCCCACTCCAGGTGTGGGATCAGGCTTGGGTCCGCTTGCGCCTGGTCGCCGGGCCAGACCCAGATGAAGCCGTAGCGCTCGACCACCGCGAAGGTTTTGTTGCAAGGGAAGCCCCTGACCCGCTGCCCTGGCATCTCGACGGTCTTGCCGTCGCAGCCCATCACCAGGCCATGGTAGCCACACACCAGGTTGCCGTTTTCGACATAGCCCAACGACAGTGGGGCGCCACGGTGCGGGCAAAAATCTTCCACTGCAGCCACCCGGTTTTCGTGGCCCCTATAGAACACGATCCGCTCCCCGCAGACCTGACGGCCCAGCGGTTTCTCGGCGATTTCATCGGGGGTGCAGGCGACATACCACGTGTTTTTGGGATACATGGAGGCTCTCCGGGGTAGCGATTGTTTTTATTTAATGGATCCATTAAATAAGAAGGATGGCGGCTGGGTCAAACGGAAGCGCGCAATTGTCTTGGTATTTTGGGCGATTATCGAACTTGCTCTCGTTGGTTTGTTGCTTAGTGGATCCACTAAGTGGGTGACTGACGGTCTAATGGCCTGCTTGTGCTATTCCTTATGAGGCGCTCAGTCACCTCGTGCGAGGTGCTGCCACGAGGAACCCCCGCAATGCTGGTCGTCGAGCAACTGCACAAGTCATTCATCACACCCCAAGGCCCGCTGCCGGTACTGCAGGGCATCGACCTGCGCCTGGCGCGCGGCAGCAGCCTGGCGCTGATGGGGGAGTCGGGGAGTGGCAAGAGCACCTTGCTGCATTTGATTGCCGGCCTGGACCGGGCCGACAGCGGGCGCATCTTGATTGATGACGAACCCCTCGATGGTCGTTCGGAGTCGGCACTGGCGCGGTGGCGCCGGGATGGCATTGGCCTGGTGTTCCAGCAGTACAACCTGATCAGCAGCCTGGACGTGGCGGCCAACCTTGCGTTTCAGGCCCGGCTTGCCAACCGGCATGACCCGCACTGGCTGGCGTACTTGGGAGAGCGCCTGGGGCTGGCTGCGTTATTGACGCGCTACCCGGAACAGCTATCTGGCGGCCAGCAACAGCGGGTCGCCATTGGCCGCGCCCTGGCCGGTCGCCCCGCCTGGGTGTTGGCAGACGAGCCGACCGGCAGCCTTGACGAAGCCAGCAGCGATGAGGTGTTAGGCCTGTTTTTGCAACTGGTCGCCGAGGCCGGCAGCAGTGTCCTGATGGTGACCCACAGCCAGCGCCTGGCGGCGCGGCTAGCGCACAGTTGCTACCTGCAGGCGGGCCGCGTGCGCGCCGAGCACGGCCTATGAGCCCATTGCTGCTGACCCTGCAGGCGCTGTTGAGCCATTGGCGGCGCCATCGCGTGCAGTGCCTTAGCATCTTTACCGGGTTGTGGCTGGCCACTGCTTTATGGACCGGCGTCCAGGCACTCAACAGCCAGGCGCGCAGCGACTACGCCCGCGCCAGTGCGGTACTGGCGGCACCGATGCAGGCGCAACTGGTGCCGCGTGACGGCGAACGCTTCGAGCAGGCGCTGTATGTGCAATTGCGCCAGTTGGGCTGGCCGGTTGCCCCGGTACTGGAGGGGCGGCTGCGGTTTTCTGGCGAGCAGCCGGTGACTGTCCGGCTGATTGGCGTCGAGCCGTTGAGCTTGCCAGTTTCCACTGCCGTGGCCGGTGTGCGGGTGGCCGATTTCGACCTGCAGGCCTTTATCGGCACGCCGGGGCAGGCCTGGGTAGGGCCGGACACCTTGCGCCAACTGGGCAAAACCGTTACCGACGTGGCTGTCAGCAGCGAAGGGCAGCGGCTGCCACCCTTTGTGCTCAAGCCGGAGTTGGCGCCCGGGGTGATCATGGTCGACATCGGCCATGCGCAGGCCTTGCTGCAGGCACCCGGACAGCTGTCGCGGCTTCTACTGACAGGGCCTTCGGCGCCCTTGCCCGCAGCCATCGCTGCGCGGCTCGAACTGCAAACACCGAGTGATGACGGTGGCCTGCAACGCCTGACCGAGAGCTTTCACCTGAACCTCACCGCCCTCGGCTTGCTGGCCTTCGTGGTCGGGCTGTTCATCGCCCACGCCGCCATTGGCCTGGCACTGGAGCAGCGCCGTGGCTTGATCAGAAGCCTGCGGGCCTGTGGCGTCAGTTTGCATTGCCTGTTGCTCGGCCTGGCGCTGGAGCTGGGCCTGTTCGCGGTGCTGGGCGGGCTGGCCGGGGTGGCGGGCGGCTATGGGCTGGCCGCGTTGCTGTTGCCAGACGTTGCCGCGAGTTTGCGTGGTTTGTATGGCGCCCAGGTCGCCAGCGTGTTGCACCTGTCGGCTGGGTGGTGGTTGGCTGGGGTGCTGGTGAGTGTGCTCGGGGCCTTGTTGGCGGGGCTGAGCAGTGTTTTGCAGGCCGCGCGCCTGCCCCTGTTGGCGCTGGCTCAACCCCAGGCCTGGCGCTTGGCGCAAGGCCGTTGGTTGCGGCGCCAAACGTGGGTGGCACTGCTGTTGCTGCTGGTGGCGCTTGGCTGTTGGCAACTGGGCCAGGGCTTGGCCAGCGCTTTCGCCTTCCTGGCGGCGTTGTTGCTGGCCTCGGCGTTGCTGTTACCGCCCTTGCTCGACGGCGTGCTGGCCTGGGCTGCGCGTGGGCGCCGACGGCCGCTGTCGCAGTGGTTCGTCGCCGACAGCCGCCAGCAATTACCCGGGTTGAGCCTGGCGCTGATGGCCTTGTTGCTGGCACTGGCCGCCAGTGTTGGCGTGGGCAGCATGACCGAGGGCTTTCGCAAGACCTTCATCGGCTGGCTCGATGCGCGTTTGTCCGCCGACCTTTACGTGACGCCTCGGGACACCGCGCAGGGCCTGCAGATCAGTGAGTGGCTCAAGCAGCAACCTGCGGCCACGGCGGTGCTGCCAGGCTGGCGTGTGGAAACGCACCTTAAGGGTTGGCCAGTGCAGGTGCAGGGGGTTATCGACCACCCGGCCTACCGCGACCGCTGGCCGTTGCTGGACCAGCACGCGCAGGCCTGGCAGCAGTTGGCGGCGGGCAAGGCGGTGATGCTCAGTGAACAACTGGCCCGCCGCCTAGGGCTGGCGGTGGGCGACACTTTGATGCTGGCGGCCGACGCTGCGCCGCCCATGACAGTGGTGGGGGTGTATGCAGACTATGGCAACCCCAAGGGCCACGTGCTGGTCAATGCCGAATGGCTGCGCAGGCATTGGCCGCAGGCGACATTGACCGGCCTGAGCGTAAATGTCGCGCCCACGGACCTGGCGCCCCTCAAGGCTGCGTTGCAGCAGCGCTTTGCCCTGGACGACAGCCGGGTGGTCGAGCAATCGCGCCTGAAGCGCTGGTCGACCGAGGTGTTCAACCGCACCTTTGCCGCCACCGCCGCCCTCAACAGCCTGACACTGGGTGTCGCCGGCGTGGCCATGTTCATCAACCTGCTGACCCTGAGCCAGAGCCGCCTGGGCCAGCTGGCGCCGCTTTGGGCATTGGGTGTGCGGCGCACGCAACTGGTGTGGCTGACCCTGGGCCAGACGCTCATGCTGAGCAGCCTCACCGTGCTGCTGGCGATCCCTGTCGGTGTCGTGTTGGCCTGGTGCCTGGTGGCGGTGGTGAACGTGCAGGCATTTGGCTGGCGGTTGCCGCTGTATGTGTTTCCTGGGCAATTGGTGCAACTGGCGGTGCTGGGCATCCTCACCAGCCTGCTGGCCAGTGCCTGGCCGCTGTGGCAACTGGCGCGGCGCCAGCCCAGCGATCTGTTGAGGCAGTTTGCCGATGAACGTTAAAGCCTGTGTCGTGCTGTGCGCGCTGCTGAGCGGCTGCGACCAGCCTGCGCCAGCGCCGCAGAGTTTTGCCGGGTTGGGCGAGCAGGCCAGTGGGTTCAGCCAGGTGACCCGCGATCACCCCTTGGTGTTCCCGCGTGATCACGGGGCTCATGAGGGGTTTCGCATCGAATGGTGGTATGTCACCGCCAACCTTGAAGACGCCCAAGGGCGGGACTGGGGCGCGCAGTGGACGCTGTTCCGTTCGGCCTTGCGCCCGGGGGCGGAAACGGCCGACTGGAACAGCCCGAACCTGTGGATGGGGCATGCTGCCCTGACAGGGCCGGGTGGGCATCGCGCTGGCGAGACCCTGGCGCGTGGCGGTGTCGGGCAAGCAGGCGTCGAAGTCCAGCCGTTCAGGGCCTGGATCAATGACTGGTCACTGCAAGGTGATGAGGGCATTGCAGGGTTGCACATGAAGGCTGCCGCCCAAGGCTTTGGTTACGACCTGAATCTGCGCAGTGACAGGCCGCTGGTGCTGCACGGCAGCCAGGGCTACAGCGAAAAGTCGGGCAAGGGGCAAGCGTCGTATTACTACAGCCAGCCGTTCTACCGCGTCAGCGGCGAGGTGGAGCGCGATGGCCTATGCATTGCGGTCACCGGGCAGGCTTGGCTGGACCGGGAGTGGAGCAGCCAGCCGCTGGCGGCCGGGCAAACGGGCTGGGACTGGTTTTCACTGCACCTGGACAGCGGCGCGAAGCTGATGCTGTTTCAGGTGCGCGAGGCCAAGGGTTTGCCGTATCGGGCGGGGACCTGGGTCAGTGCCCAGGGTGAGGTGGTAGCGCTGCGAAGCGATCAGATTCAGCTTCAGGCGTTGGCCTGGACGCGGCAGGAAAACGGCAAGGAGGTGCCGACACGTTGGCGAGTGCGGGTGTTGGCGTACGGCGTTGATGTGCAGGTTGATGCCGTCGAGCCGCGTGCCTGGATGAACACCCGGTTTCCATACTGGGAGGGGCCGGTGAGGTTGCAGGGGAGTGCGGGCGGGCGGGGGTATCTGGAGA
>NZ_JABWRW010000088.1:0-203 GCF_014269095.1 Pseudomonas sp. SWRI50 | reverse complement strand
GGTCACCGAAGGCGGCGAGATCACCTATACCGTCACCCTGACCAATAAAGACGGCTTGCCGATCGATAACCACGCGCCGTTGTACTTCACCTTGAGTGACGGCAAAACGGTCATCACCGTACCGGCCAACGGCACCACCGGTTCGATTACCGTAACTGCCCCGGACAACGTCTACACCGGCACTAATCCGCCGGTAGAGCAGA
>NZ_JABWRW010000087.1:0-211 GCF_014269095.1 Pseudomonas sp. SWRI50 | reverse complement strand
AAATTTCTGAGGGCATTCCATCCTCTGGGAAATCAGCCAGCCCTTTGGACCGCGTTGTCGAGCAGAGAACAAAGTTAGTAAGCGAGTTGCTGACCCTGTGGGAGCGGGTTTGTTCTGGTCAAGTTTTTCCGGACACCGATTACGGTGATCAAGCCGCTTGCTGCTCCATGGCTATTGGCGACAGGTAGTTGTTGTAGCTGTGGAGCCTAAT
>NZ_JABWRW010000086.1:0-213 GCF_014269095.1 Pseudomonas sp. SWRI50 | reverse complement strand
CCCGGGGCGCGGGTGAATCAGGCGGAGCGGCAGGAGCAGTTGGAGGCGTTGGTGTTGCAGATTTGAGTTTGTGTGGGGGCTGGTAGGTGTTCGCCTTTAGGGGGGCGGCGCTCGATCTCCCAGGCGCCACACCCCTCAAGGCATGCACCTCTCAACCACAAACCCAACCCCAGCCCAGCGCCCCTTCACTGCTGCGCCACCTTCTCCGACTTA
>NZ_JABWRW010000085.1:0-217 GCF_014269095.1 Pseudomonas sp. SWRI50 | reverse complement strand
TACTCCAGGCAACGAAGGCGATGTGGTCAAAGTCACCATTACCGCTGACCAGGTTTCCGTCGCCGAGAACGTCAAACCAACGTTCACCGTCCACATCAACACCGCGCTGGCCCACGACCTGGTCGTGACCTTGAGCAACAACGCCACCGTCACCATCAAAGCCGGTGAAACCAGCGCGCCGTACACCCACGAAGCGCAGGGCGACGACGTTTACAAA
>NZ_JABWRW010000084.1:0-248 GCF_014269095.1 Pseudomonas sp. SWRI50 | reverse complement strand
CGATACCACTGACGACGTCATCGCCAAACTGACCGCCACTCCTTCGGTCACCGAAGGCGGCGAGATCACTTACACCGTCACCCTGACCAACAAAGACGGTCTGCCGATCGACAACCACGCGCCGTTGTATTTCACCCTGAGTGACGGCAAAACGGTCATCACCGTACCGGCCAACGGCACCACCGGTTCGATTACCGTAACTGCCCCGGACAACGTCTACACCGGCACTAATCCGCCGGTAGAGCAGA
>NZ_JABWRW010000083.1:0-315 GCF_014269095.1 Pseudomonas sp. SWRI50 | reverse complement strand
TGCTCTTTCGAGCCCACAAATTTTACCTTAGCCTGATCCACTACCAGTGAAAGTAGTGTTCAGTCTATTTCTATCACATATCCGAATTTTTAAAGAACGATCTGACAAAAGTCAGAAATCAACATTCATCAACGAATGTTCATTTCTAAGTTCTGATCAAGAACAAAGATTAGACCTATATAAGGCCTTGATCGTCTTCAACAATGAATCAAGCAATTCGTGTGGGAGCTCATCAGCAGGCTGATGTCGTCGATTAAGGAGGTGATCCAGCCGCAGGTTCCCCTACGGCTACCTTGTTACGACTTCACCCCAGTC
>NZ_JABWRW010000082.1:0-324 GCF_014269095.1 Pseudomonas sp. SWRI50 | reverse complement strand
GTCTTGTCCAGAACCAGGTTCTCGAACTTGCCAACATCGGCGCCATCAACCGAAGCGATCGATTTGATCACTGGGTCGTTGGTACCGGTGTAGACGTTGTCCGGTGCGATAACCGTGGTGAAACCGGTGGTGCTGTTGGCCGGAACCGTGATGACGGTGGTGCCGTCGCTCAGCGTGAAGGTCAGTGCCGAATGCTTGTCGATCGGCAGACCGTCTTTGTTGGTCAGGGTGATGGTGTAGGTGATTGCACCACCTTCGGTAACCGAAGGGGTGGCAGTCAGCTTGGCCACGACATCGTCGGTGGTGTCAGTGACTTTGACCGAC
>NZ_JABWRW010000081.1:0-332 GCF_014269095.1 Pseudomonas sp. SWRI50 | reverse complement strand
CTCGGCCACGCCGCCACATACGCACCCGGCGCAGGGCGCCGAGCACCGCCAGGCCAAGGGCAGCGAACAGCAGAATGGGTAGAAGGGTGTTCAACATGGGAGGCTCCCACAACAGCTGAAATCTTGCGCCGCTATGCCCCTTGTGGGAGCGGGCTTGTCCCGCGAAGACGTCCGGCCTGACAACATCGTT
Organism: Pseudomonas sp. SWRI50; assembly: GCF_014269095.1. Lineage (NCBI taxonomy): Bacteria > Pseudomonadati > Pseudomonadota > Gammaproteobacteria > Pseudomonadales > Pseudomonadaceae > Pseudomonas > Pseudomonas sp. SWRI50. The sequence goes on along the minus strand of NZ_JABWRW010000081.1, from coordinate 142 downwards.
GTTCTTGCTGACGCATTCGCGGGGCAAGCCCGCTCCCACAGGGGTTTACGGCGTTTATGCCCGCTGGATCAGAAATCCTTGCACAGGCGCAAGGCGTCGTAGATCGCCGCATGCACGTTGCGCTGGGCCACGCAGTCGCCAA
>NZ_JABWRW010000080.1:0-351 GCF_014269095.1 Pseudomonas sp. SWRI50 | reverse complement strand
AGACGGTCTGCCGATCGATAACCACGCGCCGTTGTACTTCACCCTGAGTGACGGCAAAACGGTCATCACCGTTCCGGCCAACGGCACCACCGGTTCGGTTACCGTGACTGCCCCGGACAACGTCTACACCGGCACTAATCCACCGGTCGAGCAGAGCCTGCAGGCGGTCAGCGGTGCTGACGCTTGGAAGTTTGAAAACCTGGTTCTGGACAAGACTCCAGTCAGCACCACTGTCACTGACGAGCCGGGTACCCCAGGCAACGAAGGCGATGTGGTCAAAGTCACCATCACCGCTGATCAAGTCTCGGTGGCGGAAAACGTCAAACCGACCTTCACCGTTCACATCAACAC
>NZ_JABWRW010000008.1:0-205135 GCF_014269095.1 Pseudomonas sp. SWRI50 | reverse complement strand
GGGCATGTCTTGGGGTTTGCAGCGCCTGGGAGATCGAGCGCCGCCCGCGCGGCGCTTCGCAGCACAAGGCTGCTCCTACATTTGTTTCGGGCCAATTAGTCCTGGGGCATTGGCGCGCGGCCCCTTGGCGCACACCATGATATCGCGTCGGACCAACAAGGCGGTCGCGCGCTAGGGTGCAAGCGTGACTGGCCCGAAACAAATGTAGGAGCAGCCTTGTGCTGCGAAGCGCCGCGCGGGCGGCGCTCGATCTCACAGGCGCTGCAAACCCCAAGGCATGCACCTCAGGCACCAAAAACATCCCTCAGATAAACACCTGCCCCCGCAGATACAACGCCGCCCGCCCGCTGATAATCACCCGCCCATTGCCCAGCACCTCGCACAGCAGCTGCCCCTTGCGCACCCCACCCTGCTCACAGCGCAGCACATTCTTGCCCAGCCGTTCGGCCCACAACGGCGCCAGCGAGGTGTGCGCCGAGCCCGTTACCGGGTCCTCGTTCACGCCCACCCGCGGGCCGAACCACCGGGTGACAAAATCAAACCCGCGCCCCGCCGCAGTCACGGCGACCCCGCGCACTTCAAAGGCCGACAGGGCCACAAAATCGGGTTTCAACGGGTCCAGCAACGACGCGTCATCGATCACCACCACCAAGTCATCGCTGCGGTACACCGCTCGCGCACTGCTCAGGCCCAGCGCCTCCAACAGGCCCGCTGGGGCCTCCACCGCTTCCGGCTGCTTGGCCGGGAAGTCCATCGCCAGCAGCCCGTCGGCGCCACGGCTGACACGCAACTCGCCACTGCGGGTATTGAACCGCAACACGGGCGCCTGCTCGCCCAACTGCTCGAACAACACATAGGCCGAGGCCAAGGTGGCATGGCCGCACAGGTCGACCTCGACCGTCGGGGTGAACCAACGCAGGTCGTATGCCTCACCGTTACGCACGAAATAGGCGGTTTCGGACAAGTTATTCTCTTCGGCGATGCGTTGCAGCACATCGTCCGGCAGCCAGCTGTCCAGCGGGATGACTGCTGCCGGGTTGCCACCGAATGGCTCAGCGGAAAACGCATCGACCTGGAAGATCTCGAGTTGCATGCACACACTCCTTGTTGGCCGGGACGCTGCCGGGCTCATGGGTGAAAAGAGTCAGTTTCGTACCGGGGTCAGCACCGGCTCACCGGCAAAGAACGCCTGCAGATTGCGCACTACCAACGCCACCGTGTCGCGCGCGGCCTCCGGCGACTGGCCCGCCACATGGGGCGTCAGCACCGTGTTGCCGAGCGCCTTGAGGGCATCGGGCACTGCCGGCTCGTCGTCGAACACGTCCAGGGCGGCACCGGCAAGCTGGCCGCCCGCCAGCGCCACCACCATGGCATGGGTGTCCACCACGCTGGCACGGGCGATGTTGACCAAGTAGCCCTCGGCGCCGAGGGCTTTGAGCACCGGTGCATCGACCAAGTGACGGGTAGCGGCGCCGCCTGGCGTGGCCACGACCAGAATGTCGACGGCATCGGCCAGGTGCAGCGGGCTGTCGTACCAGGTGTACGGCACATCCGGGCGCGGCGTACGGCTGTGGTAGCTGATGCTCATGTCGAAGCCGAGGTTGGCGCGCTTGGCGATCGCCAGCCCCACCGCGCCCAGGCCGAGAATGCCCAGGCGCTTGCCACTCACCGACGGGCTGATCACACGGTTCCACTCGCCACGGCGGGTACTGGCATCGGCACGGGGAATGTCACGCAGCAGCGCGAGCACCATTGCCAGGGCATGGTCGGCGACCGCGGCGGCATTGGCCCCGGCACCGTTGGTCACCGTGATACCGCGCGCGGCGGCGGCGGCCAGGTCGACCTGCTCGTAGCCGGCACCGATCACGCAGATGATCTGCAAGTGGGGCAGCGCCTCGATTTCTGCGGCAGTCAGGCCCAATGGGCCCCGGGTGAGCACGGCATCGATTTCGCGGGCATGGCGCTGGATGGCTTCGGTACGCAGTTGCGGCGACGGTGCGCGGATCAGCCGATAACCCGCCTGCTCCAGCAGGGGCAGGTAATCGTCGACGGTTTCCACCAACACCAGGACTGTCTTGCTCATGCCACCTCCGCGTCTGATCGAAGGGGCATTATGCGTATTCAGCGGGCGGTACAGTCAATCGATAAATCAGCAGAAAACTGTACTGTACCGGGCAATTTACTGGGCGAACGCCCGCCCAAGCCCACCGGGTACACCGCTGCTGTCGGTGTCCTGCCATGGGCCATCGGGGCTCAGTGACCAGCTCCAGCCCCCGTCGTAGCGGTAGTAGGTGCGCTGGCGGTAGAAGGTGTTGGGTTTTTTCTCCAGCACGTACACGCCCAGCTTAGGGTCCCAATGGCTGGAACCGCCCGGTGGCGGTGCAAAGCTGGCAGACGTGCGGGGCATCGGCTTGGGTGTCGCTGCGGGTGTGCTCGGTTGGGTCGAAGGCTGCCCGCCTGGCAACGGCTTGACCACTGGCCCCTGGTGCGGCGGTAGCCGCTCGATCGGTGGCGCGGGCTGCTCGTAAGGTTCACGCACCGTACACGCGGACAAACCCAGGGCCAGGGTGATCAGGGTCAGGCGGACGGTGCTGTGCATGGCAATGCTCTCTTACGGGTCTGGGCTGTCGATGGTCAAGTGTTGCGTGGCCTGGGTGGCAGTGGCCAGTGGCGAACCCTGGCCGATCCACTCGCCATGGGTGGGTTGGCCAGAACGCGACACACGGGCAACAAGTTGGACTTCAGTAAAGTCCGACAGTTTCATCTGCGGCATCATCGCGTCGGCATCAGACAACTCCACCTCGATCGGCAACTGCGCCACGGTCACCCGCTTCGCTGCCACCGGCATGGGCGGGCCATTACTGGCACGGGCGAAAATGAACACCGTGTCGTCGGGCTTGACCTTGTCTTTGAGCGCCGCTGCCAGCTCCACACGCACCTTCAGCCGGGCAGCCACGGGTGTGACGGTTTGGCCAGGCTCACCGCCCAGGCGCTCGGCAGCCCGGTCGATACCGCCTTGCAAGGCGGCGCGCGAAGCATCGCCTTCAGGCAGTTGCGCCAGCAGGCGTTTCCAGTAGTCGATGGCTTCCTGGTAACGCTCACCCTCGAATGCAGCAATGCCGCGCAGGCCCAGGCTGGTCACTTCGTTCGGGTCAGCCTTGAGGGCTTCATCGGTCAACGCCTGCAGTTGCGGGTTCCACTGTTTGTCGGCGGCAAAGTACTGCGCTTGGGCCCATTGCCCCAGCAACTCGGGCTGACGGCCCGCCAGGGCCACGGCACGTTCGAAGGTACGCGCCGCATCGCCCGGGCGCTGTTCGGCCATGTAGGCACGCCCAAGGAAATACAGGGCTTCGGCGGAATCCGGCTGGGCCTTCACCACACGCTCAAGGCGCGTGGTCATCTCTTCCATGGTCTTGGGCGCCTGGGCAAATTCCTGGGTCAGCTCGACTTTGTCCGCCGCACCAAAGTGCAGGTACAGCCCCAACGCCATCAGCGGCACCAGCACCGCCGCCAACAGCGGCAGCGCTTTGCCCAGATGGCCTTGGCGCGCGGCCTCGCCACCTTCGGTGTCAGCCAGCAGTTCACGGGCTGCTTCGTCACGGCCTTTGGCCAATTGCACGTCATCGAGCACGCCAGCGGCTTGCTGCGCAGCCAGTTCGGCCACGCGCTCCTGGTACAGGGCGACGTTCAGGGCGGTGCGGTCTTCCTCTTGCTGACGGCGACGGCCACGCAGGATCGGGATCAGCAGAAAGCTGAGGGCAGCGAGCAGCAGCAGGCCCGCGCTAAGCCAGAATTCAATCATGGGTCTGTTCTTTTTCCAGCAGTTTGGCGAGACGCTCGCGTTCGTCGACGGACAACTCATGCGCACCTTGGGCCGCTGCACCGCGGCGGCGGCGAACGATCACCAGCAGCACCACGAAACCACCGGCCAGCAGGATCCCCGGGCCGAACCACAGCAGCCAGGTGCGCCCGCTGAGCGCGGGCTTGTAGCGCACGAAGTCACCGTAGCGGTCGACCATGAAGTCGACGATCTGCTCGTTGTTCTTGCCTTCGCCCAGCATGCGGAAGATTTCGCGGCGCAGGTCGGCGGCAATCGGCGCGTTGGAGTCGGCGATGTCCTGGTTCTGGCACTTCGGGCAGCGCAGCTCCTTGGTCAGTTGCTGATACCGCTCACGCTCGGCGTCATCGCGGAACTGGTAGGTATCGATGGCCGCCCTGGCCACGCCCGCCACGCCCAGGCCCAGGGCCAAACCCAGTACGGCTGCTGCCAGCCCGCGCTTCATGGCTTGGCCTCATCGACCAGGCCCTGGTACAGCGGCGCCAGCTGTTCGCGCCAGACGCTGGCATCGACAATGCCCACGTGCTTGTAGCGGATGATGCCCTTGGCGTCGATCAGGAAGGTTTCCGGCGCGCCATACACGCCCAGGTCCAGGCCCAGGGTGCCCTGCTCGTCGCGGATATCCAGCTGGTAGGGGTTGTGGAACTCGGCAAGCCACTTCAGCGCCGCGCCATTGTCATCCTTGTAGTTGACCCCGTGGATCACCACGCCCTGCTCGGCCAGCTGGTTCAGGTACGGGTGCTCGACCTTGCACGAAGGGCACCAGGTCCCCCACACGTTGACCAACGCCGGGCGGCCCAACAGGTCGGCCTGGGTCAGGTTGCGATCACCTTGCACCGAGGCCAGGGAAAATACCGGGAAGGGCTTGCCGATCATCGCCGAAGGCAGTTCGTCGGGTTTGAGGAACAAGCCTTTGTAGAGGAAAACCGCCACCAGCAGAAACACCGCCAGTGGCACCACCATGATCCAACGCTTCATGCAGCTGCTCCAGACACGCCCAGGACATCACGCACCCGGGTCTTGACCTTGACGCGGTAACGCCGGTCGAGGGCCGCCAGCAACCCGCCCAGGCCGGTCAGCAGACCGCCCAGCCAGATCCAGCGGACATAAGGCTTGATATGCACACGCACCGCCCAAGCGCCGTTTTCCAACGGCTCGCCCAGGGCTACGTACAGGTCGCGGGTGAAGCCGGCGTCGATGCCGGCTTCGGTCATCATCGACTGCTGCACGGTGTACAGCCGCTTCTCAGGGTGCAGCGTGGTCACTTCGCGACCGTCGCGAGACACCACCACGGTGCCCTTGTCGGAAATGAAGTTCGGCCCCTCGAAGTGCTTGGCACCCTGGAACAGGAAGTGATAGCCGCCAAGCTCGACGCTTTCGCCCGGCGCCATGCGCAGGTCGCGTTCGGCACTGTTGTTGCTCGACAACACCACGCCCAGTGCGCACACCGCCAGGCCCAGATGCGCCAGCTGCATGCCCCAGTAGCTGCGGGTAAGGCCACCCATGCCTTTGGCCAGGCCCTTGTGGCGGGTCTTGTCGAGCACATCACGCAACCCGCTGAGTACGACCCAGGCCGCCAGGGCAAAGGCCGTCAGCGTTGGCCAGTCGAAGTCGTCGACGATGAAGCCCGCGACCGGGGCGAGCACTGCGCTGCCGATCAGAACCGGGGTCATCATGCTTGCCAGCCATTTGCCGGGCGTGTCCTTCCAGCGCACCACCACGCCCACCCCAAGCACCACCATCAACAGTGCCATCAGCGGCAGGAACAACGCATCGAAGTAAGGCGGGCCGACCGACAGCTTGGCCCCGGTCAGGGCATCAAGTACCAGGGGGTACAGCGTGCCCAGCAGGATCATCGAGGCCGCCACCACCAGCACCAGATTATTGGCCAACAGCAGCGTTTCGCGCGACCACAGGGCAAAGCCGACCTGGCTTTTTACCACCGGCGCACGCAGGGCGAACAGGGTGAGCGAGCCACCCACCACGAACAGCAGGAAGATCAGGATGAACACGCCGCGTGACGGGTCAGCGGCAAAGGCATGCACCGAGGTCAACACCCCGGAACGGACCAGGAAGGTGCCCAACAGGCTCAACGAGAAGGCAGCAATGGCCAGCAGCACGGTCCAGCTCTTGAACACGCCACGCTTCTCGGTCACCGCCAGCGAGTGGATCAATGCCGTGCCCACCAGCCAAGGCATGAACGAGGCGTTTTCCACCGGGTCCCAGAACCACCAGCCGCCCCAACCCAGCTCGTAGTAAGCCCACCACGAGCCCAGGGTGATGCCCACGCCAAGGAAGGCCCAGGCGACGATGGTCCACGGCCGCGACCAGCGTGCCCAGGCGGCATCAAGGCGCCCGCCAAGCAAGGCGGCGATGGCGAAGGCAAAGGCCACCGAGAAGCCCACGTAGCCCATGTACAGCATCGGCGGGTGGACGATCAGGCCGATGTCCTGCAGCAACGGGTTGAGGTCACGGCCATCGGTCGGCACTTGCGGCAGCAGGCGCTGGAACGGGTTGGAGGTGATGATCAAAAAGCTCAGGAAGCCCACGCTGATCATGCCCATCACCGCCAGCACACGGGCCAGCATCACTTGCGGCAGCTGGCGCGAGAACACCGACACGGCGAAGGTCCAGCCGCCCAGGATCAACGCCCACAGCAGCAACGACCCCTCGTGCGCGCCCCACACGGCACTGAACTTGAAGTACCACGGCAAAGCGCTGTTGGAGTTGCTGGCGACGTAGGCGACCGAGAAGTTGTCCGTCATGAAGGCATGGGTGAGGCAAGCAAAAGCAAAGGTCAGGAAGGCGAATTGCCCCCAGGCCGCCGGGCGTGCCAGGCTCATCCACAGGCTGTCGCCGCGCCAGGCGCCGAGCAGCGGCACACTGGCCTGCACGGCGGCGAAGCAGATGGCCAGGATCATCGCCAACTGGCCGAGTTCGGGTATCACCAGTGCCGCGTTCATGGTTTGGCCCCCGCGCCGGCGGCGGCTTGGCCGCTTTCTTTCAGGGCCTTGGTGACCTCGGGCGGCATGTATTTTTCGTCGTGCTTGGCCAGCACTTCATCGGCCACCACCACGCCCTCGGCATTGAGCTTGCCCAGGGCAACGATGCCCTGCCCTTCGCGGAACAGGTCGGGGAGGATGCCGCGGTAGGTGATCGGCACCGACTTGTTGAAGTCGGTGACCACGAAGCGCACGTCGAGCGAGTCGGCCGAACGCTGCACCGAGCCTTTTTCGACCATGCCACCGGCACGGATACGGGTATCCTGCGGCGCCTCGCCGTTGGCGATCTGAGTGGGGGTGTAGAACAGGTTGATGTTCTGCTGCAAGGCGCTCAGGGCAAAGCCGACGGCAACCCCGACACCGACCAACAGGCCGACGATGAGCAACAGGCGTTTCTTGCGCTGCGGATTCACTGGTTGTTCTCCCGGCGCAAACGGCGCGCCTCTTCTTGCAGGTAGCGACGGCGGGCCAGCAGCGGCGCGGCGACATTCAGCGCCAGCACCGCCAGGCAGATGCCATAGGCCGTCCACACGTACAGGCCATGGTGGCCCATGGCGAGAAAATCACCGAACGAGGCAAAACTCATCGTGCGGCCCTCCGCCCCAGGCTGTTCAATACTTCCTCCTTGACCCAACTGGCGCGTGCCTCACGCTTGAGCACTTCAAGGCGCATGCGCATCAACAGCACCACGCCGAAGAAGCAGTAGAAACCCAGCGCCGTGCACAGCAGCGGCAACCACATTTCGGCAGGCATCGCGGGTTTTTCGGTCAGGGTGAACGTGGCGCCCTGGTGCAGGGTGTTCCACCACTCCACCGAGTACTTGATGATTGGGATGTTGATCACACCGACAATCGCCAGCACCGCACAGGCCTTGGCCGCGCTGTCACGATTACTGATTGCCTGGCCCAGCGCAATGATGCCGAAGTACAGGAACAGCAGAATCAACATCGACGTAAGGCGGGCATCCCACACCCACCAGCTGCCCCAGGTCGGCTTGCCCCAGATGGCACCGGTGACCAGCGCCACGGCGGTCATCCAGGCGCCGATCGGCGCTGCGCACTGCAGGGCGACGTCGGCCAGTTTCATCTTCCACACCAGCCCCACCACCCCGGCCACCGCCAGCAGCACGTAGCAGGACTGCGCCAGCATCGCCGCCGGCACATGGATGTAGATGATGCGGAAACTGTTGCCCTGCTGGTAGTCCTGGGGCGCGAATGCCAGGCCCCAGGTGATGCCAACCAGCAACAGCGCGAGGGAGGCAATGGCCAGCCACGGCAACAGACGGCCGCTGATGGCATAGAACCATTTGGGGGAACCGAGCTTGTGGAACCACGTCCAACTCATTTTCATCAGGGTAAATCCAGGGTATTAGCCAGGCTTGAGAGCCCAGGACTCGTTATTCGCCGACGCTGATCTTCAGGCCGGCCGCTATCGCAAAGGGTGCCAGTGTCACCGCCAGGGCCGTGAGGCTGGCAAGCCAGAGCAGATGGCCGGTGGCTGGCATATTCTGCAACGCCGCCTGCAACGCACCACTGCCCAGGATCAATACAGGGATATACAACGGCAGAATCAGCAATGCCAGCAGCAGACCACCGCGTTTAAGACCGACCGTCAGCGCCGCCCCCACCGCGCCCAACAGGCTCAGCACGGGCGTACCCAGCAGCAACGAGGCGAGCAGCACAGGCAGGCAATGGCTCGGCAGCCCCAGCATCAGTGCCAACAGTGGCGCCAACAATACCAGCGCCAGGCCGGAAAAGATCCAGTGCGCCAGCACCTTGGCCAATACCAGGAGCGCCAGCGGATGCGGCGACAGCACCCATTGCTCCAAAGAGCCATCCTCGAAATCGCTGCGGAACAGGCCGTCCAGCGACAGCAGCACGGCCAGCAAGGCCGCCACCCACACCAGGCCCGGCGACAAGGTTTGCAACAATTGGCTCTCAGGGCCGACCGCCAGCGGGAACAGGGCCACGACGATGGCGAAGAACACCAGCGGGTTGGCCAGCTCGGCTGGGCGACGGAACAACAGGCGCGCTTCGCGGCGCAACAACAGGATGAATACGCTCATGCCGCCCATTGCCCCAGGTTCAGTTCACGGTAGCCCGACGGTTTGCGTTCGAGGCTGTGGTGGGTGGTCAGCACCACGGTGCCGCCCTGCTCGCAATGCGCCGCCAGGTGCGCTTCGAGCTGCGCCACGCCTTGTTTGTCGAGGGCGGTGAACGGCTCGTCGAGAATCCACAAGGGGGGGCCTTCGAGGTACAAGCGGGCCAGGGCCACACGGCGCTGCTGGCCGGCGGACAAGGTATGGCAAGGCACGTCTTCGAAACCGCGCAGGCCGACCGCCGCCAACGCCGCCCAGATCGCCTCGGCGCTGGCCGGTTGGTGCAAAGCACAGAGCCAGGTGAGGTTCTCCTCGGCGGTGAGCAGGTCCTTGATCCCCGCAGCATGGCCAATCCACAGCAGGATGCTGGCCAGGGCATGGCGCTGTTCGGCCAACGGCTGGCCGCCGAGCAGAATCTGCCCGGCAGTCGGCTGCATCAACCCGGCCAGCAGGCGCAACAAGCTCGTCTTGCCGCTGCCGTTGGGGCCACTGATCTGCAGCATGTCGCCGGGCCGCAGCTCGAAATCCAGGTGCTCGAACAGCAGGCGCCAGTCGCGCTCGCAGGCCAGGCCCGCGGCTTGGAGGTGAAGGGTCACGGTTTCGCCTTATCTGTGTAGGGTTCAAGACCAGTCGCCGATCTTGAACCCAGTGCCTCAAGTCGCCCCCCTCCCTGCCGTTACAGTGGCAGTGGCGGACGGGCGGCATTATTACATGCACGGCCTCGCTGCCAAGAGGGCGGGTTCGACAGGTTGTATACAATCATGACTGAAATCAATAGTCTCGGCGCACAAACCACGATCAGCGCCCAGACCATCAAGGCGGGCATGACCGGCGAACTGCTGCGCCTCACGCAAGCACAACCCGGCTTGCTGGCCCCGGGCGAAACGGCGCAGGCCGAGGTGTTGTCGATGCGCCAGCTGGGCCGGGAATTCCAGCTCGTGCTGCGGCTGATGCAGGCCAACGGCGCCCAGACCCAACTGCACGCCAGTGCCAGCCAGCCCTTGCCCCCGGGCAGCCAGGTCACGGTCAGTCAAACCGAAGGCAATCGCCTGGCCATCCTGTTGCAACAGGCCAGCACCAGCAACATCGCCACCCTCACCCGCCTGGACACGGCCAAGGTACCGGTCGGCACCCTGCTGCAAGGCAAGGTCCTGACCAACCAGCCCATCCTTCAAGCGCAGGGCCAGGTCGCCGGTTACCGTTCGCTGGTCAGCCTGCTCAACAGTGCCCAGGCCGGCGCCACCCTGACCATCGACAGCCCACGCCCGCTGCCGGTGGGCAGCCTGCTCAGCGCGCGGGTGCAAGGCGACCAGTCGCTGCAATTCGTGCCACTCAGTGGCCGGCAAGACCAGCTGAGCATTGCTCAGCAACTGCTCACCCAGCAAAACCGTCAGGCCTCGTTACCGGGCCTGCTCAGCGCATTGCAACAGCTCGCCCGCGACCCCGGCGCCGACGGCGATTTGCGCGCGACCGCCGACCGCGTGCTCGCCGGCCTGCCGGACGCGCGCCAGCTCGGCGATGCCAAGGCCGTCGCCCAGGCCCTGAACAACAGCGGCGTCTTCCTCGAGGCAAAGCTGCTGGGCGGCCTGCCAGCAAGCGTCGCGACCGACCTCAAGGCGCACCTGCTCAGGTTGGTGACCCAGGCCTCGGTCACCTCACCCGGCGCACCCGCCCTAGCGCCCAGCACCTTGGCCCTGACAATGCCGGCCTTGGCGCGCGGGGCGCTGGGCATGCTCGACCGAGTCAGCCCGAAACCCCAGCCGGGGGCGTTTCCGCTGCCCTCACGGCTGCTCAAGGCCATGGAAGACGAAGGTGACCTGCAACAACTGCTGCGCCTGGCCGCGGCGGCTGTCTCGCGCCTGCAAAGCCACGCCATGAGCAGCCTGCAGCAAACTGGCACCCTTGAAAACGGCAACCTGCAAACCACCTGGCAGACCGAAGTCCCCATTCGCCATGGCCAGGAGTTCATCCCGCTGCAAGTCAAGCTGCAACGCGAGGAAACGCCGCAGCAGCAAGCCGACCGCCAGCAGGCATCGCAAGACCCGCTGCAGGCCCTGTGGCGCATCGAGCTGGCCTTTGACCTCGCGCCGCTTGGCCCGCTGCAAGTCCAGGCCCAGTTGAGCCAGGGCCGCTTGAATGGCCAGCTGTGGGCAGAACGTGAACCCACCGCACGGCTGATCGACAGCCAGCTCGGCACATTGCGCGAGCGCCTGCTGGCGCGCGGCCTGGACGTCGGCGACCTGGAATGCCACCCCGGCATCCCTCCTCAAGGCCCCCGCACGCGGGTCGAACAACGCTGGGTGGACGAAAACGCATGAGCCTCAACCCACCCCGTCAGGCCATTGCCCTGAGCTACGACGGCCAACAGGCGCCCACCCTCAGCGCCAAGGGCGACGATGCCCTAGCCGAAGCCATCCTCGCCCTGGCCCGCCAACACGAGGTGCCGATCTACGAAAACGCCGAGCTGGTGCGCCTGCTGGCACGGCTGGAGCTGGGCGATCAGATACCCGAGGCGCTGTACCTGACCATCGCCGAGATCATTGCCTTTGCCTGGCAACTGCGCGGCAAGGTGCCGCCAGGCTTTGATGATTCCGCCAAACCCGAGCGTGACGTCACCGAGCTGTTGCCGCGCCTGCCCGGCAAGTCGGGCTGAACCGCCCGGCAAGCATTATCTACCGTCGCACCCTGGCCCTGTCGGTCGATCCTGTGGTTTTTCCCGCATCACGGAGACCGACATGCCGACCACCCACATTAACGCGGCTGGCGTGCAGTACGTACGCAATCATCTAGCCACCCTGCCCCGCCCCGACCGCGACGCCAAGCAGGCCATCCAGGACTGGCTGGCGACACAAGGCGTGCACCTGGACCCCGACCAGGTCGAGGTGGTGACGCTGCACATACACCCGGCCGGAGCCACCCAGTACCAGGCACAGGTGGTGCAGCGTGTGAGCCTGACGCAAGCCGTGCTGATGAACTGGCAAGGTGAATCCAACAACGACTTTTTCGGCGGCCTGTTCAAAGCCCCCTGGGCCGGCAGGCTGCCCGAAGACGGCCCAATCACCTGTGTCGAGCAACTCCCGGCACAACCGCACGTCGACAACGGGGCCTGGTATGAGGTGTTCAACGGCCTGTTCAAGCGTACCGAACCTGCCCGCTACGACCACTCGACGCTACTGAACGTGCGCGCCGAAGCCCTGCAGCGTCACATTGAGGCACTGGACTTCCACACCCGCTACAAGGCGTCGCTCGACGCTTACTGGCACGATCAAATGCCCAGCTACCGCCTGTGCTGCAAACTCAACTTCCTTGCTGCCTGCAACAAGCAGATCGGCGACGGCAGCCTCAGCGACGCCGCGCGCCAACTGGCCTGGCGCGCGGCCGATGTCATCCCACGCGGCAAGGGCCTGCGCCTGAGCACCCTGAGCATTTACGGCTACGCATCCACGGACCTGCTGTACATCAACGACAGCCACAGCGACCTGACGTTGCTCTATGTACCCGGCAACAGCTCGCCCCTGCTGGAATTCGCCAGCGAAGCCCTGTTGAAAGATTGGGTCGGCCAACACTGCAAGGACGCCACCCGGCGCCAGGCGCTCAAGCAACACTTTCGCTTGGCCGATGGCCCCCAGGGTATCGACTTCAGCGGCCTGGACACCGCCCTTGAAGGCTTGGGCGAATATCCACGCAGCCATCGCCTGCCACCGGAACATGGCTTTTTCAACGACGACGGCACCTGGCCCCCGCGCACCTATGTCAACTACCGCCCCGGCAAGTACAACCCGCGGATCACCGGCGACCTGTTCCAGGCCATGGCCCTGCGTCAGCGGCAGCGCTGCTACGACGATGCCGATTTCATCATCACCAGCAACAGCGAGATCAGCAAACGCCAATGGCGCAGTTACCTCAACAGCACGCTCAACCTGCTGGCGCCGCTGACCTTCGTGGTGCCCGGCCTGGCGCCCTTGCTGGCGCTGGGCGGTATCGTGCAACTGGGCCTGGGCCTTGACCAAGCCATCAATGGCAAGACCCTGCACGACAAGCTCGACGGCATCGGCAACATCACCTACGGCCTGCTCAATGCAACGCCGCTGGCAGTGGAAGCGGTGGCCAAAGGCAAGGGCCTGCTGCGTTTCGAGCAGGACGGCTTCGTCGCCCCGCGCCGGGTGAACGAGCAGTGGGGTTACCCGCTGAGCCCTTCCGACCCACCACATTTACCCCCGGTGGATGTCGCGCCTTACTTCCATCGCCCTGCCCCCATCGCGCCATTGCCGGACGGCGATGCTGCAGTGGCCAACTCTATACGGCGCTACCCGCGGTACAACGGCGACACCGATCGTATGATCAGCTATTACGAGGAGACGCCGGATTACCCGGAAGAGCTTGAATTGGTTTATGACATGCAGGCCGACCTGTTCATCACCGAGGAAGGCACCAATGAGGTAGACCCGACCTACTTCGAAGCCGAACCGCTCACCGGCAACATGCGCCTAGCCAACCCCGAAGGCCGGGCCGTCACCGACCCGATGCGCATGGCATCACTGCGTGGCCTGGGTATCGACCTGCAACTGCCTGTGCAGCTACCCAGCCCATTTCCCGCCGGCGCTCGCCCCATCCCGCAACGGATTACATCGCTGTGGGTAGGCGACAAGACACTTGGCCCCGAGCTGCTTGAGACGTTGGCTGGCAATGCCCGGCGCCTGGAGGAAGGCCCGTACCAGTACCGGCTGTACCTCTCCAAGGCAAACCCGCAGGCCTATGCGCACAACGTCGATGAACTGGCCAGGAACGTGCCGGGGCTGCAAGTACTGCCATTGGAGGACCAGGCGTTTTTCAAAGCCTTCGAGCAGAGTCAGTATTTCAGCCATTACCAGGCAGCGATCGAGGGCAATAATGGCGTGGCCACCAACTTCTCTTCCGCGTCAGACGTGTTGCGCTACCCGATGCTGCACGCCGAAGGTGGGCTGTACATGGACGTCGATGACGAACTATTGGGCCAAAGCGCACAGGCGGCGATCAATGATGTGGAGCTCGCGACCACCGATGACGGGTTGCTCCTGCATCCGCCCATGTCCAACCAGAAACTGGGCATGAACACCCTGTATAACACCAGCATGATCGGCAGCCATGCCGGCAACCCGACGTTGCTGGCGATATCGGAAGAGATGCAGGCGCGTTTTCTCGCCGACCCGGACTTCTACCGGGCGCGGCCGACCCTGGCCAGCGACCCGCGAGGGTTCTATGCGTACGCCAAACGCCTCAGCCATATCACCGGCCCGGCGATGCTCAACGCCGTGACCGACCGCTTGCTGCCCGACCTGTACCTGATTCGTCAGTTGTACAACCTGTACGCGATGCCGCGCATCAACAGCTTTCTGTATGTCGACATGGAGGCCTTGCGCCTGGTCTGGCATGACCGCTTGCCGCTCAATCGCCTGGCCAAGGTAGGTGGGATGCATTCCTGGGCTACCACCTGACCTGTGAGCAATTGGGGCTGCTGCGCAGCCCTTCGCAGCACAAGGCTGCTCCTACAAAATGGCGCTGTACCTGTAGGAGCAGCCTTGCGCTGCGAAGGGCCGCACAGCGGCTCCAGGGGTTCAGCTCACTCGGTGCGGTGCAACTTGCTCATCAACTCCGCCTCGGCCTGGGTCAGGCCGCAGGTCTCGGTCAGCTCGGACACGCTCGCGCCCATGCCGACCAGCTTGGCCGCCTGGCTGAAGGTGACGCTGCTGGGGTCACGCTGCTCCAGCCGCTCCAGCCGATCCGGCAAGGTGGCCAACGTATCGCGCAGGTCATGGATGGCCTCACCCATGCGCACGGTACCGTTCTGGTAGTCGTCCAGGCGCTTGGCCAGGTCCTTGATACGCTGATCACGCAGCGCATCGCCCGCAGCCTGTTGCGCCGCCAGCTCGCGCTGACGCTTGGTGTGGTTGAGGAACATCCACACACCCAGCGCCCAAAGCAGCGCCAGGAAGATGACAGCAACCTCGAGGATCAACTCAGATGTTCTCAAGCTCGGACCACTCTTCCTCGGTCATCATCTTGTCCAGTTCCACCAGGATCAGCAGTTCGCCGTTCTTGTTGCACACACCCTGGATGAACTTGGCCGATTCTTCGTTACCCACATTTGGCGCCGTCTCGATCTCGGACTGACGCAGGTAGACCACCTCGGCAACGCTGTCGACCAGGATGCCGACCACTTGCTTGTCCGCCTCGATGATGACGATACGGGTGTTGTCGGTCACCTCGGTCGGCATCAGGCCAAAACGCTGGCGAGTGTCGATCACCGTCACCACGTTGCCACGCAGGTTGATGATGCCCAGCACGTAGCTCGGCGCGCCCGGTACCGGGGCGATCTCGGTGTAGCGCAGCACTTCCTGCACCTGCATGACATTGATCCCGTAGGACTCGTTGTCCAGACGGAAGGTTACCCATTGCAGGATCGGATCTTCGGAACCTTGTGCGGACGACTTTTTCATTCCCCTACCCCTCAAAATCCGCGCTAGGCGGTGTGTTCGGTGTCATTTGTGTTTGGCGTGCATCTGCTTGACTGCGCCGCTGGCGATCAGCTCGGCCAGTTCGGCGACGTCAAGCAAGGCACACATGTGTTCGATCACCGTGCCGGCCAACCAGGGGCGCTGGCCCCGCTGGCTGCGCCACTTGATCTCGGACGGGTCCAGGCGCAGGGAACGGCTGACCTGGTGCACGGCCAGCCCCCATTCATAGCCCTGGACCGAAATCACATACTGCAGGCCCTGGCGAAAATCGTCGCGGTAGCGGTCGGGCATGACCCAACGCGCGGTGTCGAGGACCTTCAGGTTGCCGGCCTGGCAGGTCAGGATGCCAAGAAACCAGTCCGGTTGGCCGAACAGCGGCGTCAGCTCCTGGCCGGCCAGGTTGTAGATCGAGCCCAGGCACACCAAGGGCACCGCCAGGGTCAGCCCGGCGACGTCGAACAGCAGGCACTCGAACGGCTCCGCTGCCCAGGCCGGGCGGCCATCGATGCTTACCGGCGGCACCGGCAGGTTCGGCGCAGGCAGGTGCACATCCACCACCGGCACCGCCGGTTCTACCGCGGGCGCTTCGATCAGTACCGGGATGCTGGCCTCGGCCACAACTAGCTGCTCGACCACCGCCACCACCGGTAGCACGCTGGGCAGCACCTGTAACCGAGGTTCGGCAAAGGGCCGGGGCGCCGCGAGGGTGGCCTGGGCAGGCTGGCGTGCATCACGCACCTGCTCCTCGCGCACCGCGTCGGCGAAGTCCTCCGGTGCTGTCGGCAGTTCGATCAGGTCGTCGGCCTCGGTGGCCTCTTGCAACAAGCCATCGAGGTAGGATTGCAGGGCCATCTGCGGCCGTGTGCTGGTTTGCCGTGTCTGCGTCATCAGGCCACCTGCACTGCGGTTTTGTAGGTCAGTAAATGCTTGAGCAGCGCCCGGTAGGCAATCAGCCCACGGCTCTTGCCATCGAACTGCGAAGGCGTGACGCCCTTGCGGCTGGCATCGCGCAAGCGCGTGTCGACCGGGATGTAACCCTGCCAGACATGCTGCCCATAGGTGTCGCGCAGCAGTTTGAGCGTGCCCAGGGAGGCCTGGGTACGGCGGTCGAACAGGGTCGGCACGATC
The DNA here is from genome assembly GCF_014269095.1 of Pseudomonas sp. SWRI50. Classification (NCBI taxonomy): domain Bacteria; kingdom Pseudomonadati; phylum Pseudomonadota; class Gammaproteobacteria; order Pseudomonadales; family Pseudomonadaceae; genus Pseudomonas; species Pseudomonas sp. SWRI50. The sequence goes on along the minus strand of NZ_JABWRW010000008.1, from coordinate 188,575 downwards.
TGGTAAGGCAGGGCCTGTTTACGCGAACGGTTGACCATGGCCAGGGTGCCGACCATGCGTTCCAGGCCCTTGACCGCGAGGAATTCGGTCTGCACCGGGATCACCAGTTGTTGGCTCGCGGCCAGGGCGTTGACCATCAGCACGCCGAGCAAAGGCGGGCTGTCGATCAAGGCAAAGTCGAAGTCTTGCCACAGCTGCGCCAGACTCTTGGCGATCACCAGCCCCAGGCCGTTCTTGCCCGGCGACTGGCGCTCAAGCACCGCCAGCGCAGTGCTCGATGGCAACAGCGAGATACGCTCGTCGCTCGTCGGCAGCAGCAATTGCCCCGGCAAGCCCTCGGGCACGCTGCCCTGGTGCAGGAACAGGTCATAGCAGCTGTGTTCCAGCGCATCGGGGTTGTGCCCGAAATAACTGGTCATCGACCCATGCGGGTCGAGGTCGACGACGACCACGCGCTTGCCCGCCTCAGCCAGCAGGCCAGCCAGGGCGATGGTCGTGGTGGTCTTGCCGACGCCACCTTTTTGATTGGCTACTGCCCAGACTCTCATAGGACAACTCTTGACTCATAAATTTAGCGCCCACCCTTGTGGGAGCGGGCTTGTCCCGCGAACACGGGCGTAGCCCGTGCCATCCACCACGTCGCCTGCTTCGCGGGGCAAGCCCGCTCCCACAGGTACCGCGCTCAGCAAGCAAGACAACACGCAGTGACGGAGAATTGACGAGTTACTGACTCGCTGTTGCCGGTGCACTTTGTGTGCCAGCACGGCGCAACGCCGCATCCGGCGTGGCATTGGCGCTACCTGTACCGGTCAGGCTGCGGCGCACTTCGAGGTTGCGCGAAATTACCAACACCACGCGGCGGTTGCGCGCACGGCCTTCGGCACTGTCGTTGCTGGCGACCGGCTGATACTCGCCATAGCCGACCGAGGCCATGCGCGCCGGGTTGACCCCTTCCATGGCCAGCAGGCGGACGATGCTGGCCGCCCGCGCCGACGACAGTTCCCAGTTGGTCGGGTACTGCGCGGTGCGAATCGGCAGGTTGTCGGTAAAGCCTTCGACATGCACCGGGTTGGCGAACGGTTTGAGGATGTTCGCCACCTTTTCGATGATGTCGAAGGCCTTGTCGCTGGGCATGGCATCACCGCTGCCGAACAACAGCGAGGAACTGAGCTCGATTTCAATCCACAGCTCATTGCCGCGCACGGTCATCTGGTCGGTCTTGATCAGGTCGCCAAAGGCGTCGCGCACGTCATCGCTGATGGTCTTCAGCGGGTCGACGTTGGTCTGCGCCAGGCCCGCTTCGGTCTGCTCGCTGTCCCTGACCAAAGGCTCGGCCGGGCGCACGCTCAGCGGCTGCTCATCACCGATAGGGATCGGTTTCATGCTCCGCTCGGGGTCGTTGAACACCCCGAGCAAGGCCTGCGAGATGACCTTGTACTTGCCCTCGTTGATCGAGGAAATCGAGTACATGACCACGAAAAACGCGAACAGCAAGGTGATGAAGTCGGCGTACGACACCAGCCAGCGTTCGTGATTCTCGTGTTCCTCGGTATGACGACGGCGGCGCATGGTTACTCCATGAAGCCTTGCAGCTTCAGCTCAATCGAGCGCGGGTTTTCACCCTCGGCAATCGACAGCAGGCCCTCAAGCAGCATCTCGCGGTAGCGCGACTGGCGCATGACGATAGCCTTGAGCTTGTTAGCGATCGGCAACAGGATCAGGTTGGCGCTGGCCACGCCGTAGATGGTGGCGACGAACGCCACGGCGATGCCGTTACCCAGCTGCGACGGGTCGGCCAGGTTGCCCATCACATGGATCAGGCCCATGACCGCGCCGATGATGCCGATGGTCGGGGCGTAGCCGCCCATGCTCTCGAACACCTTGGCGGCCTGGATGTCACGGCCCTCCTGGGTCAGGAAGTCGACTTCGAGAATGCTGCGGATGGCTTCAGGTTCAGCACCGTCAACCAGCAACTGCAGGCCCTTGCGCGCATAAGGGTCGGGCTCGGCATCAGCCACCCCTTCCAGGCCCAGCAGGCCCTCCTTGCGCGCCGTCAGGCTCCAGTTGACCACCCGGTCGATACCGCCTGCCAGGTCGACCCGGGGCGGGAACAGGATCCAGCGCAAAATCTGCAAGGCACGCTTGAAGGCCGACAGCGGCGACTGCAACAGCGCCGCCGCCAAGGTGCCGCCCAGCACGATCAAGCCCGCCGGGCCATTGATCAGCGCACCGACATGCCCGCCCTCGAGGAAGTTGCCGCCGACAATCGCGACAAACGCCAGGATCAGGCCGATCAGGCTTAGCACGTCCATCAGACGCAGGCCTCGACCAGGTGCTTGCCGATCTCGTCCAGGCTGTACACCGCGTCGGCCAGGTTGGCCTTGACGATGGCCATGGGCATGCCATAGATCACGCAGCTGGCTTCATCCTGGGCCCACACGGTACTGCCACCCTGCTTGAGCAGGCGCGCGCCTTCACGACCGTCGGCGCCCATGCCGGTGAGCACCACCGACAGCACCTTGTCGCCGTACGACTTGGCCGCCGAGCCGAAGGTGATGTCCACGCAAGGCTTGTAGTTCAGGCGCTCGTCACCCGGCAGGATCTTCACCGTGCCACGGCCGTCGATCATCATCTGCTTACCACCCGGGGCCAGCAGCGCCAAGCCTGGGCGCAACAGGTCACCGTCCTCGGCTTCCTTCACGCTGATCTTGCACAGCTTGTCCAGGCGTTCGGCAAACGCCTTGGTGAAAGCCGCCGGCATGTGCTGGATCAGCACGATCGGCGCCGGGAAGTTGGCGGGCAGTTGCGTCAGCACCCGCTGCAGCGCCACCGGGCCGCCCGTGGACGTACCAATGGCCACCAGCTTGTAAGGTTTGCGCTTGGGTGCCGGGGCATGTGCCGCGGGCGCCGCGGCCGGGGTGCGTACCGGCGGCGCCGTGCGTGCCGGTGCCGAGGCTGGGCTTGCGAAGCTGCTGGTCGGCGCATGGCTGCTGCTGGTAGTGACCGGCGCAGCAGCAGGTGCTGGGTTGTAGCTGCCGAAACGACGGTTGCTGCGCGACAGGGTATGCACCTTCTCGCACAGCATCTGCTTGACCTTCTCGGGGTTGCGCGAGATGTCTTCGAAGTTTTTCGGCAGGTAATCCACTGCACCGGCATCCAGCGCGTCGAGGGTCACCCGGGCGCCTTCATGGGTCAGCGAAGAGAACATCAACACCGGCGTCGGGCAGCGCTGCATGATGTGCCGCACTGCGGTGATGCCGTCCATCATGGGCATTTCGTAGTCCATGGTGATGACATCGGGCTTGAGCGCCAGCGCCTGGTCGATTGCTTCCTTGCCATTGGTCGCGGTACCCACTACCTGGATCGTCGGGTCCGCCGAGAGGATTTCCGAGACACGGCGGCGGAAGAAACCGGAATCATCCACCACCAGGACCTTGACTGCCATAAACACTCCATTAGGCGGCGCAACCCGCCAGGGCGCGCCACCGAAATCAAATACGCCGCGCGGCGTAACGCTTGAGCATGCTCGGAACGTCGAGGATCAACGCGATACGACCGTCGCCGGTGATCGTGGCCCCGGACATGCCCGGCGTGCCCTGCAGCATCTTGCCCAGCGGCTTGATTACCACTTCTTCCTGGCCCACCAGTTGATCGACGACAAAGCCGATGCGTTGGGTGCCGACCGACAGGATCACCACATGGCCCTCGTGCTGCTCTTCGTGCACCTGGCCCTGGACCAGCCAGCGCTTGAGGTAGAACAGCGGCAGTGCCTTGTCGCGCACGATCACCACTTCCTGGCCATCGACCACATTGGTACGCGAGAGGTCGAGGTGGAAGATCTCGTTGACGTTGACCAGCGGGAAGGCGAAGGCCTGGTTGCCCAGCATCACCATCAGGGTCGGCATGATCGCCAGGGTCAGCGGCACCTTGATGACGATCTTCGAACCCTGGCCCTTGGCCGAGTAGATGTTGATCGAGCCATTGAGCTGGGAAATCTTGGTCTTCACCACGTCCATGCCGACACCACGGCCAGACACGTCAGAGATCTCGGTCTTGGTCGAGAAGCCCGGGGCGAAGATCAGGTTGTAGCAGTCCGACTCGCTCAGACGCTCGGCGGCGTCCTTGTCCATCAGGCCCTTTTCCACGGCCTTGGCGCGCAGGATGTTGGGGTCCATGCCCTTGCCGTCATCAGAGATCGACAACAGGATATGGTCGCCTTCCTGTTCAGCCGACAACACCACCCGCCCCGTACGCGCCTTGCCGGTGGCTTCACGCTCGTCGGGCATCTCGACGCCATGGTCGACGGCGTTGCGCACCAAGTGCACCAACGGGTCGGCCAGGGCCTCGACCAGGTTCTTGTCGAGGTCGGTTTCTTCACCGACCAGCTCCAGGTTGATCTCTTTCTTGAGCTGGCGGGCCAGGTCGCGAACCAGGCGCGGGAAGCGGCCGAAGACTTTCTTGATCGGCTGCATGCGGGTCTTCATGACCGCGGTCTGCAGGTCGGCGGTGACCACGTCGAGGTTCGACACGGCCTTGGACATGGCCTCGTCACCGCTGTTCAAGCCCAGGCGCACCAGGCGGTTACGCACCAGCACCAGTTCGCCGACCATGTTCATGATCTCGTCCAGGCGCGCAGTGTCGACGCGCACGGTGGTTTCCGCCTCGCTGACCGCATGTTTTTCTGCCGCTGGGGCCGGCGCGCGAGGCGCAGGTGCGGGCTTGCTGGCAGCTGCTGGGGCGGCGGCTGGAGCCGGTGCCGGTTTGGCCACCGGCTTGCTCTCGACCTTGGCGGCGACAGGCGCTTCGACCGCGACCGCGTCACCCGAGAACTTGCCCTTGCCGTGCAACTCATCGAGCAAGGCTTCGAACTCGTGCTCGCTGATCTCGTCACTCGTTGGGCTGGCCGCGGCAACGCTTTGCGGCGCTGCCGCTGCTGGCGCATTGGTGGCCGGCAAGGCATCGGCCTGGAAGGTGCCCTTGCCGTGCAACTGGTCGAGCAACGACTCGAACTCTTCATCGGTGATTTCATCGCTGACCGGGGCCGCAGCGCTGGCCACAGGCTCAGCGGCGACTTCAGCGCTGAACTGGCCTTTGCCATGCAACTGGTCGAGCAACGATTCGAATTCGGCGTCGGTGATTTCGTCACCGGCGCTGCTGACGGTTTCGCCTTGCATCTGCTCATCGGCAGCGGCCTGGGCCTTGACCGCGTCGAGCGAGTCGAGCAGCTGCTCGAATTCGCTGTCGGTGATGTCTGGCTCTTCGGCAGGCGCCGCGGCGATCGGCTCGGCTGCAGCCGCAGGCGCTGCGACCGCGTCGGCAGCAGCAGGCTCGGCCAGGCGCGACAACGCCGCCAGCAGTTCTGGGGTAGCGGGGATGACCTCGCTGCGCTCGCGGACCTGGCCAAACATGCTGTTGACCGTGTCCAGCGCCTCCAGCACCACGTCCATCAATTCGGCGTCGACCCGGCGCTCACCTTTGCGCAGGATGTCGAACACGTTCTCGGCGATATGGCAGCACTCCACCAGCTCGTTGAGCTGGAGGAAGCCGGCGCCCCCTTTTACAGTGTGGAAACCGCGAAAAATGGCATTGAGCAGGTCGGCATCATCCGGTCGGCTTTCCAGCTCGACCAGTTGCTCGGACAGTTGCTCAAGAATTTCGCCGGCTTCTACCAGGAAATCCTGAAGGATTTCTTCATCGGCGCCGAAGCTCATTAAACGTGCTCCTTAAAAACCCAGACTGGACAGCAGATCATCGACATCGTCCTGACCGGACACGACGTCTTCACGCTTATCGGCATGAATCTGCGGACCTTCACCCCGAGTCGGATGTTTTTCTTGATCTTTTTCAGCACGCAGCTGCTGGTGGTCATGTTCGATACCGGCAAACCGGTCGACTTGACTGGCCATCAGCACGAGCTTGAGCAGGTTGCTTTCCACCTCGGTGACCAGCGCGGTGACCCGCTTGATCACCTGCCCGGTCAGGTCTTGATAGTCCTGAGCCAGCAGAATGTCGTTGAGGTGGCCTGAGACCTTGCGGTTACCTTCAGCGCTGTGCGTCAGGAAACTGTCGACGCGTTTGACCAGATCACGGAATTCCGGCGCGGCCACTTCGCGGCGCATGAAGCGCTGCCAGTCCACGCTCAGGGCCTTGGCCTCACCCGCCAGGTCGTTGAGCACAGGTGTGCTTTCCTCGACCAGGTCCATGGTGCGGTTAGCGGCACCCTCGGTCAGCTTGACCACATAGGACAGGCGCTCGGTGGCGTCGGTGATCTGCGAGACCTCCTCGGCCTGCGGCATGTGCGGGTCGATCTGGAAACTGACGATCGCACTGTGCAGCTCACGGGTCAGCTTGCCGACTTCCTGATACAGGCCGCGGTCGCGGGTCTGGTTCAGCTGATGAATCAGCTGCACCGCCTCGCCGAAGCGCCCGCGCTCCAGGCTCTCGACCAGCTCCTGGGCATGCTTCTTCAGGGTCGATTCGAACTCCCCCAAAGACGTTTGTGATGAATCCATGGCGCGCCCCCTGACGTGACTCAGCCGTTGACGCGTTCGAAGATCTTCTCGATCTTTTCTTTGAGCACCTGAGCGGTGAACGGCTTGACCACGTAACCATTGACGCCGGCCTGGGCCGCTTCGATGATCTGGTCGCGCTTGGCTTCGGCCGTCACCATCAGTACCGGCATGGTTTTAAGCTTTTCGCTGGCGCGGACTTTGCGCAGCAGGTCGATACCGGACATGCCCGGCATGTTCCAGTCGGTCACCAGGAAGTCGTAGTGGCCGTTTTCCAGCATCGGCAACGCAGTGGTGCCGTCGTCAGCTTCGTCGGTGTTGGTGAAGCCCAGATCACGCAGCAGGTTCTTGATGATCCGCCGCATCGTCGAAAAGTCGTCAACGATGAGGATTTTCATGTTCTTGTCCAATTAGACCTCCAAGCAGTCTCAAACGCGCTCGGCCCCCGAGCACGCATTCATTCAATTCGGCACAACGTGAAACGGCTGCAGCGTCTTCAGTGCAACGGCTGGCGCTCAGCGCGCCCGCCACTCACCCAGACGGCTGCGCAAACGTGCGGCGCACTGGCTGTGCAACTGGCTTACCCGCGACTCGCTGACGCCCAGCACCTCACCGATTTCCTTGAGGTTCAGCTCTTCGTCGTAGTACAGCGCCAGCACCAGCCGCTCGCGCTCTGGCAGGTTGGCGATCGCATCGGTCAGGGCAGCCTGGAAGCGCTCGTCTTCAAGGCCCCGCGCCGGTTCCACCTGGCCACTGGCGCCGTCTTCGTGCAGGCCTTCGTGCTCGCCATCCTGCAACAGGTCGTCGAAGCTGAACAGCCGGCTGCCCAGGGTATCGTTCAAAATCCCGTAGTAATCATCGAGACTCAATTGGAGTTCGGCAGCAACCTCGTGATCTTTAGCGTCGCGACCGGTTCTTGCTTCAACAGCGCGCATCGCATCACTGACCATACGGGTATTGCGGTGCACCGACCGCGGTGCCCAATCACCCTTGCGCACCTCGTCGAGCATGGCGCCGCGGATGCGGATGCCGGCGTAGGTCTCGAAGCTGGCGCCTTTGCTGGCGTCATACTTGTTGGCCACTTCCAGCAGGCCGATCATGCCGGCCTGGATCAGGTCTTCGACCTGGACGTTGGCGGGCAGCCGCGCCAACAGGTGATAGGCGATGCGCTTGACCAGCGGGGCGTAGCGTTCGATCAGCTCATACTGGGCGTCTTTCGACGCCCTGCTGTACATCTTGAAGCCGCTCGCATTCATAGTACCGGTCCTGCGCTGGTGGGCTGCACCAGACGCTCGACGAAGAATTCCAGATGCCCGCGCGGGTTGGCCGGCAACGGCCAGCTGTCGACCTTCTGCGCAATGGCCTTGAAGGCCAACGCACACTTGGAACGCGGGAACGCCTCGTACACCGCGCGCTGCTTCTGCACTGCCTTGCGCACGCACTCGTCGTACGGCACGGCGCCCACGTACTGCAGGGCAACGTCAAGGAAGCGATCGGTGACCTTGGTCAACTTGGCGAACAGGTTGCGCCCTTCTTGCGGGCTCTGCGCCATGTTGGCCAGCACCCGGAAGCGGTTCATGCCGTAGTCACGGTTGAGCAGTTTGATCAGTGCGTAGGCGTCGGTGATCGAGGTGGGTTCGTCGCACACCACCAGCAGCACTTCCTGGGCCGCGCGAACGAAGCTGACCACCGAGTCACCGATACCCGCAGCGGTGTCGATCACCAGCACGTCGAGGTTGTCGCCGACGTCGCTGAACGCCTGGATCAGGCCAGCGTGCTGGGCCGGCGCCAGGTGCACCATGCTCTGGGTGCCGGAGGCCGCCGGTACGATGCGCACACCGCCGGGGCCTTGCAGCATCACATCGCGCAGCTCACAGCGCCCTTCAATAACGTCGGCCAGGGTGCGTTTGGGGGTCAGGCCAAGCAATACGTCGACATTGGCCAGGCCCAGGTCGGCGTCCAGCAACATGACCCTGCGGCCAAGCTCGGCCAGCGCCAGAGACAGGTTCACTGAAACGTTAGTCTTGCCGACGCCACCTTTGCCACCGGTCACGGCGATCACCTGTACGGGATGCATGCTACCCATGTCTGTTTTTTACCTTGTCTCGCTGGGACTCAGGCCACACGTGAGGCAATTCTGCGTGCCCCTTGGCATAGCTACGTTGCACACACTTCATCATCAACCCGCTCGCCGTGGGTTGTGATAGAGATCAGCGAACATATCGGCCATGGCCTCTTCGCTGGGCTCGTCCTGCTGCTGCACATTGACCGCACGGGTGACCAGCTGGTGCGCCCGGGGCAAGTGCAAATCGTCGGGAATGCGCGGCCCATCGGTCAGGTAGGCCACCGGCAATTCATGACTGATGGCAAGGCTCAGCACGTCGCCGAGGCTTGCCGTTTCGTCGAGTTTGGTCAGGATGCAGCCGGCCAGGCCACAGCGCTTGTAGCTGTGGTAGGCGGCGGTCAGCACCTGCTTCTGGCTGGTGGTTGCCAGCACCAGGTAATTCTTCGCGGCGATGCCACGGCTGGCCAGGGTTTCCAGCTGCATGCGCAGGGCCGGGTCGCTGGCCTGCAGGCCAGCGGTATCGATCAGCACCACGCGCTTACGCAGCAGCGGTTCCAGCGCCTGGGCCAGGGACTGGCCCGGGTCGACGTAGGTCACCGGCACATTGAGGATGCGCCCCAGGGTCTTGAGCTGCTCCTGGGCACCGATGCGGAAGCTGTCCATGCTCACCAGCGCCAACTGCGGGGCGCCGTACTTGAGCACGTAGCGCGCAGCCAGCTTGGCCAGGGTGGTGGTCTTGCCCATGCCGGCCGGGCCGACCATGGCGATCACACCGCCCTCTTCAATCGGCTCCACCTCGGGGATTTCGATCATCCGCGCCAGGTGCGCCAGCAGCATGCGCCAGGCCTGGCGTGGCTCTTCGATCTCAGTCGTGAGGTCGAGCAGTTCACGGGCAATCGGGCCGGACAGGCCGATGCGCTGCAGGCGGCGCCAGAGGTTGGCCTGCTGCGGCTTGCTGCCTTGCAGCTGGCTCCAGGCCAGCGAGCCGAGCTGCACTTCCAGCAGCTCGCGCAGGCCCGACAGCTCCGAGCGCATAGCATCGAACAGGCGCGGGTCGACTGGCGCCGGGGCTGGCGCAGCGGCAGGTGCCGGGGCGTCCACGTGCGGCTCGACCAGCGGCTCGGAGGCCGTCAGCGACTGCCCGGCGAACAATTGGCGGTTGTTGTCGCTGGTGTCGCTGCGCTGGTCCAGTTCGGCCTGGGCCGTGGCAATGCGCGTGTGGGTCTTGCGCAGCTCTTCTTCAAGCTCGGCGTTGGGTACGCGCGGGGCCAGGGCGGACAATTTGTAGTCCAGCGCGGCCGTCAATTCGACACCACCGGCGATGCGGCGGTTACCGATGATGGCGGCATCGGAGCCAAGCTCATCCCGGACCAGCTTCATGGCCTGACGCATATCGGCGGCGAAAAATCGCTTAACTTGCATTATCCACTACCTCAGCCGTTAGGGCCCACGGTGGCAACGATGGTGACTTGCTTGTTGTCAGGTATTTCCTGATACGCCAGAACATGCAAATTCGGTACAGCCAGGCGACCGAAGCGCGACAGCATGGCGCGGATCGGGCCGGCGACCAGGAGAATGGCCGGCTGGCCTTGCATCTCTTGGCGCTGGGCCGCGTCAATCAGCGAACGCTGCAGCTTTTCGGCCATGCTCGGTTCCAGAAGAACACCGTCTTCCTGACCCTGCCCGGCCCTTTGCAGACTATTGAGCAAAATCTGTTCCAACCTCGGTTCAAGGGTGATCACCGGCAGCTCAGACTCAACGCCGACAATGCTTTGCACGATGGCGCGACACAATCCGACGCGCACCACGGCCACCAGCGCGGCGGTATCTTGACTCTTGCCCGCGTTGTTGGCGATCGCCTCGGCGATGCTGCGGATATCGCGCACCGGCACTTGCTCGGACAGCAATGCCTGCAAGACCTTCAGCAGCCCCGACAAGGAAATGACACCTGGCACCAATTCTTCTGCCAGTTTAGGCGAAGCCTTGGACAACACTTGCAGCAATTGCTGCACTTCCTCATGGCCGATCAGCTCGTGACAGTGCTTTTGCAGGATCTGGTTGAGGTGCGTGGCCACCACCGTACTGGCATCGACCACGGTATAGCCGAGCGACTGCGCCTGGGAGCGCTGGCCGACGTCGATCCACACCGCCTCCAGGCCAAAGGCCGGGTCGCGTGCGGCAATGCCGTTGAGTGTGCCAAATACCTGGCCCGGGTTGATCGCCAGTTCGCGGTCCGGGTAAATCTCCGCTTCAGCCAGGATCACCCCCATCAACGTGAGGCGGTAGGCGCTGGGCTGCAGGTCGAGGTTGTCGCGAATGTGCACAGTGGGCATGAGGAAACCCAGGTCTTGGGACAGCTTCTTGCGCACGCCCTTGATCCGCGCCAGCAACTGGCCGCCCTGGTTGCGGTCGACCAGCGGGATCAAGCGGTAACCGACCTCAAGGCCGATCATGTCGATCGGGGTAACGTCGTCCCAGCCCAGCTCCTTGGTTTCCAGCGCACGCTGTGGCGAGGGCAGCAAGTCCTGCTGGCGCTGCGCCTCTTCCTGGGCCTTTACCTTCACCTGCTGCTGTTTCTTCCACACCAGGTAGGCACCGCCGCCGGCCATCAGGCCAAGGCTGAGGAAGGCCACATGCGGCATGCCCGGCACCAGGCCCATGATGATCATCAGCGCACCGGAGACCGCCAGGGCCTTGGGTGAGTCGAACATCTGCCGGTTGATCAACTTGCCCATGTCTTCCGAGCCCGAAGCCCGGGTGACCATGATGGCCGCAGCGGTGGACAGCAGCAGTGATGGCAATTGCGCCACCAAACCGTCACCGATAGTCAACAAGGCGTACACCTTGCCGGCTTCGCTGAACGGCATGCCGTGCTGGAGCATGCCGATGAGCATGCCGCCGATGAGGTTGATGAACAGGATCAGCAGGCCGGCGATGGCGTCGCCGCGCACGAACTTGCTGGCACCGTCCATCGAGCCATAGAACTCGGCCTCCTGCGCGACCTCGGAGCGGCGGGCCTTGGCCTGGGCCTGGTCGATCAAGCCGGCGTTGAGGTCGGCGTCGATGGCCATCTGTTTGCCGGGCATGGCATCGAGGGTGAAGCGCGCGCTTACCTCGGAAATACGCCCAGCACCCTTGGTCACCACGACGAAGTTGATGATCATGAGGATGGCGAACACCACCGCACCGACCACATAGTTGCCGCCGATGACCACTTCACCGAAGGCCTGGATCACCTTGCCCGCAGCGCCATGGCCCTCCTGGCCGTGGAGCATGACCACACGGGTGGAGGCGACGTTCAGGGCCAGGCGCAGCAGCGTCGCCACCAGCAGGATGGTGGGGAATGCGGCGAAGTCGAGTGGGCGCAGGGCGTAGACGCAGACCAGCAGCACCACGATCGACAGGGCGATGTTGAAGGTGAAGAACACGTCGAGCAGGAACGGCGGTATCGGCAACATCATCATTGCCAACATCACCAGCAGCAACAGCGGCACACCCAGGTTGCCCCGGCCGAGACCGGCCAGGTTGTGGCGTGCGTTGTTGATTAACTGAGTGCGATCCACCGCGAGTCCTCTTGATGCAAAACTTTGACGCCCAGGGGGCGCCTGGGCGTGGCTCTGCAAGAAGCCTTCCAACTTTGCTGTTTGGGTGTTCGCCTTGGGTTTTTTGGTGGGTTTGAGATCGAGCGCCGCGCGGGCGGCGCTCGATCTCACAGGCGCTAAACGACCATCGCCAAGCGCCTATCAGCTATCGCGCCGCAAATCCGGCGGAATCGGCAAATCATCCTTCAACGGCTCCGGCCGCTTGCCCTTGCCCGACCGGTACTGACGAATCTGGAACACATACGCCAACACCTGCGCCACCGCCAGGTACAACCCCGCCGGGATCTCGTGCTCAAGCTCGGTGGAGTAATAGATCGCCCGCGCCAGGGCCGGCGATTCAAGGATCTGGATCTTGTGCTCGACACCAATCTCGCGAATCTTCAATGCCATGAAATCGGTACCCTTGGCCAGCAGCAAGGGCGCTGCCCCGCCCTTCTCCGGGTCGTACTGCAGAGCAACGGCATAGTGCGTGGGGTTGGTGATGATCACGTCCGCCTGCGGCACCGCCGCCATCATGCGCCGCTGCGACACTTCGCGCTGCAGCTGGCGAATACGCTGCTTGACCTCAGGCTTGCCCTCCGAGTCCTTGTACTCGTCACGCACTTCCTGCTTGGTCATTTTCATTTTCTTGTGCGTCTGCCACAGCTGGAACGGCACGTCCGCCGCCGCGATCAGCAGCAGCCCCGCCGACATCCACAGCGCACTCCACCCCACCACCTGAACACTGTGAATGATCGCCTGTTCCAGCGGCTCATTGGCAATCGACAGCAACGCCTGGCGGTCGCTGACCAGCACCACCACCGCCACGATCAGGATCGCGAAAAACTTGGCCAACGCCTTCAGCAGCTCAGTCAAGGCATGCATCGAGAACATGCGCTTGATCCCCGACAGCGGGTTCATGCGGCTGAATTTGGGCTGCAGCAGGCTGCCGGAAAACAGGAAACCGCCCAACGCGATCGGAGCAACGAACGAGATCACGAACAGCAGAATCAGTACGGGCTGCACCGCCCAGATCGCCATCTTGCCCGAGGCCAGCAAAAACGCGCCCATGGCGCGCTCGTCGACGATCATGTCGCGGGTCAGGCTGAAGTTCATGCGCATCACGCTCAGCAGCGTCTCGGCCAAGTGGCCGCCGAACATCAGCAGGCCGCCGGCGCCTGCCAGGGTCACCGCCACCGTGTTCAGCTCCTTGGAGCGGGCGATCTCACCTTTTTCGCGCGAATCGCGCTTGCGCTTGTCGGTGGGGTCTTCTGTCTTGTCCTGACCACTCTCGCTTTCAGCCATGCTCAGCGCGCCCTTGCCAGATCACGCAGCCATTGCAGCGCGTCGCTGGCCAATGCCTGGTAGTGGGAAAGCATATCGGCCAGGCCGATCCAGAAAATCCCCATGCCCATGACCAGTGTCAGCGGGAAGCCAATGGAGAAGATGTTCAGCTGTGGCGCCGCCCGCGTCATCACGCCAAAGGCGATGTTCACCACCAGCAGCGCGGCAATAACCGGCAAGATCAGCAACAACCCGGCGCCGAACACCCAACCCAGGCGCCCGGCCATTTCCCAGAACTGGTTGACCATCAGCGCATTGCCCACCGGCAAGGTGGTGAAGCTTTCGGTCAGCACCTCGAAGACCACCAAGTGCCCGTTCATCAACAGGAACAGCACACTGACCAACATGGTCATGAACTGGCTGATCACCGTGACGTTGACGCCGTTGGCCGGGTCGACCATCGAGGCGAAGGCCATGCCCATCTGTACCGCGACGATCTGGCCAGCGATGACGAAGGCCTGGAACAGCAGCTGCAACGAGAACCCAAACAACGCCCCGACGATGATCTGCTCGCCACACAGCAGCAGGCTCTGCAGGCTCAACGGCTCGAACTCGGGCAACGGCGGCAGCGCCGGGACGATCACCACGGTGATGGCCACCGCCACGTACAGGCGCACCCGCGCCGGCAGCATGCGCGTGCCGAAGATCGGCATGGTCATCAGCACTGCCGTCACCCGGAACAACGGCAGGATGAAGGTGGCGACCCAGGTGCCGATCTGTGCGTTGGTCAGCTCCAGCATGGCCGTGTCAACCGATCAGCTGCGGGATGCTGGTGTAGAGCGTGGTGATGTATTCCATGAACTTCTGCACCAGCCAAGGCCCCGCGACGATCAGCGTGACCAGCATTACCAGCAGACGCGGCAGGAAGCTCAGGGTCTGTTCGTTGATCTGCGTGGCGGCCTGGAACATCGCCACCATCAGGCCCACCAGCAGGCTCGGCACCACCAGGATGGCGACCATCAGCGTGGTCAGCCAAAGTGCATCGCGGAACAGGTCGACAGCAACTTCAGGGGTCATGCGTGGCTCTCCTTGACGGCGTCAGACGCCGCCGAAACTACTGGCCAGTGTGCCCATGATCAGCGCCCAGCCATCGACCAGGACGAACAGCATGATCTTGAACGGCAGCGAAATGATCAGCGGCGACAGCATCATCATACCCATGGCCATCAGCACGCTGGCGACCACCATGTCGATGATCAGGAACGGGATGAAGATCATGAAGCCGATCTGGAACGCGGTCTTCAGCTCGGACGTGACGAAGGCCGGCACCAGGATGGTCAGTGGCACCTGGTCAGGGCCTTCGATGTCGGTGCGCTTGGACAGGCGCATGAACAAGTCCAGGTCGCTCTGCCGGGTCTGCGCCAGCATAAAGTCCTTCAGAGGCCCCTGGGCCTTGTCGATGGCCTGTTGGGCAGTCATCTGCTCTTTCAGGTAGGGCTGCAGCGCATCCTGGTTCACCCGGTCGAACACCGGCGCCATGATGAACATGGTCAAAAACAGCGCCATGCCGGTCAGAATCTGGTTCGAAGGCGTCTGCTGCAAGCCCAGGGCCTGGCGCAAAATCGAGAAGACAATGATGATGCGGGTGAAGCTGGTCATCAGGATGACGAACGCCGGGATGAAGCTCAGCGCCGTCATGATCAGCAGGATCTGCAGGCTGACCGAATACTCCTGCTGCCCGTCTGCCCCATTGGACAGGGTGATGGCCGGGATCGACAGCGGGTCGGCAGCCAGGGCCAATGGCGCGGCCAGCAGCAGCGCCAGGGTCAACATCATGCGCAGCACGCCGGTCATCACTTCTTGTCCTTCTGGTCCTTGCCCATCAGCTCCATCAGCCGCTGGGCAAACTCCGGCGCTGCCTGACGGGCAGTTGCGGGCACTTCGACGGGTTCGGCCAGCACATGCAGGGCCTCGATACTGCCTGGGGTGTGGCCGATCAGGATCTGCTCCTTGCCGACCTGCACCAGCAACAGGCGGTCACGCGGGCCAATGGCCCGGCTGCCGATGATCTCGATCACCTGGCCACCTTTGACCGCCGCGCCTTGCATGCGGCGCAACATCCAGGCCAGGAAGAAGATCAGGCCCACCACCAACAGCAGGCCAAAGACCATCTGCGCCAGTTGCCCACCCAGGCTGCCAGGCGCGGCAGCGGTGGTTGCCGCAGGGTTGGCCGCCGCGCAGGCCCACTGGCTGGCGAGCAGCCCGGCAAAAGCAGCGCCGGCGCGCATCGTGCCCTTCACTCAGCGCAGCTTCTTGATACGTTCGCTGGGGCTGATCACGTCGGTCAGGCGGATGCCGAACTTCTCGTTGACCACCACCACTTCGCCATGGGCGATCAGCGTGCCATTGACCAGCACGTCGAGCGGCTCGCCGGCCAGGCGGTCGAGCTCGATCACCGACCCCTGGTTGAGCTGCAGCAGGTTGCGGATGTTGATCTCGGTGCTGCCCACTTCCATGGAAATGTTCACCGGAATGTCCAGGATCACGTCCAGGTTAGGGCCTTCGAGGCTGACATTCTCGTTCGGCCGCGGCGAGCTGGCGAACTCTTCCATCGGCAGGCGGCCAGCGCCGCTGTTACCGGTGTCGCCGCCCAGCAGCGCGTCGATATCGGCCTGGCCGGCATCACCGGTTTCCTCCAGCGCCGCCGCCCATTCGTCGGCCAGGGCCTGGTCTTCCGCGGACGTGATCTCGTTTTCGTTAGCCATGATTTCCTCGACAGGCATTCAATTCGTAGTGAGCGACCGGCACGCCGTCAGCGGCGTTCGATCGGGTCGATGATCTGCAGGGCCAGGTTGCCCTTGTGCGAACCCAGCCGCGCCTTGAACGAGGGCACGCCGTTGGCGCGCAGCACCAAGTGCTCGGGCAGTTCCACCGGGATCACATCGCCAGGCTGCATGTGCAGGATGTCGCGCAGCTTCAGCTGGCGGCGGGCAACCGTGGCGGTCAGTGGCACGGCCACGTCCAGCACGTCTTCGCGCAGGGCCTTGACCCAGCGCTCGTCCTGGTCGTCCAGGTCGGACTGGAAGCCCGCATCGAGCATCTCGCGCACCGGCTCGATCATCGAGTACGGCATGGTCACGTGCAGGTCGCCGCCACCGCCGTCCAGCTCGATGTGGAAGGTCGACACCACCACCGCCTCGCTGGGGCCGACGATGTTGGCCATGGCCGGGTTGACCTCGGAGTTCATGTACTCGAAGTTGACCGGCATGATGGCCTGCCAGGCTTCCTTGAGGTCGACGAAGCACTGGTCGAGGACCATGCGCACCACGCGCAACTCGGTCGGGGTGAACTCGCGGCCTTCGATCTTGGCGTGACGGCCGTCACCGCCAAAGAAGTTGTCCACCAGCTTGAACACCAGCTTGGCGTCGAGGATGAACAACGAGGTGCCGCGCAGTGGCTTGATCTTGACCAGGTTGAGGCTGGTCGGCACATACAGCGAATGCACGTACTCGCCGAACTTCATCACCTGCACGCCACCCACCGCCACGTCCGCCGAGCGGCGCAGCAGGTTGAACATGCTGATGCGGGTGTAGCGGGCAAAGCGTTCGTTGATCATTTCCAGGGTCGGCATACGACCGCGGACGATACGATCCTGGCTGGTCAGGTCGTAGCTTTTGATACTGCCTGGCTCGGAAGCGCTCTCGGTCTGCACCAGACCATCGTCGACACCGTGCAACAGCGCATCGATTTCATCCTGGGACAGCAGGTCCTGTACGGCCATTGCGGACTCCTACTGCAATACGAAATTGGTGAACAGCAACTGGTCGATGACCGGCTTGCCGACTTCCTTCTGGGCGACTTCCTGCACCACGGCGGTGGCTTTCTGGCGCAGCATCTCTTGCCCTACCGGGCTGCCGGCCAGGGTGTCGAAGCCCTGCCCGGAGAACATCATCACCAGGTTGTTGCGAATCACCGGCATGTGCACCTTGAGGGCATCCAGGTCAGCCTGGTTGCGCGCTTGCAGGGTGATGCTCAGTTGCATGTAGCGCTGGCGGCCGTTCTGGTTGAAGTTGACCACGAAGGCCGGGGTGAGCGCTTCGTAGATGGCCACAGGCTTGACGTTGGCGGCGGCCGGGTCGGTGGCCGGCGCGGAGTCGCTCTTGTGCATGATGAACCAGGTAGCGCCCACCGAAAGGCCGATCGCCAGCACCAGGCCCAGCACCAACAGCAGGATCAGCTTGAGTTTGCCTTTTGTGGCGGGGTCTTTTACTGCTTCGGTTTTCGCCATGCCAATAATCCGTCGTCCATCGGGGGTTCAAAGGAGGATGACGTGGCTTGAGCAAGTGTTATGCCAGGTTTTGGGTGGGGGATGGAATGAGGTTTGGGTGGGTTTGGCGTTAGGGGGGCAGCGCCTGGGAGATCGAGCGCCGCCCGCGCGGCGCATCGCGAGCAACGCTCGCTCCTACGCTTGTTTCGGGCCAATTATTCCTGGGGCATACGCGCGCGACCGCCTCTGACGCATGGCGCGATATCGCGTCGAACAAACAAGGCAGTCGCGCGCACCTGTCACAGGCGTTATTGGCCGAAAACAAACGTAGGAGCGAGCGTTGCTCGCGATGCGCCGCGCGGGCGGCGCTCGTTCTCAACGGCACCAACAACCTAAAGACAGGCACCCCGCCCTCACGCGTAATAATCAACCGCACTGTCGCCAATCACCACCTGCTGCTCAACCGGCCTGCTGCTATCGACCTGCTCGGAGCCGCCCTGCCCGGCCTGTTGCCGCGCCGCGACGCCCGACAGATTGCTGCCCTGCTCCTGCGCCTGCTGATGCTGTTGCCCGCGTGACTGGTCAGCAACGTTGACGTCTGGCTGCGCCAGGCCCTGCTGGGTAAACAGCTCGCGCAAGCGGTGCACCTGGCTGTCGAGGGCATCACGCACACCGGCGTGGCCGCTGATGAAGGTCACCTGGGTCGACTGATCCGCCGCTACATTGACGCGAATGTCCAGCCGCCCCAACTCGGCGGGCTCCAGCTGGATGTCTGCCGACTTGAGGTTCTGGCTGGACAGGTACATGACCCGATTCACCAGGCCTTCGGTCCAGGCGTTCTGGTTCATCGGCAAGGGTTGGTGCAAAGGGCTGGCATTCGCCGGCACGGCATTGGCGGTTTTCGCCGTGGCCGCCTGGGTCAGGCTGGCCAGGCGATCGGCGAAATCGTCGACGCGCGTGTCGCTGCTGGCGCTCTTGGTGTCCTTCAGGCCCTCTTCAAGCAGTGCACCGAAGGCCTTGTCGCCTGGCTCGCCCGCCTCACCCTCAGCGGTATCGACCAGATTCGCCAAGGTATTGACGGCTCCTCGGCCTTCATCCCCCTGAGCCTGCGAGGGGTCCACGGCGTGTGCCGAGGTGGTGCCTTTGGCCTGGGCGCTCTGTTCCAGTGCCAGGCGCAAGGTTGGCAGGTTGGCCAAGGGGTCGGCGTCGGGGTCGAACGCCTCTTCGGCGGCAGGCTCCTCCGTCAGCGCTGCGCTGGCTTGCGACTGTGCAGTGGCAGCCTGAAGCACGGGCGCCACGGCCTCAGCCTGGGCTTGAATCAGTTGCGCGCCAGGCTGCGCATCGGTGACCTGGCCGGCCACCAGGCTGGCGTCGCGCAACCCTGTGTCGGCGGGGTCTGAGGCCTGATCGTCGGCTGGCAATTTGTTGCCGTCATCGGCAACCGATGGCTTGTCGGCAGCATCTTTCTTGCCGCCGTGTGCCACTTCTGGCTTGTCCTTGGGCTTGGCCTGGGCGACCTTGTCGTCCTGCCCAAACGCTTTCTGCTTGGCCATGACCTGGTCGAAGCCACCGCCCGCGTCACCCAGCGCCTGCGAGGGCTTGTCCACCATCGAGCTGGTCGCTCGCGACGACTTGCCAACGGCGTTTGCTTGCAACAAAGGATTGGGTGCGACAGGCATTGAGCGGTCTCCGCGCCAGAAACTGAAAAGTCATCCGGGCAAAGACAGGCAAGACTCGCGCCAAGTCGCGCATCAGCCCGCCGAGATACGGTGCTCCTCACCGCGGTAGAAGCGCCGAACCTCTACATATTCCAGGTCGATACGGTTGATCAGGTCCTCGATGCCATACAGCGGTGGCTGGCGCACGCGGTCTTCCAGTTGCTGGCACAGGCCAGCCAGCGCGACAGCCCCCATGTTGCTGCTGCTGCCCTTGAAGCTATGGGCCGCTGAGCCCAGCTCATCGGCGTTTTTGGCAGCGTGCAACTCGCTCAAGCGCCGCTCGGAGTCATCCAGGAATGTCTGCACCAGATGCAGGTAGCCATCCTCCATGACCTCACGCAGGTCGTTGAGCACCTTGTGGTCGATATGAATCTCAGTCACTTGTTCACTCCTTGATCAAGCCAGATTATGCCCGAGCCAGCCCCAGGGTCACAGGCGGGCTCACCATACAAACTCTACCCGGGCGCAGCGGCCGCCTTCGCACCATTGCGCATTACTGCCCAGCCGCGTTACCAGCTGCAGGCCACGGCCACTCAGGCCCTGCTCCGAGGGCGGCTGCGACAGCACCCGCTGCACATCAAACCCTGCGCCGCTGTCACGCACCTCGATCATCAGACGCCCGCCATCGGCGAGGGGTTCAACCTTCAAGTCGATGCGCACAAAACCGTCAGCCAATGCCGCCAAGCGCCGGGCACGCTCCCGGTAGTAATCGGCAAAGCCCTGCACATCGCGCTTGAGCCGCGAATCCAGGCCCAACACCCCATGCTCCAAGGCATTGGAGAACAGCTCGCTGAGCACACTGTGCAGGTTGCCGGTGCGCGCGCGCAGCGGGTGAATTTCCTGCAACAGCTGCACCAGGTACGGCACCGGGTTGGACTGCTTCAGGCTTTCGCCGCGCAGTTCGAACCCAAGCGACCAATCCAGCGGGCTGGGGCGACCGCGTTCAGCGTAGATCATCGGCGCCGGCACCCGCTCATCGGCCGCGAACATGCGGATATCGCACAGGCTGATGTCGTCCCGAGGCTGCCCGCCGAAATGTTCCAAGGCCTGCATCACCTCATCAAACAAGTGGGCCGGGTCTCGGTTGCCAGCCAGCACCCCTTGCAGGCGCTCGACGCCAAACAAGCGTTCCTGGTCATCGGCCGTGTCCAGCACGCCGTCTGACAACAGCAGCAAGCGCTCCCCCGCCGCCAGCGGCAGCACTTGCGTGCTGTCGTCGAAGCGCTCAGGGGCAAGAATACCCAGCGGCAAATGCCGCGAAGCCAGCGCCGACAGCACCTCGCCGCCTGCAGACAAGCGATAGCCGTCTGGCATGCCGCCGTTCCACACCTCCACTGAGCCGCGCTGCACGCTCAGGTTGAGCATCACTGCACAGCAAAACATGTCCACCGGCAGGATGCGTTTGAGCTTGGCGTTCATTTCGCGCAGTGTCTGCGCCAGGCCATACCCCTTGGCTGTCATGCCGTAGAACACTTCTGCCAGGGGCATGGCGCCAACGGCGGCGGGCAGGCCGTGGCCGGTGAAATCCCCCAGCAGCACCTGCATGTCCCCCGAGGGCGTGAACGCGGCCAGTAGCAAGTCACCATTGAACAGTGCGTAGGGCGATTGCAGGTAGCGAATGTTGGGCGCAGCCAGGCAGCCCGCATGGGCCACCTTGTCGAATACCGCCTTGGCCACCCGCTGCTCGTTGAGCAGGTGGTGATGGTGGCGGGTGATTTCGTCGCGCTGGGCGAGCACAGTGGCCTGCAGCCTGCGCAGGCGGCCCATGGCGCGTATCTTGGCGGCGAGAATCACCGGGCTATAGGGCTTGGCCATGAAGTCATCGCCGCCGGCCTCCAGGCAGCGCACCAAGGCATCCTCCTCGTTCAACGAGGTGAGGAATATGATCGGCACCAACGCTTCTCCGGCCAGGGCCTTGATCTGCCGGGCCGCTTCGAAACCGTCCATCACCGGCATCAGCGCATCAAGCAGCACCAGGTGCGGGCGCCGTTCGACAAACAGCGCCACCGCCTGCTCGCCGTTTTCTGCGGTGAACACCTGATGCCCCTGGCGCCGGACGATTTGCGCCAGCAACAAGCGGTCGGCGGCCCCGTCTTCGGCGACCAGCACGGTCAACGCCTGTTCGGCAGCCATCACGCGGCTCAACTGATATCGAACAGTTTTTCGAAATTGGAGATGGCGAGGATCTTGCGCACATCGGAGCTGGCGTGCACCACACGCACGTCCGAATCGTCGCCGCCCGCGTGATCGCGCAGCAGCAACAACATGCCGAGCGCGGAGCTATCGAGGTAGGTGGTGTCTTTCAGGTCCACGACCACCGAGTCCGGCCGACCCGGCTGGCGCTCGTAGGCTTCGCGAAACTCCTGGTGCTTGCCGAAATCGAAACGACCCTTGACCGTGATCGTCAGCTTTTTCCCGTCCTGCGAAAAATCAGTCTCGACTGCCATGCTAGCGATTCCTTCGATGATGGCGGATGCAACCTTTTAAGGTTTAGCAGCCTGGGGTGGGAGTGCAAGCGAGACGGCCACCAGATCGCCCTCAGCGGCGCGCGCCGGCGATTAAAAATCAGGGGTGACTTTGTCTGGGCAAGCGCTGCGACAGCTCATCCAGCAAGCGCTGCTCGCGCTTGTCTTCGGCGCGCCGCGCTTCATCCAGGTAACGCTGTACCAACTTGCGCAACCCCTCGACTCGGGCATAGGCCTGCTGCCAAGTGCCGCGGGCGTTGTTCAGGTTGTTCTGGTGCCAGGTCAGGCTCTGGCGCTGCTGGGTCATAGCAGTTTCCAGTTGCCCGAGAAAACGCTGGTAATTGACCAGCCAGCTGCCATTGACGCCCTGCCCGCCGCGGTTGATCCACTGCAGCTGGTAGTCCTCGCGAAAACGCTCCAGCTCAGCCAACTTGACCTGCGCCTGGGTCACCAGTTGCTGAAAATGCCCAAGGCGCTGGGCGGCCTTGCGCTCGGCCTCTTCGGCCATGTCCACCACCGGCGCCAGGCGCGCGGCACGTCCGGGCAGTGCCATGGCCTATCAACCGCCCGCCGGAGGCGTGAATATCGCCCCCAGCTGATCGCGGCTCTGCGCCATGCCGACGTTTTCGTCCAGCGCTTGACGTAGAAAGTCCACCAAGCGGGACTGCAAGGCGATCGCCAGGTCGGTCTCCGGGTCGCCACCGGCCACATAGGCACCGACGCTGATCAGGTCGCGGCTCTGCGACAGGCGCGACCACAACTGCTTGAATTTTTGCGCCTGGCGCAGATGATCAGCATCGACCACCTGCGGCATTACCCGGCTGATCGACGCTTCGATGTCGATCGCGGGGTAGTGGCCTTCTTCGGCCAAGCGCCGGGACAACACGAAGTGGCCGTCGAGCACCCCCCGCGCCGAGTCGGCGATCGGGTCCTGCTGGTCGTCGCCCTCCGACAATACCGTGTAGAACGCAGTGATCGAGCCGCCACCCGGCTCGCCATTGCCCGCCCGCTCCACCAGCTTCGGCAGCTTGGCGAACACCGACGGCGGGTAACCTCGGGTGGCCGGCGGCTCACCGATCGCCAAGGCGATCTCACGCTGAGCCTGGGCAAAACGGGTCAGCGAATCCATCAGCAACAGGACATTCTTGCCCTTGTCGCGGAAGTATTCGGCAATGCGCGTGCAATACATGGCCGCGCGCAGGCGCATCAACGGCGCGTCATCGGCGGGCGAGGCGACCACTACCGAGCGCTTGAGGCCTTCTTCACCAAGGATGTGCTCGATGAATTCCTTCACCTCGCGGCCCCGCTCGCCGATCAGCCCAACGACGATGATCTCGGCTTCGGTGAAGCGCGTCATCATGCCCAGCAACACCGACTTGCCCACACCGGTACCGGCGAACAGGCCCAGGCGCTGGCCACGGCCGACGGTGAGCAGGCCATTGATGCTGCGGATGCCTACGTCCAGCGGCACGCTGATGGGGTCGCGGTTGAGCGGGTTGATCACCGGGCCATCCATTGGCACCCAGTCTTCGGCCTTCATGCCGCCTTTGCCATCGAGGGCGCGGCCGGCGCCATCCAGCACCCGCCCGAGCATGCTCATGCCCATGGGCAGGCGGCCGCCGTCGTCCAGCGGTACCACCCGCGCACCAGGAGCGATGCCGACGATACTGCCAACCGGCATGAGGAATACCTTGGACCCGGCAAAGCCCATGACTTCGGCCTCGACCTGCACCGGGTGATAGCTGTCGTCATTGATCACCAGGCAGCGGCTACCCACCGCAGCGCGCAACCCTTCGGCCTCGAGGGTGAGGCCAACCATGCGCAGCAGGCGGCCTTCGACGATCGGCTGCACCGGCAGCTCGATCGCCTCGGCGTAACTGCCCAGGCGTTTGCCGAAACTGGTGCGGTCAAGGCGCATCGGGGCGGTCCAGGTCGATCGACACATCGGCCGGCGCAGGGTGCAGGGAATGGTCGTGAAGCTGGTCGAACAGCTGCGCCACGGCCTTCTCGATGCGCGTTTCCATGCTGGCGTCGATACGGCTGTGGGCGGTCTCGATGCGGCAGCCACCCGGCAGCAAGGCTTCGTCTTCGAGCAGCCGCCAATTTTCTTCGTGGCGCTCGCGCAGGGACTTGGCGAGTTCGAAGTCCTGGGGGTTGAGGTGAATGCGGATGTTGTCCGCGCCCATTGGCAGCAGCTTGAGGGCTTCGCGCAGCACCTGGGTAATCTGGCTGGAATCGCTGCGCAGCTCGCGGCCGATCACCTGGCGGGTCATGTGCGCGACCAGGTGCACCAGGGTTTTCTCGATCTGTGTGTCTTGCTCGGCGATGGGCGCCATCAGGTTGACCATCAGCCGCTCGAGGCTGCCGACCTTGGCCGCCAGGGCCTGCTCAGCCTCTTGGCGCACCTTCAGCTGGGTGCTGTGAAAGCCCTCGCGCTCGCCGGTGGCAAAGCCTTCGTTGTAAGCGTCCTGGCGAATGGCTTCGAGTTCTTCGAGGGTCAGCGGCTGGACTTCTTCCAGCGGCACTTCCTCGACTTCTTCCTCGATGACTTCGGGTTCCGGTTCAGGCTCGGGTTGCGGCTCGGGTTCCGGGTCGAAGCTGGGCAGCGCCCAGACATCGACGCCCTCGAGGTCGCGGGCGCGGATCAGGTCGCTGGGGTGATGTTCTTTGCTGGACATGCTGTGATGTTCTCAAACCACGTTCAGCCAACGCGATCCCTGTGGGAGCGGGCTTGCCCGCGAATGCGTCGGCAGGGACAACCTCATCACCCGATCTGGCGCCTTCGCGGGCAAGCCCGCTCCCACAGTGGGCTGCGCCAGTCGGCAGAATCCGGCAACGTTAGATCATTTCCTCGGCACCCTTGCCGCCGAGCACGATCTCGCCGGCCTCGGCCATGCGTCGGGCGATGGTGAGGATTTCTTTCTGTGCCGTTTCCACGTCGCTGACCCGTACCGGCCCTTTGGCCTCCAGGTCGTCGCGCAGCAGTTCCGACGCACGTTTGGACATGTTCTTGAAGATCTTGTCCTTGACCCGCTCGTCGGCGCCTTTGAGCGACACCACCAGCACGTCCGAAGACACCTCGCGCAGCAGCGCCTGGATGCCACGGTCGTCGACATCGGCCAGGTTGTTGAAGACGAACATGAGGTCTTCGATCTGCTCCGAGAGGTCGTTGTCGACTTCGCGGATCGAGTCCATCAGCGCACCTTCCACCGAACTGTCGAGGAAGTTCATGATGTCAGCAGCCCGCTTGATACCGCCCAAGGTGGTCCGCGCAGCATTGGAGTTGCCCGAGAACTGCTTCTCGAGAATCTGGTTCAGCTCCTTCAGCGCCGCCGGTTGCACGGTGTTCAGCGACGACACGCGCAGGATGATGTCCAGGCGCACCTTGTGGTCGAAGTTGCTCAGCACTTCACCGGCCTGGTCAGGGTCCAGGTAGGCGACCACGATGGCTTGGATCTGCGGGTGCTCGTAGCGGATCACATCGGCCACGGCACGCGGCTCCATCCACTTGAGGCTGTCCAGGCCGCTGGTGTTGCCCCCCAGCAGGATGCGGTCGATCAGGCCGTTGGCCTTGTCCTCGCCCAAGGCCTGGTTGAGCATCTTGCGGATGTAACCGTCAGAGCCCACGCCCAGGCTGGTCTGGTCGCCGACGATGTCGACGAACTCGCTCATCACCTGCTCTACCTGGTCGCGGTGCACGTTGCCCATCTGCGCCATGGCCACGCCCACACGTTGCACTTCCTTAGGGCCCATGTGCCGCAGTACCTGGGCCGCATCGGTTTCACCCAGCGAGAGCAGGAGGATCGCCGCTTTGTCGACGCGGCTCAGCTTGGCGGTAACGGCTCGGTTATCACTCATCGGCGTTGATCCAGTCTTTCACGACCTGGGCCACGCGGCCCGGGTCTTCGGCCACCAGGCCTTTGATTGCGTTGAGCTGTGCCTCGTAGCCCTCGCTCGGGCTTGGCAACAGAATGCTTGTCGGGCCACCCAGACTGACGCGGTCGTTGGCCAGTTCGCCATCCAGACCGATCATGCCGCCCAGCTCCATGTCGCTGTCTGAGGCAGCCTGCTTGCCGCCCCCTGTGATGTTGTTGAGCACCGGGCGCAGCACGCCGAACACCAGCACCAGGATGAACACCACGCCCAGCACTTGCTTGACGATGTCCCAGAACCACGGCTGCTGATAGAAGGCGATGTCAGCGATTTCTTCGCCACGATCGGCGGCAAACGGCACGTTGATCACCGTCACGCTGTCGCCACGGCTGGCATCGAAGCCGACCGCGTCCTGCACCAGGCGGGTAAAGCGCGCCAGGTCCTCGGTACCCCAAGGGGCACGCGTGGTCTCGCCACTGGTGGGGTCGATCTTGAGCTGGTCGTCGACCACCACCGCCACCGACAGGCGGGTCATGCGGCCCTGCTGCTGACGGGTGTGGCTGATGGAGCGGTCCAGCTCGAAGTTCTTGGTGCTTTGCTGGCGTTTGTCTGCCGGGTACGGCGCAAGCATCGGCTGGCCGGTGGCCGGGTCCATGATCTGCTGGCCGTTGGCATCCACCAGCGGCTGGCCGGGCTGGATGGCGGCGGCCGGGGTGGCGGCTGCACCCGTGGTTTGCGGCGCAGACGCCGCACCCGGTGGCTGGTTGCTCAGCGCGCCGGGCACGCCTTGCGGGCCCTGGCTGCTGGCGCGCTGTTCGTCCACCGACTGTTCGCTGCGCAGCGCCGGCTGGTCGGGGTTGAACTGCTCGGAGGTCGATTCGACCGCACTGAAATCCAGGTCGGCGGAGACTTCGGCCTTGTAGCGATCGTTACCCAACACCGGCTGCAAGATATTGTGCACACGCTGGGTAAGCATGCTTTCCATGCGGCGGCTGTAGTCGAACTGCTTGCCCGCCATGGTCAGGGCGGTGTCCTGCAGCTGTTCGGAGAGCAGGTTGCCCTTCTGGTCGACGACAGTGACTTGCGACTTGTCCAGCTCTGGCACGCTGGTGGCGACCAGGTTGACAATCGCCATCACCTGCCCGGCTTCCAACCCACGGCCTGGGTACAACTCGACCAGTACCGAGGCGCTGGGCTTGCGTTCGTCACGCACGAACACCGAACTTTTCGGAATGGCCAGGTGCACGCGCGCAGCCTTGACGTTGTTCAGGCTGGAAACAGTACGGGCCAGTTCGCCTTCCAGGCTGCGGCGATAACGGGTGGCCTCCATGAACTGGCTGGTGCCCAGGCCCTGCTCCTTGTCGAGCAGCTCGAAACCGACGTTGCCATCGCTCGGCGCCACGCCTGCGGCCGCCAGCTTCAGGCGCGCACGGGAGAGGTCGTCGGCCTTGACCAGCAGCGCGCCGGAATTGGGCTCGACGTTGTAGGGAATGTCTGCGGCGGCCAGGGTTTCCATGACCTGCTTGGTGTCCATGCCCGACAGGCTGCCATACAGCGGCCGATAGTCCGGCTGTTGCGACCACAGCACCACGGCGAAGCCGATCGCCACGCTCGCCGCCAACCCGACCATGAGGCCGACCTGACGCAGCATGGGCATCTGCGAAATGTTTTCCAGAAACGCCATGCCGAACAGCGGCGGTTTGGCCGCTGGCTGGCCGCTCTTGGCGGGGGCGTTATCGACGACTGCTTCAGCCATGGGTTACGTCCGTCCTCAAACCGGCATCTGCATGATGTCTTGATACGCCTGGACCAGCTTGTTGCGTACCTGGGTGAGTGCCTGCATGGAGACGCTGGCCTTTTGCGAGGCGACCATGACATCGGTCAGGTCGACGCCGGTCTTGCCAATTTCGAAGGCGTTGGCCAGCTGGGTGGAAGCCTGCTGCGTCTCATGCACCTTGCCGATGGCCTGGCCGAGCATGTCGGCAAAGCTGCTCTGGCCCGGGGCCAGTTCGGGGGCAGCGGACACCTTGGGCAGCGACATGGCATCAGCCTGCATCGCGCGCATGTCCAGCATCAGACGATTGAATTCAACACCTTGGCTCATGACCTTCTCTCTCCGGCGGCCGCATTTTTTTGACACTCATGCGGCGGATAGCTCGTGTAAAGCAACAAAGGTGCCAGCCTTGCCACCCTGTCCATTTGGTTTAGCGCGATCCCTGCAAAGCAGGCTTGGTGATGTTTGCTATGGAGCTGAAATCCAGGGGCTGCTTCGCAGCCCATCGCAGGCAAGCCAGCTCCTACAGAAAAACCCATAACCTGTTGATTTAGCGGGTGCCTGTGGGTGCGATGCATCAGCCGAAGAGGCTGGCCTCGACGTCGAACCCGGCATCGCGCATCTGCGCCAGCTTGTAACGCAGGGTGCGCGGGCTGATGCCCAGGCGCTCGGCGGCTTCCTTGCGGCGGCCGCGTTCGGCGCGCAAGGTGTCGATGATGGTCTGGTACTCATGGCGGCGCAGGTCATCGCCCAGGCCACTGGCTTCGGCAACCACGGCTGCCACTGACGGCGCCGCGCCGGCCGACAATGGAATGGCGCCCGCCAGACAGAAATCCGCCGCTTCGATCACCCCGCCCTGCTGCAGGATCAAGGCGCGCTGCAAGGCGTTGTCCAGTTCGCGCACGTTGCCGGGCCAGGCATGCGCCTGCAGGCAGGCCCGCGCATCGGTAGACAGGCGCACGGGTGCGTGCTTCATCTTGCTGACATGGCGTGCCAGCAAACGCTCGGCCAGCGGCAGGATATCGCCCTTGCGCTCGCGCAGCGCGCACCAGGCCAGGGGGAACACCGACAGCCGGTAATACAGGTCTTCACGGAAGCGGCCAGCCGCCACTTCGCCTGCCAGGTCGCGGTTGGTGGTGGCCAGCACGCGGATATCCAGACTGATCGGCTTACGCCCACCTACCCGCTCCACCTCGCGCTCCTGCAGCACCCGCAACAGCTTGGCCTGCAAGGCCAGCGGCATCTCGGAAATCTCGTCGAGCAGCAAGGTGCCGCCCTCCGCCTGCTCGAACTTGCCGGCCTGGGCCGCGATGGCGCCGGTGAAGGCGCCTTTCTCGTGGCCGAACAGCGTGGCCTCGAGCATGTTGTCAGGGATGGCCGCGCAGTTGATCGCCACAAAAGGCTCGGCCGCCCGCGGGGACTGCTGGTGAATGTAGCGCGCCAGCACTTCCTTGCCGGTACCCGACTCGCCAGAGATCAACACGGTCGAGTCACTGCGCGCTACCCGCGCAGCCAGTTCGAGCAACTGCCGGCTGGCCGGCTCGCAGGCCACCGGCCCTTCTTCTTCCGCTGCACTGACACGGCCTGCGGCGTGGCGCTCCACCAGGCTCAACAGCGCCTTGGGCTCGAAGGGCTTGACCAGGTAATCGGCAGCGCCTTGGCGCATCGCCTCCACGGCACGTTCGACTGCGGCATGCGCCGTCATCAGCAGCACCGGCAGTTGTGGCTGCTGGCGGCGCAATTGCGCCAGCAGCTGATGCCCATCCATGCCGGGCATGTTCACGTCGCTGACCACCAGGCTGAACGCCTCGGCCAGCACTGCCTCCAGCGCCTCTTCGGCACTGCCCACGGCCCGGTAGTCGAAGCCGCCGATTTCCAGGGTGTCGCCAAGCGCCTGGCGCAAAACGCGGTCATCCTCGACCAGCAGCACCTTGATCGCCATCAGCCCGCCTCCGCCAGTTGCCCATCGATCAGCGGCAGTTCGACCCGCACGCAGGTGCCGCGCCCAACCTTCGAACGCAGGCTGAGGGTGCCCTGGTGCGCCCGCACCACAGCCTTGACCACGGCCAGGCCCAGCCCGGTGCCGGTGGCCTTGGTGGTCAAGAACGGCTCACCCAGGCGGCCCAGCAAATCGGCGTCGATACCGCTGCCGGCATCACTCACGCACAGGTGCAACACCTGCTCACGACGGAACACGTGCACCTTGAGCCGGGCCGGCTCTTCGCTGGCTTGCAGGGCATTCTCGATCAGGTTGAGCAAGGCGCCAACCAGGGTGTCGCGGTTGCACAGCAGCTCGCCCAGGTGGCTGTCGCACTGCCAGCGCACGGCATGCCCTTGCACGTGCGACTGCGCCGCCTGCTGCAGGGCCTGGAACAATGCTTTCGGGGTCACACGATCACCCAGCGGCAGCTCGCCGCGGGCGAACACCAGCATGTCGCGCACCTGGTGCTCCAGCTCGTGCAGGCGTTCCTTCAAGGTACCGGCGAAGCGCTGGCGGGTTTCGGCGCTCAGGTCTTGCTGGCTGTCGGCCAGGTGGCTGGCGTAGAGCATGGCCGCCGACAGTGGCGTGCGAATCTGATGGGCCAACGAGGCGACCATGCGCCCCAGCGACGACAAGCGCTCATGGCGCGCCAGCTGGTCTTGCAGGCGACGGGTTTCAGTCAGGTCGTTGAGCAGCACCAGTTGGCCGGGTTCGGCATCCAGCGAACGGGTGGCGATGGACAAGCGGCGGCCGTCGCGCAGCGACACTTCATGGCCGTCATCCTTGCGCGGGGCGAAGCTGCGGGCAATGACCTGGCGCCACAGCTCACCGATCAGCGGCTCGCCGAGCAGTTCGCAGGCGGCCGGGTTGGCTTCGCGCACCCTGCCCTGGCCGTCGATCACGATCACCCCGCCCGGCAACAAGTCCAGTAGGTTCTGCAGGCGATTGGCCAGGCGTTCCTTTTCGTTCAGCTCGTCCATGCGCTGGGCACTGACCACGGCCAGTTCGCCCTTGAGCTCACTGACGCGGGCTTCGAGCAGGCTGTAGGATTGGCTTAGCTGGCTGGAGACCTGATTGAACAAGGCGAAAGCCTGCTCGACACCCTGTCGGCTTTCCTGCTCGACCGGGGTATGCCCCTGCAGATCGGGGGCTCGGGAAACGTGGGCGGCCTGGGGCATCGTGCTCTCTCGCGTGGCTGACCGTCATAAAAACGGTGTGGTGCCAGCGGTGTAGCAATAGCCGTGCCGAAGATGGGGTTTTACCAAACTGCGATGCGTATTGTGCAACCTGTGTAGGAGCAGCCTTGTGATGCGAAGAGGCCGGCGCATGCACAGAGCCTTTCTGTGCTGCCACCGGCCTCTTCGCAGCACAAGGCTGCTCCTACAAGGGTTTACCGACTGCCTGAAACAGGCGCAAAGGGGGTCAATCCTCCGCCTGTTCCTCGCCACCCTGACGGCTCATGCCGTACTTGCGCATCTTCTCGACCAGCGTGGTACGGCGGATACGCAAACGTTCAGCCGCGCGCGCAACGATACCGTTGGCATCGTCCAGTGCCTGCTGGATCAGGCCCTGCTCCAGGCTGCCCAGGTAGTCCTTGAGGTCAAGGCCTTCGGGCGGCAGCATCGCGGGGTTGGCGAAGTTGGGTGCATGGCCGTTGATGGCCACGCGCTCTTCGAGATCACTGCGCAGGTGGTCGACCATCTGCTCGTCTTCATCATCGACGTAGCGGAATTTTTTCGGCAGTTCGGACACGCCGATCACCCCGTACGGGTGCATGATCGCCATGCGCTCGACCAGGTTGGCCAGCTCGCGCACGTTGCCCGGCCAGC
Source organism: Pseudomonas sp. SWRI50 (assembly GCF_014269095.1). Lineage (NCBI taxonomy): Bacteria > Pseudomonadati > Pseudomonadota > Gammaproteobacteria > Pseudomonadales > Pseudomonadaceae > Pseudomonas > Pseudomonas sp. SWRI50. Next base: position 157,229 of record NZ_JABWRW010000008.1, on the reverse strand, counting down.
CATGCCGGCACAGCGACATGATCGAGGCAGAGTTGAACCGGATCGAGCCGCGCTTCTCGTGCTCCATGCGCGAGATCAGCTCGTTCATCAGCAGCGGGATGTCTTCCACCCGCTCACGCAGGGGTGCCATCTCGATGGGGAAGACGTTCAGGCGGTAGTACAGGTCTTCGCGGAAGGTCCCATCCTCGATCATGCTTTCGAGGTTTTTGTGGGTCGCGGCGATGATGCGCACGTCGATGCTCTGGGTCTTGTTGCTGCCCACGCGCTCGAAGGTGCGTTCCTGCAACACGCGCAGCAGCTTGACCTGCATCGGCAGCGGCATGTCGCCGATCTCGTCGAGGAACAGGGTGCCGCCGTTGGCCAGCTCGAAACGCCCGGCACGGCTGGTGATGGCACCGGTAAAGGCGCCCTTCTCATGGCCGAACAGTTCGCTTTCCAGCAGCTCGGCCGGGATCGCGCCGCAGTTGACCGGCACGAACGGCGCATCGCGGCGCTTGGAGTGGTAGTGCAGGTTGCGCGCCACCACCTCTTTGCCGGTGCCCGACTCGCCGAGGATCAACACGCTGGCATCGGTGTCCGCCACTTGCTGCATCATCTGCCGCACATGCTGGATGGCGCGGCTGGTGCCGACCAAGCTGCGGAACAGGTTCGGCTCGCGCTGGCGCCCGCGCTCGCGTGCTTGGTCGTACATCTCGCGATAGACCTGGGCACGGTGCAGCGAATCGAGCAACTGGCTGTAGCTCGGCGGCATTTCGAGGTTGGAGAGGACCCGACGGCGAAGCTCTTCCGGCAACTCTGCAGAAGAAATTTCACCTAAAAGCAGCACCGGAAGGAACTCATCCCACCCGGCCACTGTCTTAAGGAGCCCAAGGAGATTGCCCGGAGCATTCACGGCACCGACAAGTACGCACAGCACTTCCCGGCTCGAAGACAACGATTCCACCGCCTGCTGCCAGTCCTGGCTCGAGCACGCGAGGTTTTCTTCGCCTAGAAAATTCAGGACCACCGCCAGATCGCGGCGGCGGGCGCTGTCGTCATCGATCAGAAGAATCTTGGTTTCACGCCACATGCAATAGCAACTTCCCTAGTCATATCGGCGCCCTGCGGGGCGTGCTCGACATCATTCCGACTGAATGGTCAGTGTTCGGACGTCTGAAATTCGAAAACAGCCACTAGTAAAGTCAAAAACTTAGAAGCAGTCAAATTTATGGCGCCGAGCTTTGCGTTCTGCTCAGCGTCAGCTGAACAGATGGTATACCTTTGTGGCCTGTTTCGCTTGATTGATATTGGACATTTGCTGGACTAAAGATTGACGTTCGTCACTTGCAACGTCGATTAGTTGGCGATAAACGTCCATCAGCGCTTCGAGGTTCACCCGAACCGCCGCCTCATCCTCCACCGCCCCTTGCAGTAATTCGTCCATCTGCGCCCTGCAGGCCAGGTCTAGCTCGCCAATGGCGGCCCAGTCGCGCGCTTGCAGTGCCTCGTTCAGGGCCTGACGGGTGTCTTCGATTCGCTGCAACGCGTTCATGTGGCCTCCTGGCGTGTCACTGCTCGGCTGTGGCGATGGCATCCCAACCGCTTTTCACGGTGATCATCAGCTGGGCGACTTCGTCGATGATGGCGGGGTCGCTGTCCAGGTTGGCCTGGATCAGACGGGTGGCCATGTAGGCATACAGGCTGTCGAGACGGTCCAGTTCGTCTGGGTTGTCGGTCTTTTCCTTGTCCAGCCCTTCACGCAGGCCACCGATGATGTCGATCGCCTTGCCCAGCATCACACCCTTCTGCGCCACGTCGCCGCGGCTGATCGCGCCCTTGGCCTGGGCCATACGGTCCAGCGAACCCTCCATCAGCATCTGCACCAGGCGGTGCGGGGTCGCTTCGGAGATCTGGGCGTGGGAATTGACCTTCTGGTACTGGCGAAGGGCTCTCATCGGGTGCATGGGGGATCCTCAGTGAACGGGGCAGAACAGTGGCCGTATACCTAGGTAATCGGCCCTGGCCTGGATTTCTTTAGGCGATCAATCGTCGCTGTTGGACTTGTTGAGCGCGTTTAGCGTGGTCATCACGCTGTCGCTGGTCGCCTTGAGCTTGGCCACCAGGGTGTCCATGGCGTTGTACTTCTTGGTCAGGGTGTCGGTCAGCGACTCAATACGGCGATCAAGCGCGGTCTGCGACTCTTCCAACTGCTTGAGCTGGGTGGTCAGGCTCGCCTGGCGCGACGCGAGGATACCCCCTGTCTTGGCGTACTCTTCAGTGGCCGCGGTCATGCGGCTGAGCAGGCCTTCCTTACCGACGAACAGGCCACTGATGTCAGCGCCCATCGTTTTGACTGCGGCATCCCACTTGTCGTTGTTGAGCTCAAGCAACCCCGTCTTCTGTACGGTATTGATGCCTAGCTGCGACAGCGTACGCAGGCCACCGGTACCCACACTGCGGGTGAGCTCGCTACGGATTGAGCTGACCAGCGAACGCATGGTCGCATCCCCTGTCAGCGATGCACCCGAGGCGCTGCTGTCGTCGGCGCCCGTGGTGACCTTGGTCTGCGCATTGATGGTCGTCATCAAGGCGTTATAAGCGGTCACGAAGGACTGCACCGAGGTTTTCAGGGTGTCGTTGTTGCTCGCCACCACAAGGCTCGACTTGCCTTCTTTGACCAGGGTGATGTCCACGCCACTGACCGCACCGGTTACGGTGTTGGAAGCCGATTCCAGCTCGAGGCCGTCGAGCTTGTACTTGGCATTCTGCGGCTCTGCAATGGTCGTCACACCGGTGGCCATGTCGGCGGTGCCACCCAAGGTCAGCTCGGTGCCATCACCCATTTTGGTCGACGAGAAGATCAGCCGCGAACCACTGGCGTCAGTGACGATGTTGGCCGTGATGCCCTTGGATTGCAGCTGATCGTTGATCGAGTCGCGCGCCTGCTGCAGCGTTGCACCCGCAGCGATGGAAACGTTGTGCGTGGCATTGCCCTGGCTAATGGTCAGGGTTTGCGACTCGCCCGAATCGTTGACGATGGTCGAGGTGTTCTTGTAAACCTGAGTCGAAATCTTGGATGCCGTTGCCAGCTGCGTCACTTCAAGCGAGTACGTACCCGACGACGCGCCATCACCCAATTTGATCTTGGCGATGGCTTCGTCAGACGACGACCCAGACAAACCATTGAAGCTCGCTGCGGTATTAAGCTTGGTCAGCGCCGCGCGGTACGTTTCCAGCGCACTTTTGATCGTACCGATGGCCGACAAGGTGGTGGTGGCGGTGGCGGTCTGATTATTGATCTGGGTTTGCTTGGGTGCTTTTTCTGCACCCGCCAACGCCGCAACAAGCTCGTCGATCTTTAGACCCGAACCCAGTCCGGTAATAGTAGAACTCGCCATCTTCACACTCCTTATCGGTGACCGTCGAAAATCCGACGAAAACGCGTCCGTGCGGCTTTACAACAAAAGCCGTGCCAACTCAGGCCTGGGTATCGAACAACAGGCTGTTGGCATCCTTCAGGTTTTCCGCCAGCTTCAGTGCCACTTCGGAGGGCAACTGGCGGATGACTTCGCCGCTCTGGCGGGCGATGACCTTGACGACCACCTGGCCGGTGGAGTCATCGATCGAAAAATCGAGTTGTCGCTCTGAAGCCTTGACGAAGTCCTGGATGGCATTGACTGCGGTCTCCAGGGTTTCTCGGGCTACAGGCTGGGATTCTGGCTTGGCAGGCTCGTTGGCCGCCAGCTCGTTCTCTTGCCGCTTGCTCGCTGTTGCTTCGGGAGCAGCGGAGGCGGGATAGGACAGGCCCAGTTTCACGCTCATATCCATTTCTGGCACCTCTTGTTCTCGGAAAGACGAAAGGGTACGTCACCGTACCCTTCGTCAAACTACTTAGCGATCAGGATCAGCCCAGCAGTTTCAGCACCGACGACGGCAGCTGGTTAGCCTGGGACAGGATCGCGGTGGACGCCTGTTGCAGGGTTTGCTGCTTGGTCAGCTCGGCGGTTTCCGAAGCGAAGTCGGCGTCCTGCACACGGCTGCGGGCAGCGGTGGAGTTTTCCGAGATGCTGTTCAGGTTGGCAACAGTGCTGTCGAAGCGGTTTTGCACAGCACCCAGCTGAGCGCGCTGGCTGTCGATCTGAGCGATAGCGGCATCCAGAGCCTGGATGGCTTTCTGCGAATCGGCAGCAGTGGTGATGCTCAGGTTGGAAACGGTGGTTTCCTGGGTGATGGCTACGGAGCTGTTGGTGGTAGCCAGGCCCAGAGCGTCCAGACCGGTACCTTGGCTGCCGTCGGCAACGGTGATGTTCTCTTTCGAGAACAGCTTCAGGGTGTTGTCGGCGTTCTTGCTGGCGGTGACGCCGGTGCTCGCGGTGTTGATCGCCGAGATGATGCCGTCCAGGGTATCGCCCTTGGTGAACTTGACTTCAGTGCCGTTCAGGGAGATGGAGGTATCAGCGACCAGCTTGGCTTCGGTAGTACCGGCAGACAGACCGATTTTAGCCAGCGCGCCTTGGCCAGCGGCACCAGTGCCGTTGGTCAGGTTAATAGCTTTGCCATCAGCGGAGGTGAGTTCCAGGCGACCCTGGCTCAGGGTTGCAGTAACACCTGTTTTGGCAGTTTCATTATTGATGGCGTCAAGGACGTCATCCATATCTTGGCCAGCGGTAGCGCCTACGGCAGTACCATTGATATTGAAGGAAATGTCGCTTTCCAAGCCAGCAGCAACGGTAGCGGTAGCAGCGAAACCAGCCAAGCTGGCACCTGTGCCTGCAGCAGCGGTAGCAGTAAAGGTAGAGGCGGAGCTAAGTACGATTTGGCCAGTGCCATTCAACGACGCAGTGACACCAGTAGAATCTTTTTGAGCGTTGATTTTATCTGCTGCAAGCTGCGCGGTGGTCTCGGCATCGGTGAGCTCGATCATGGTGCCGTTCAGCGTCAGCTCAGTGGTATCGCCAGTCGCGTTCGGAGCATAAGTAACAGCGCCCGCACGGAAGGTACTGGCACCAGTAGCCACAGCACCAGTAACGACTGCAGACAAGTCAGTAGCCTTACCATCAGTCTTAGCTTCGCTGAACGAACCTTTCAGGCCAGTCGAGCTGATGTCGGTCATGCCGAACGAGATGGTTTCGTTGGCGCTGGAACCGATCTGGAAGCTGACGTTCTGGAACGAACCGTCGAGGATTTTACGACCACCGAAGGTGGTGGTGTTGGCGATACGGGTCAGTTCGCCCGACAGCGCGGTGAATTCTTGTTGCAGGGAAGTACGGTCGTCATCGCTGTTCGAGCCGTTGGCGGACTGCAGGGACAGTTCGCGCATACGCTGCAGGATGCTGGTCGATTCTTGCATCGCGCCTTCAGCGGTCTGGGCGATGGAGATGCCGTCGTTGGCGTTTTTCACGGCAACGCTCAGGCCTTTGATTTGGCTGGTCAGACGGTTGCCGATCTGCAGGCCGGCGGCGTCGTCTTTGGCGCTGTTGATTTTCAGGCCGGAAGACAGGCGGGACATCGAAGTACCCAGCGCGTCGGAAGCACGGTTCAGGTTCTTCTGAACGCCCAAGGAGGTGATGTTAGTGTTAACGGTCAAAGCCATGACGAATTCCTCGTTGAATGGATACAGCGGCTTCCGGCCCTGGCAACCGCCGGGTGTGGCCTAGAGAACCTTCGTAATGGTTATCGTCGGGTGCGCGGGTTGCTTGAGGGGTTTTTCAAAAAAAAAATGGTGGCACGCTGCCAGCCCAGTGAAATCAGGGGGTTAAGGGCGAATTTTTGACGTCAAAAACTGTGCAGAAAAAACCTGATGGCACTGCCAACCTGTGGGAGCGGGCTTGCCCCGCGAAACAGGCAACGCGGTGGATGGCACCGGCTTTGCCGGTGTTCGCGGGGCAAGCCCGCTCCCACAGGGGGGAGTTGAGGCAATTGGAGCCCTGTTTTAAGGCAGGCACAAAAAAAGCGCCGGGCGGTGGCCGCCGGGCGCTTTTTTTTGAGGCTGCTGAAGGTCAGTCGCGATAGAGAATCGCCGAGCCCCACGACAGGCCCACACCGAACCCGCTGATCGCCACACGCTTCCAGTTACCGTCGAGCATGTGCTTTTGCAGCAGCAGCGGCACGCTGGACGACACGGTATTGCCGGTCTCGAGCATGTCCTTGACGAACTTCTCCGGGTTTTCTTCCTCGAAGCGGCGCGCCACGGCATCGACAATCGCCGCGCTGCCCTGGTGAATGCAGAAGGCGTCGATATCCTTCGAGGTCAGCCCGCTGGCGTCGAGCAGCTCATGCAGGTGCGCCGGCACTTTGATCAGGGCAAAGTTGAACACTTGGCGGCCGTTCATGAAGAACTTGCCGTCGTTGACCTTCAGGTGCTCCGCGCCAGAACCGTCGGTGCCAAAACGCGCCTGGCCCAGGTTCCACACTGCATCTTCGCCCATCCAGGTGGCCGTGGCGGCATCACCGAACAACATGGTGGTGTTGCGGTCTTCCGGGTCGACGATTTTCGAGTACGGGTCGGCGGTGATCAGCAGGCCATTCTTCAGCCCTGCCGCTTCCATGAAGCCCTTGATCGCATACAGGCCATACACGTAACCCGAGCAACCCAGCGACACGTCGAACGCCGCCACGCGGGTCGACAGGCCAAGCTTGCTCTGGACAATGGCGGCGGTGTGCGGCAGGCCTTCTTCGTCACCGTTCTGGGTGACCACGATCAACGCATCGATCGATTGCGGATCAAGGTCAGGGTTGGCGGCGAACAGGGCCTGGGCCGCTTCGACGCACAGGTCCGAGGTTTCTTGGTCTTCGGCCTTGCGCGGCAGGAAGGACGCGCCGATCTTGCCGAACATGAACTCTTCGTCCTTGCCGAACTTCGCACCCTGGACGTAGTTGTCCAGGCCAGCGGTGGGCACGTAACTCGCGATGCTTTTGATGCCAATCATTCTGGCTTCCCAATGAAAACAGCCAAAGACCACCACTCGATGAATTGAGGGCGCCAAATACCGGAGCGTCACCCCACAGGGGGCGAGCAAGGCCTGGCAGCCTCGCTCGAATGCAAACCGGTAACAAAATGCTGCAACAGCTGCTGCATAGAATACAGGGAAGATGACCGTTTTGACTCATTGGTCACATTGAAATGCTACGAAAGCCTGGCGGGGGGTGTGGAGACTGGAGGGTTTTGCGGGGGGATTGAGGGATTTGGGGGCGCTTTGCGCCCCCAAAATCTCACAGCAAGATCAAAGCTTGTTGAACAGGCTCAACTGCGAAATCCGCGCAAACGCCAGCTGCGAGGCCTCGAGCATCGCCTGTTGCAGGGTCAGCTGGATGGTCGCCGACGCCATGTCGGTATCGCCAATGGCGCTCTGGGTGGTCTTGTTGGCCAGGCCCAGGCTGATGTTCTCCTGCTCCTGGATCTCCAGCGAGTTACCGCGCGCACCAATCGAACCGCGGGTAATGTCGATACGCTCACGGGCACTGGCCAGGTTGGAAATCGCCGAGTCGGTGGCCGTCTTGAGCGCTGCCTGCGCCTCCGGGCTGTCGACCGGCTTGCCCAGCGCCGTACGCAATTGGCCGAGGCTGTCGAGCACGTTCTGCGTGCGGTGCGTGTTGGCCGTCACCGCGAACTGGTCACCTTCGCCGGGCGCACTGTCGAGCTGGAAGGTCACGCCCGCCACCGTAACCGCATTACCCGCCCCGACCGTACCCGAGGCCACTGGCTTGCTGTCGGCACTGTACGGCTGCGCATACAGCGAATACTCGGTCGCACTGGTGAACTTGATCACCGCACCATTGCTGGGGAAGGTGCTGCGATAGGCATCGGCATCGGTGATGCTGCTGCCGGTAACCTGCGCGGTCGATGGGTTACCCGCACTGCGCGTGGCATTCAGGGTGTCGGGCTTGGCTTCGAGGGTGAACACATGGCCCGCCACCGCCGCGTCGGCATCGTCACCTTCCTGCAGGTTCAGGTTGATCTCGAAATCGACACCGCGCAGCGAAATCATCTTGCCGCCTTCGGTGTTGACGTCGAACTTGCCGTTGCTCGCGGTTTCGCTGGTGATGTCCTTGCCGGTGGCATCCTTGACGCTGTACTCGGTGGCACTGGTGAAGGTGATGGTGTACGGCTGGCCGCCGGCGAACTGGTTGTTGTAGGTGTTCGCCGAGGTCATCAGGCCACCGGACAACAGCACCTTGCCGTCATCCGGGGTCGGCGCCTGCAGGCTCGACTGCGTACGGCTGTTGTTGGTCGCCTGGTCAAAGATGCTGAAACCGCTGTCATTGGTCGCCAGGCTCAAGGTATCGGAAACCTGCAGGCTAAGCTGGGTCTGGTCACCCTGGTAGCTGTAGGTACCGTCGCTATTGCGCACGTAGGGCGGCGTTGACGACTTGGAGCCGCCGAACATGTAGTCGCCATTGGCGTCGCGGGAATTGAGCAGGCCGAAGACGTTCGCCTCGATCTCTTTGATCTCGCTGGCGATCGATGCGCGGTCGGCATCGCTCTTGCCACCGTTACCCGCCTCCAGCGCCAGCTCGCTGGCACGCTGCAGGGCATCGTTGATGGTCGAGAGCACGCTCTCTTCCTGCAGCAGGGCATTCTTGACCGTGGTCATGTTGCCGTTGTACTGGTCCAGCAGCGCGCTTTGCTGCTGCAGCAACAGCAGGCGCGCGGCACCGACCGGGTCATCGCCCGCCGTCTGGATACGCGACTTGGACGTGATCTGCTCGGTGGTCTTGGCCGTGTCCGAGAAGTTCTTCGAGTAGGTGTTGGCGCTGGTCTCATAAAACTGAGCAGTAGAAATACGCACGGCCAGCTACTCCTTAAAGGGCGTTGATCAAGGTCGAAAAGGTTTCTTGCGCCGCCTTGATGATCTGCGACGACGCGGTGTAGTAATGCTGGAACTTCACCAGGCTGGCCGCCTCGTCATCGAGGTTGACCCCCGACACCGCACTGCGGCTTTCGGCGGCGGACTTGAACACGGCCTGGGTCGCGGTGGTGTCGATGGCGGCCTGGCTGGCCTTGGCCCCCACGCGCTCGACCAGCGAGGCATAGGCCGAGGTGAAACTGGTGCCACCGCCAGAGCCGGTGGCCACGGTCGATTTGGTCTGCAGCTCCAGCAGCGAGGTAGCGTTGCGGTTATCGGCCTTGCCGTCGGCATTGAACGACAGGGTGAAGCTGTCGTTGGCAGACGGGCTGCCGCCGATGGTGGTCTCGACATTGAAACTGCGCGGCTTGCCGTCGCCATCAAGGATCGGCTGGCCAGCGGCATCGAGCATTGGCACGGCGATGGACAATTTGTTGTCCTGGCCAGGCACCACACTGCCGGTGCCGATCTGCGTGCCCTTGGCATCGAACAGCTTGTAGCCCTGGGAACCGCCGTTGGCGGCGTCGAACACCACGCGCACCGGCATCGAGTCACGAATCGCCTGCTGCACCAGCGCTGTATCGGCACCGCCGTAGATGTCCAGCGAGTCGCCCAGCACCGGCTGGGTGATGGTGCCGGTGCCACCGTTGCCGCTGCCCGCCGTGGCGCTGATCGGCCCGGCAAAGGCCAGTTTGTTGGCATCGGTCATGATGGTCGAGATGTTGCCCGCCGCGGAGCGGGTCGGGATCACCTTGAAGCTGTCCCCCGCTGCCAGGCCACCGCCCTTGAGCGCCAGGCTGAAGCCGTCGATCACCGGGGCCGGGTCGGCGTTCAGGTCGAAGCTGCCCATGTCGGTGCCGTCGGAGCGGCGCACGCTGTACTGGTTGGCGCTGGTGAACTTCACTTCGTAGTCGTAGGTGGTCAGCGCGCCGCTGTCGGCAATGGTCACATCGAGGTTGCCGGACCCAGCACTGTTGCTCGACGAAGCCAGGCTGCGCTGGGCCAATGCACTGGCGCTGTTGATGCTGGAGAACAGCGCGCTACCGAATTGGGCGTTGGCATCCAGGCCTTGGCCCAGCTGGCTGTTGATACTGTCAGCAACCACCAGGGCCACACGGCCGAGCTCGTTCATCGACGGCATCAGCACGTCCTGGCGGTAGCGCAGCAGGCCGCCGATCGTGCCACCGGTCACCACCGAGGTCACGTCGGAGCTGAACGACTCGTAGTTGATGCGCAGGCTGGCTTGGCTTTTGTCAGCCACACCCGGCTGCACCGACAAGGTGTTGGCCTTGACCCCGGTGACCAGTGACTGGCCACTGCCCAAGTAGACGTCGTAGTTGCCGTCGCGCTCCTGCACCGTGACCCCGACCAGCTCGTTGAGCTGGCGCACGGCTTCGCTGCGCGCATCCAGCAGGCTGTTAGGGGTATTGCCGGTGGCGGTGGCCGCGACAATCTGCTTGTTGTACTCGGCGATGTTGCTGGTGAGCTTGTTGACCTGGCCTGCGAGCGTGCCGAGCTGAGAGTTGATCGTTTCGTTCTGCTGGGTCAGCTGCGTGCCCACCGCATTGAAGCGGTTGCTCAGGGTTTGCGCCTGGGTCAGCAGCAACTGCCGCGAGGCGACATCACCCGGTGTGGCCGAAGCGGTCTGCAACGCCGAGAAGAACGCGGTCAGCACCGAGCTGATGCCGGTATCACGGTCGGCCAGCAATTTGTCGACGCTGGTGATCTGGTCCTGGAACGCCAGCGAGTCGGCCTGCAACGAGGTCGCGGTCTGCAACTGATTGTCCAGGTAGGCGCTGTAGATCCGGCGCACATCCGACAGCGTGGTGCCCGTACCCAGAAAGCCCGCGCCCATATTGTGCGAGGGGCCCGCAACCTGAACCGCTTGCTGGCGCGAATAGCCACTGGTGGCGGCGTTGGCAATGTTGTTACTGGTTACCGACAGTGCCGCCTGGCTGGCACCCAGGCCACTCAGACCGATCGAAATCAGACTCGACATGTTTTAGTCCTTATAGATTCGTAGTTCTGCCAGCCATGGCGTATTGCGGGGTTGCTTGCATTTGCTGGGCGATGCTGATGATCTTCTTCGCATAGCCCGGGTCGGTCGCATAACCTGCTTTTTGCAGCTCTCTTGCAAACTGCTCAGGGTTATCGGCCGCGTCCAGCGCACCTTGATAGCGAGAATTGCCCTGTAACAGGTTCACCAGGTCATGGAAGCTGTCCTGGTAGGAATCGTACGAGCGGAACGCTGCGGTTTCCTTGACGAACTGGCCATCGCGGAACTCGCTGGTGATCGCCCTCGCCTGCTCGCCCTGCCAGTTGCCACTGGCCTTGATGCCGAACAAGTTGTGGCTGCTGCTGCCATCGGTGTTGCGCATGACCGACTTGCCCCAGCCCGTTTCCAGGGCCGCCTGGGCGACCAGGTAACGCGGGTCGATACCGATGCGCTTGGCGGCCTGCTCGGCCATCGGCAGCATGGTGGCGACAAAGGCGTCGCTGTCGGCGAAGGCCTTGTTCGGCGCCAGCGGCGGCTGGGCCACGGCACGCCCGACAATGCGCAGGCCGTTTTCTGGCACGGCGAAGGCCTTGGCCACTTGCTGGCCGTCACGGGCCGGCACACTGGCGGTGTTGGTGGTCGCAGCCGACGGCACGATGCCTGCCAGCAGGCGGTCGGTGAGCTTGCTTGGTAAGGCCAGGCGCCGCGCATTGAGGGCCGCGACGTCATTGCGCGTTGCACTGGCCTGGGCGGCATGCGCGGGTTCGGCCACCTTGTTGCCCCACAGCGCCGGGCCACTGCCCTCGCTGCGCGGAAACGGGCTGGTGGCACCAGCCGTGCTCTTGCTCTTGGTCAACTGGCGCACCAGTACGTCCTGCAGGCCGATACCGCCCCCCTCGCGGGACATGCTCACGGCCAACTGCTGGTCATACATGTCGCGGTATTGCTTGACCGTCTCGGTGTTCATCGGGTTGTCGTCGGCCAGCACATCGCTGGCCTTGCGCGAGGCCTTGAGCATTTCGCTGATGAACAGCGACTCGAATTCCTGGGCCACCTTGCGCACGTTGGCTTCGCTGTCGCGGTCGCCGTGCTTGAGCGAACTCAGGCGGTTGAGGTCGGTGTAGGCGCCGCTGTCGGCACTGCCAGACACCAGGCTTTTGCTGTTCATGCGCGGCGTCCTCAGATCACGATCAGGTCGGCCTGCAAGGCGCCGGCCTGTTTCAGGGCTTCAAGGATCGCCATCAGGTCGCCGGGTGCCGCGCCGACCTGGTTCACCGCGCGGACGATTTCATCCAGCGTGGTGCCCGGGCCGAACTTGAACATCGGCTTGGCTTCCTGCTCGGCGTTGACCCGCGAACGCGGCACCACGGCGGTCTGGCCGTTGGAGAACGCGCCCGGCTGGCTGACGATCGGGTCTTCGGTGATGGTCACGGTCAGGCTGCCGTGGGTGACCGCCGCCGGCGACACCTTGACGTTCTGGCCGATGACGATGGTGCCGGTACGCGAGTTGATGATGACTTTCGCCACGGCCTGGCCCGGGTCGATTTCGAGGTTTTCCAGAATCGACAGGTAGTCCACGCGCTGACTCGGGTCCATCGGCGCACTGACGCGTACCGACCCGCCATCCACGGCCTGAGCAACACCTGGGCCGAGCAGTTCATTGACCTTGTCGACGATACGCTTGGCCGTGGTGAAGTCCGGGCGGTTGAGGTTCAGGGTCAGGCTGTTGCCCTGGTTGAACCCGCTCGGCACCGCCCGCTCGACGCTGGCACCACCGGGAATGCGACCGGCCGACGGAACGTTGACGGTGATCTTCGAACCGTCACGGCCTTCTGCATCGAAGCCGCCCACCACCAGGTTGCCCTGGGCGATGGCGTACACGTTGCCGTCGATACCCTTGAGCGGGGTCAGCAGCAGGCTGCCGCCGCGCAGGCTCTTGGAGTTACCGATCGACGAGACGGTGATGTCTACCACCTGGCCCGGCTTGGCGAACGCCGGCAGTTCGGCATGCACCGACACCGCCGCAACGTTCTTCAACTGCACGTTGCCGGAACCGGCCGGCACCTTGATGCCGAACTGCGACAGCATGTTGTTGAAGGTCTGCAGGGTGAACGGCGTCTGGGTGGTCTGGTCACCCGTGCCGTTGAGCCCCACCACCAGGCCATAGCCGATCAACTGGTTGGAACGCACGCCAGAGATGCTGGCGATGTCCTTCAAGCGCTCGGCCTGGGCCGCGAAGGCGCAGGACAGTAGCAGGGTTGCGGCAATCAGCTGCCTCACGTTGAACATGGTCATCTGTACTCAGAAAGGCCAAAGCGGGCTGATGAAGAAGCGGTCCAGCCACCCGGGCTGGCTGGCATCGGCAAACGAGCCGGTGCCCGAATAGGTGATGCGCGCATCGGCCACGCGGGTGGACGGCACGGTGTTGTCGGTGGCGATGTCATCGGCGCGGATCATGCCGGCAATGCGCACCAGCTCTTCACCGGTGTTCAGGGTCAGCCACTTCTCGCCGCGCACGGCGATGATGCCGTTGGGCAGCACTTCGGCCACGGTCACGGTGATCGAGCCGGTCAGGGTGTTACCCTGGGTGGCCTTGCTGTCGCCCTTGGTGGCGCGCTCGCCGTTGTAACCGGCCTCCAGCGACAGGTCACCGCCGCCGAACGGGTTGTTGGTGTTGGGCGTGCTGCCGAACAGCGAGGTCAAGCCGATGTCGGCCTTGCTGTTCTTCTGGATCTGCGAACCGGCGTTCTTGCTGGCCGAGGTCTTCTCGTTAAGGGTGATGGTGATGATGTCACCGACCCGGAAGGCCTTGCGGTCGCTGTACAGGTTTTGCTCGAACCCGGCCTGGTAGATCGAACCGTTGTTGGCCGCCGCCGGCAACGGGGTGCGCGGCAACACCGGCGCATAGTACGGGTCGTTGGGCTTGGGCGTCGGCCCGACGCAACCTGCCAACAACACCGCTCCCCCCAGGGCGAAGACGGACAACAGACGATTCATGACGCTTACCTCACGGTGTATCTGGGCTACGGGGCCGGGATCAGGGGCTTACAGCTGCTGGGTGACGAACGACAGCATCTGGTCGGCGGTAGAGATGACTTTCGAGTTCATCTCGTAGGCACGCTGGGTGGTGATCATGTTCACCAGCTCTTCCACGGTGCTGACGTTGGAGTTCTCCAAGGTCTGCTGCAGGGTGGTGCCGAAGCCGTTCAGGCCTGGAGTGCCGACTTGCGGCGCGCCGCTGGCAGCGGTCTCCAGGAAGAGGTTGTTGCCCATTGCCTGAAGACCCGCAGGGTTGATGAAGTCGGCAGTCTGGAGGTTACCAATGACCTGAGCAGCCGGGTTACCGGCAGTGGTGATCGACACGGTACCGTCCTGGCCAACGGTGAACGTCTGTGCATCATTCGGCACGACGATCGCAGGCTCCAGCGCCAAGCCATCGGCATTGACGATCTGGCCATCGGAGTTCAGGTGGAAGGTGCCGTCACGGGTATAGGAAACAGTGCCATCCGGCTGCAGAATCTGGAAGAAGCCACGCCCATTGACCGCCATATCCAATGGATTCTCGGTGGTCTGCAAGCTGCCGGCGGTGAAGTTCTTCTGGGTGCCGACAATGCGCACACCGGTACCCACTTGCAGGCCCGAGGGCAGCTCGCTGTCTTGGGTCGACTGGGCGCCGGGTTGACGCTTGATCTGGTAGAGCAGGTCCTGGAATTCGGCGCGATCACGTTTGAAGCCGGTGGTCGAGACGTTGGCCAGGTTGTTGGAAATGACCGTCAGGTTGGTGTCCTGGGCGGACAGGCCGGTTTTAGCGACCCAAAGAGCCGGAAGCATGCTGTTCTCCTCGTGCGCCTGTTTTACGGCACCCGTTCAAATGTGATTAGCCGATTTGCAAAACCCGAGCCATGGCTTCGTCGCCTTCCTTGGCCGTGTTCATCATCTTGACGTGCAGTTCGAACTGACGGGACAACGCCAGGACCGATGTCATTTCCTCGACGGCGTTGACGTTGCTGCCTTCCAGGAAACCCGACACCACGCGCACGTTGACGTCGGCATCTGCCGGTTGGCCATTGGTGGTGTGGATCATGCCGTCCAGGCCCTTGGTCAGGCTTTTAATGTCGGGGTTGACCAGCTTGATGCGGTCGACTTCGGCCATCATGCGCGGGTCTTCGCCCATGGCGCGGATGCTGATGGTGCCGTCTTCACCCACTTCCACTTTTTGCTCTGGCGGAATGGCAATCGGGCCGCCGTTGCCGATCACCGGCATGCCGTTGCCGGCACGCAGCACGCCCAGGGCGTCGATGTTCAGGCTGCCGGTGCGCACGTAGGCTTCGCTGCCATCCGGTGCCTGTACAGCGATGAAACCCTTGCCGGTTACGGTCACGTCCAGCTCGCGGCCGGTCTCGACCATCGGGCCTTCGCTGAAGTCGGTGGCCGGGCGCTCGGTCATGGCAAAGGCGCGCGCCGGAAAGCTGTCGCCAAACACCGGCATCGAGCGCGCCTGCTCCAGGTCGCGCTGGAAGCCGTTGGTGGAAATGTTCGCCAGGTTGTTGGCATGGGCCTTCTGCGCCAGCGCGTTCTGGCTGGCGCCGGTCATGGCCACGTAAAGCATCTTGTCCACAGCATCTCCTATGCGCGTACCTGCCGCGCTGTCACTGAGCAGGGATAAGCAATAATCGAACCAGGTCCGCAAACCAATGAATTCAGGGGTTGCAGCGCGCCGAGAGGCAAAAACCGTCAGTTTGTCGGCGGATGTTTGCCGCGAGCGGCAAGGCAGTGTTCAGTACGTCCGGCAACCGGCGTTGTTGTAGGGGCCGGAAAAGCGCACCCAGCCTTCGCCTGGGTTGGTGGCCGAGCACATGAAACGGCCGGTGGTCAGGCTTTGCCATTGGTAGAAGGGGGCGGGGGCAGCGGCGAGCAAGGGGGCCATGGCGAGGACGGGGAGAATCGCTAGTAGCAGCAGCCTTTTCATGGGGTAAACCTTTGGGATTTTGGGGCCGCTTTGCGGCCCTTTCGCGACGCAAGGCCGCTCCTACAGGGATCGCGTCGACCTGTAGGAGCGGCCTTGCGTCGCGAAAGGGGCGCGAAGCGCCCCCTATTGCAGACAACACTCCACCAAACCAACCACCATCAGCTCATCTGGATGATGGTCTGCATGATGGTGCTTTGAGTGGAAATGGTCTTGGCGTTTGCCTGGTAGTTGCTCTGCGCCTTGATCAGGTTGACCAGCTCGCCGGTCAGGTCGACGTTCGAGTCTTCCAGCGCGCCGCCGGTGATCTGCCCCAGCGTCCCGGTATCCGGCTGGCCGACAACAGGCACGCCCGATGTGTAGGACTCTTTCCAGGCAGTGCCGCCCACCGGCGTCAGGCCTTGGAGGTTGGCGAAGTTGACCAGCGCGACCTGGCCGATCACCTTGTTCTCACCGTTGGTGAAGTTGGCGAACATGTTGCCGCTGGCATCGATGCTCAGGCCAGACAACTCACCCGTCGCAAAGCCATCCCCGCTCTTGGCGGTAGTCGCGGACGCGGCGTTGTATTGCGTGGTGGCGATCATGTCCAGCTTGACCCCGGAGGCATGCGCGTTGGCGCCGTTGGCCGCCCACACACCTGCAACTGTCTTCTGCGCCGGCACCCAGCCGTCCAAGTTGAAGGTCTTGTCGGCGTTGATGCTGAGCCCACCTGCCACTGCACCCTCGTTCATGAGCGCCGTGTCCAAGGTGCCGTCACTCTTGAATGGCAGCGTGTTTGCCAGCGGGGTGGTCGACGTCGGGTCGGCTGGGTTGCGGCCGTCGATGGTGGTGTACATGGTCCAGGAGTTAGTACCCTCATCCTTCATGAAGTACTGGTTCATCTGGTGCAGGTTGCCCTGGCTGTCATACACATCGGTGTTGAAGGTGTAGTTGTAGGTCTTGACGTTACCCGGGTCGAACGGCGACTCGGCCGGGGCGGTATCGCTGGACTTGAGGTTGAGCGTCTCCGTGATGCGCCCGGTAGGGTTGGGCGTCAGGTTGGACGTGTCGATCTTCAGGTCAGTCAGCGCGCCTGGGACGACATTGCCATTGCCATCTACACCATACCCTTGCAGCTTGGCGCCCGACGAGCTGATGACATTGCCTTCCTTGTCGCTGTAGAACATGCCGGCACGGGTGTAGATCTTCGAGCCATTGTCATTCAGGGCGAAGAAGCCGTTGCCGTCGATCGCCATGTCCAGGGCTTGGCCGGTGCCGTTGATATTGCCCGGCGTGAACATCTGCGACACCGATGCGGTTCTCACACCAGTGCCGACGACCGTCTTGCCGCCACTGGTGCCGCGAATGGAGTTGGAGTACTGATCCGCGAACTCGGCGCGCGAAGCTTTGAAGCCGGTAGTGGCGACGTTGGCAATGTTGTTGCCAGTGACGTTCAGGGCCTTGTTTGCTGCATTGAGGCCGCTAAGGCCGGTATTGAAAGACATGTGCTACTCCTGTCGTTAGCTTAGGCCCTAGATGCCAATGGTTTGAACTTTGGACAGCGCAACGCTGCCCAGCCCGGCGAGGTTGAGCGTCATTTCTGCGCCGTTGGTACCCATGGTCACACTGGTGACCGTGGCCGGCAGGTTGGTGGTCATGGCCGTGGACGTGCCATCGATACTGGCGGTCGCCTTGAAGGTGTAGGTACCCGCCTCCAACGGCTCGCCGTCGTCGTCCAGGCCATCCCAGGTGAAGTCGGCCTTGCCAGCAGCCTTGGAGCCCAGGTCCAGGGTGCGCACCAGCTTGTCGTCTTTGTCATAGATGCCGACAGACGTGGCGGTACTCGACGAGGTCAGGTTGACCGACCCTTTCATCTCTTTGCTGGTGTCGACCAAGGCCTTGTCGGTTTGGACGATCACATTGCGCCCAACCAGCGACGAGGCCTGCAGTGCCTGCGAAGACTGGAACGACCCGGCGATGTAGTTCACCGTGTCGTTCAGGGTCTGCATGCTTTCAAGGCTGCTGAACTGCGCCAGCTGCGCAACGAACTCGCCGTTTTCCTGCGGGTCGAGCGGGTTCTGGTTTTTCATCTGCGTTACCAGCAACTGCAGGAACGCATCCTTGCCCAGCGCACTGCCGGCAGCGCCGGTGCTGCTGTCGGTTTTGCTGGTCTGCTTTTGCAGCGAGGTCAGGTACGCGCTGCCGACGTCACTGGTGGAATTGGTCGTGGTCATGTCGGCTTCCTATCACTGACCCAAGGTCAAGACTTTCTGCATCATGCTTTTGGCGGTGTTCATCAGTTCGGCGTTGGTCTGGAACGCACGGCTGGCAGAGATCATGTCAGCCATCTCTTCAACCACGTTGACGTTCGGGTAGTAGACGTAGCCGTCCTTGTTCGCCGCGGGGTGGTTAGGCTCGTAGCGCGCCTCCAGATTGCTCTGGTCTTCGACGATGCCTTTGACCTGCACGCCCTGCCCCGCTTCGCCCTGGTCCTCGAACAGCGACTGGCTGGCGCCGCCCTGTGCGTTCTGGAAGGTGGTGGCGAACACCGGGTGGCGGGCGCGGTAGGTCTGGTCGATGCTCGACGACACGGTCTCGGCGTTGGCGATGTTCGAGGCCACGGTGTTGAGGCGGGTGTTCTGCGCGCTCATGCCGCTGCCGGCAATGTTGAAAACACTGGAAAGGGACATGGTTACTCTCCGCGCAGGGCCGAAACCAGCCCTTTGAATTTACTGTTGAGCAAGGTGAAGCTGGCCTGGAAACCGATGGCGTTTTCCGCGTAGTTCGATTGCTCGATCTGGGCATCCACGGTGTTCTGGTCGATCGACGGCTGCAACGGCGTGCGGTACTTGAGCGCCTCGTCGCTGAGGGCCAGGCCGTCGGCCTCGATGTGCCGGCTGTTGGTCCGGTCCAGGGCGAAGCGGCCGCTTTGCTGCTTTTCACTCTCGGCGGCGAGCACCGAAGAGAAGTCCATGTCACGCGCCTTGTAGTTGGGCGTGTCGGCGTTGGCGATGTTGTTGGCCAGCACTTCAGCGCGCTGGGCGCGGAAGCCCAGGGCCTTTTCGTGAATGCCAAGCGCCTTGTCGAAACTGATGCTCATGTCGGGGAAACCTTCGGAGGTTGACCGGAGTGTCGTTGGTCAAGGTATAGCAAGGGCTGTGCCAACCGGCTTAAAGGCCGGAAACACGGGGTTGCAAGGGGGATGCTGGCAGGCGGGATGCCAGAAAAGCGGCAAAGTGCTTCCGCTTGGGGAAAGAAAAGCGGCAATCACCGGGCGGCAAATGCGGCAAAACAAAATATTGACGTCAGACCATCACAGTTGAATCCAGGCCCGTGTAGGAGCAGCCTTGTGCTGTGAAGAGGCCGGTGCAAGTGCAGTAAATCTACTGTGGCTTCACCGGCCTCTTCGCAGCGCAAGGCTGCTCCTACAGGAATCGCGCTTGGCTTTACTTGGCCTGGTAGATGATCCCTGGGCTGCACTGCACCATCTGGTAATGGTCCGGCAACCCGTTCAGCGCCTCCGAGGCGCCGAGGAACAGGTACCCGCCAGGCTTGAGCGTGCTGTGGATGCGCAACAGGATGTCCTTCTTCACCTGGGCCGAAAAATAGATCAGCACGTTGCGGCAGAACACGATGTCGAACTTGCCCAGGCTCGCGTAGCTGTCGAGCAGGTTGAACGAGCGGAACTCGACGCGGCTGCGAATGGCCGGCTTGACCGCCCAACGCCCCGGCCCTTTGGGGTCGAAGTAGCGCTGCAGGCGCTCTTGCGACAGGCCGCGGGCGATGGCCAGGCTGTCGTACTCACCGGTTTTGCAGTTGTTCAGCATGGTCCCGGACAGGTCGGTGGCAACGATCTGCGCGCCCATCTTCAACTGGCCCAGGTTGCTGCGCTCGAACTCGTCGATGGCCATCGAGATCGAGTAAGGCTCCTGCCCCGACGAGCACGCCGCCGACCACATGCGCAGGCGCTGGCCTGGGTTGTTCTTGATGAACTCGGGGATGACCTTGTTCTTCAACACCTCGAAGGGGTAGCTATCGCGGAACCACAGGGTTTCGTTGGTCGTCATTGCGTCGACCACCTGTTCGCGCAAACCGCTGCGCGGCTGGGCCTGGATGCGCTGCACCAGCTCGCCCAGGCTCTTGATGCCCTGTTGCTCCATCAGCTTGTTGAGACGGCTGGAGACCAGGTACTGCTTATTCTCGCCCAGCAGGATGCCACAGGCTTTCTCCAGGAAGACCCGGAACTGTTCGAAATCCAAATTACCCGTAGACACTCTTGCCGCCTCTTTTCAATCGCTGGTGCAGGGAGCGGGCTCCCGGCTGCTTCAATGCGTTGCCTTGATCCGGTCGACCACGCGCTGGGCCAGGTCGTCCGGCTTGAACTTGGCCAGGAAATCATCGGCGCCGACTTTCTTGACCATCGCCTGGTTGAATACCCCGGAGAGCGAAGTATGCAGGACGATGTGCAATTTTTGCATGCGCGGATCGCTGCGGATCTCTGCGGTGAGCGTATAGCCGTCCATTTCTGGCATTTCAATGTCCGAGATCATCATCAGGAACTCTTCTTCCGGCCGCTTGCCCTCCTCCACCAACTGGCGCAGGTAATTGAGCGCCTGGCGGCCGTCGTTGAGCGCCACCACCTCGACACCGACGGTTTGCAGGCAGCGGCTGACCTGCTTGCGCGCCACCGACGAATCGTCGACGGTCAGCACCCGCAGCAGCACAGCCTTGTCCTGCACCTCGGCATCGACCACCCCGGCAGACACCTGCTCGGACGACGGCGCCACTTCGGCCAACACCTTCTCCACGTCGATGATCTCGACCATGCGGTTGTCCACACGGGTGACGGCGGTCAGGTAATGGTCGCGGCCGGTGCCCTTGGGTGGCGGGTGGATTTCTTCCCAGTTCATGTTGACGATGCGCTCGACCGAGTGCACCAGGAAGCCCTGGGTCTTGGTGTTGTATTCGGTGATGATCACAAAACTGTTGCACGTGTCTTCCTGCAGCGGCGCCAACCCGGTGGCCATCGACAGGTCGAGGATCGGGATGGTCGCCCCGCGAATGTTGGCCACGCCGCGCACCACCGGGTGTGACTTGGGCAGCAAGGTCAGCGCCGGGCACTGCAGCACCTCTCTGACCTTGAACACGTTGATGCCATAGAGCTGACCGCCATTGAGGCGAAACAGCAACAATTCCAGGCGATTCTGCCCCACCAGCTGAGTGCGCTGGTTGACCGAATCCATAACACCCGCCATGCCAGACTCCTTAACGTTTCAGCCTTTCGTTGCAACTCAGGTACCGAGTCGGCACGGGCTTTGCTTTTTTGAGCGCCATGTACACGAAAACGACATTTTTCCGACGATTGACGCACCTGCTGACTGGCTCGCTGGCCACGCTGTGCCTGCTGGCGCCCAGCGTTCGCACGCTGGCGGACGCTTTTACCTTGCCTGAACAGCTTATCGGTGTCACCCAAGGGTTTCTTGAATTCACCGTAGAAGATTATCTGGCCAGCACCCAAACCGCCGGCCGTTACGAAATCCAGGTCAGCACCCTCGACCCGCGCTTGCGCATGCCGCTATGCAGCCAGCCGCTGGACGCGTCGCTGGAAAGCCCCGCGCAGCCGCTGGGCCGGGTCACGGTGCGGGTCCGCTGCGACAGTGCCGCGCCGTGGACCGTGTTCGTGCCGGCAACGGTGCGGCTGTTCCGCGACGTGGTGGTGGTCACCCGCCCGCTCAAGCGTGACAACGTGGTAGGCGAAGGCGACGTGGCACTGCGCGAGCGCGATGTCGGCACCCTCGGCCAAGGTTTTCTCAGCGAACTGGACCAGGCGGTGGGCATGAAGATGCTGCGCCCCACAGTCATCGACCAGGTCCTTACCCCGCAGCACCTTGAGCAAGCCGAAGTGGTGCGCAAGGGCGACCAGGTGGTGATCATCGCCCGCAGCGGCAGCTTGAGCGTGCGCATGCCCGGCGAAGCGTTGAGCAAGGGCGGCCTGAGCGAACAGATCCGGGTGCGCAACCTGAATTCCAAACGGGTGATCAAGGCCAGGGTGACCGGCCCCGGCCAGGTCGAGGTGACAATGTAGCGGCATTGTGCTAGCGGTGTGGAACCGCTTTTCCTAAACTGTGTCAGAAAACGGGTTCGCGAGCTTGCTGACAGGCGGCTACGCAATTGGGCCTAAAGTTTCTTTCGGGTTGGCCGAAAACAAGGCAAGCGTCCAAATACCCAGGGGTTTCTGATCATGGTCATCGACTTCAGTCGTTTGAATAACTCTCCGTCCGTTTCGGGCGGCGTTCGCGGCAATGCTGCGGCCGGTACCGCCGAAAAGGCCGCTGCCAGCCCGGAAGCGCCAAAAGGCACCACCGCCAGCGGAGAGGCAGTACACCTCAGCCAAGAGGCACAGCAGTTGCAGAAGGTCAGCGATACGCTGCGCGACCAGCCCGTCGTCAACAGCGCCCGCGTGGCCCAGTTGAAACAGGCCATCGCCGATGGCAGCTACCAGGTCGATGCCGGCCGGGTTGCCAGCAAACTGCTCGATTTCGAAGCCCAGCGCTGACCGTTCGGCGCGCTGACTTCACGGACGCTTACTAAAGCCAAGAGTTAGCCATGCACGACACCACCTTGCTGCAACTGATCGAAGATGACATCGCCCCGATGCAGGAACTGCTCGAGCTTCTTCAAAAAGAAGCGATTGCCCTGCATGGCCGCGACATGACGCTGCTGGAACAGATCCTGGCCCGCAAGCAGTCATTGATCATCTTGCTCGAGCAGCATGGGCAGCGGCGCAGCCACTTGCTCACCAGCCTCGGCCTCAGCGCCGACCGCGCCGGTGTGCAGGCAGTGGCCGCGCAGTCACAGCATGGCGACGCGATGCTGCAACGGCTGGACATGCTCTCGCAACTGATGGACACCTGCCAGCAGGTCAACGAGACCAACGGCCGGATCATCCAGGTGCAGCAACACATCACCAACAATCAGGTCAGAATCCTCATGGGTGGCGATTCTCCGTCGCTCTACGACAGCCGCGGCAGCACCTCGCTGCTGGCCAAGCCGCGCGCCCTCAGCCAAGTGTGATACTTCTATCAAGCCACGTCACATACTGGCAAAATGCCGTTACTTGCGTGTGTCGTTTTTGCCTGGAGAGTGATTAGCCGTGTTCAATGAAGCCGATGCCCCGCAGCCGCCAAAGGTGCTCAGTACGCCTTTGGAGATCGCGGCCAACCTGCGACAGCTGCAAGAAAGCCATGACCCCCTGATCATCACCTTCCCTGATCGCAGCCAGCGCTTCCAGAGCTACGTGGTGCATGTCGACCGCGACAGCAATACCCTGGCACTGGACGAGATGATCCCCCGCGACGGCGAAAAATTCATCGAGAACGGCGAACCCTTCCGCGTCGAGGGCTTCCACGATGGCGTGCGCATCGCCTGGGAATGCAATGCCCCACTGACCATCAGTGAAGTCGACGGCCATCGCTGCTACCGCGGCGCGATGCCTGAAGAAATGACCTACCATCAGCGCCGCAACGCCTTCCGTGCTGCGCTGAAGCTGTCGCAGCTGGTCGACATCATCCTCGACGGCACCCACCTCAAAGGCAATGGCGCCCTGCGCGGCAAACTGCTGGACATCTCCGCTACCGGCTGCAAATTGCGTTTCGACGGCAACGTCGAGGATCGCCTGCAACTGGGCCAGGTGTACGAGCGTTTCAAGGCTGGCAACCCGCTGGGCCTGGTCGACACCATGGTCGAACTGCGCCACCTGCACTTCGAGGAGCGTATCAACACCACCTTCGCGGGCGTGCGCTTCCATAACCTCAGCGGCCAGGCGCAGCGCAAGATCGAGAGTTTCGTCTACCAGCTGCAGCGCGAAGCGCGACGGTTCGATAAAGACGATTATTGATTTCGCCGTCCAGTAGAAAAACGCCACCCTGCGGGTGGCGTTTTCATGTGTGCTAAGCCTGTGCATTCGAGTTACAGAGACAGGCCGCCGGCCCAGGACTGTTTCCCCATTATCAGCGAACCGCCGACTGCTTAACGTGTCTTGTGCCTGACATTAGGCACGACCAAGAGCGAGACACTGATGATTCACTCAAACTTTACTGCCGAACTGCATTGCCAACATGGCCGAGTGGGGGTTGCGGCAACAGGGTATTATGACAGTCCATTCTCACCGTTGTCGCAAGGGTGGCTGTGCCCAGATGAAAAGCAAGCCGACACCGCTTACCTGACCCCCGTCGTCTTCGACTTCACATTCATCGAGCAGAGAGGCGACCGCATTCATTACCACATCAACTGCTCAGACACCTTTGACTATGCCGGTGCACGACTGGCACAGGATAACAGCGGTTGGTTGTGCTTATACGGCATGAGTGTCGCAGGCAGAATCTGGAATGCATTGAACCCCGCCAACTTGTTCCCTCAGTCACAGCCAGAGTGGAAGTTCGAGCTCCTGCAGCCTTGGGACGGAGATATCGAAAGCGTCGAAGAGGTCGAATTTTATCTGCGAAACCGGCATGGTTACAGAATCGCACTGGTGGATAGCCACCATGTAGATACGAGCGCACCACGCTGGGCATTGGAAAAGCAGCCAAGAACGTACGAACACTGGTACCTACACGCTGGCACCAAGGACGGCGAAATCTTGAGGTTCTGCCTTCGTAACGTCAAACCTGCTTGACGCCCCATCGTACTAACCAGAAGGGATTCCCAGTTACCGTTGTTTGAGCAACTGCATAGTGTGGCTTACGCCGCGCCGACTTCAGGCGCTTTCAGGAGCCGGGACACTATGATTCGTTCTACATTCACCGCCGCGCTGCATTGTCAATATGGCCAGGTCGGGGTGGTCGATACGCCTTTATGGGCCCACCCGTTTTTTTCCGCTGACCAAGACGGCTGGCTGTGCACCGATTACAAGCGAGGCGACTCCGTCAGCTTCAGGCCGATCGAATTCACCTTTACCTTCATCGAGGCAGCGAATAACCGTCTTCATTACAAGATCAACTGCACGACTGGCGTGAAGTTTCTCAGCGGGCGGCTTGAGCAGAACTCAAATGGCTGGCTGGGCTTGTATGGGTATGCGTGGGGGGATGATCTTGCCAACTGTATTTTCCCACCCAGCCTGCTGGCCCGGCTGCCTGCCCTGCAGGACACGTGGAAAATGGAATTGCTCGGCCCCTGGGATGGCGACCTGGAGAGCGCCGAGAATGTCGAGTTCTACCTGCGCGACGAAAAGGGCCACAGAGTCGCGCAGGTTGAATCCAGGTATTCGAGAAATAGGCCACCCCTACGTCACTGGTTCCTGCACGCGGGCAACAAAGCGGGCGACATACTGAGATTCCACCTGCACGGCATCAAGGTTGAATGACTGCCGCGTGGCCCACCGATGAAGCGAGCAGCGCCCCCTTCATCGGTGCCCACACCGCATCACACCGACCTGTCGACCTCGACCTCAGGCTTGACCCCACGCTCACTCGCCGCCTGCTCTTCTTCGGTATCCTCGGCCGCCACCGGCGTCTGCATCACATCCTGCACGGTCTGCTCATCGACCCGCGGGTCGAGCGCCGCCGACAACGGCGAGCCGGCCGCCGGCATCGCCACGTGACCCAACGGAGCGTCCTGCACCTGGTGCAGCCCGGTGACCGCTTTCGGCCGAATGCGCCACACCAGCACCAGCGCGAAGAACACAAAGAAGGCATAGAGCATCTGCGCGCCCAGCACCTTCATCAAGACCCCCGCTGCCAGCGGCCCGATACAGGCACCCACACCATAGGTGACCAGCAGCATGGCCGTCAGCGAGACGCGGCGCTCGCTCTCCACATGGTCATTGGAAAACGCCACGGCCAACGGATACAGGCAAAACTGCAGCAACGAGATGACAAAGCCGATGCCGAACAGCAGCTCCAGCGGCACGCTGGGCAAGATTGCCAACGGCGCAGAGGCCAGCGCCAGCCCCACCGCAGCACTGCGGATCAGTACCGCGCGGTCGTAGCGATCGGACAACCAGCCCAATGGCCACTGCACCACCAGCCCGGCAAAGATGCAGCTACCCATGAACAGACCGATCTGCTCGGTGCTCAACCCCTGGCTGGAGGCGTACAGCGGCGCCAGGCCGTAGAACGAACCGACGATCAAGCCCGAGCCCAGCACCGTACTGAGTGACTGCGGCACGCGCTTGATGAAAAACTTCGGCTCCATCGGCGCCGGCCGCAAAGGCGCCGGGTGGATGCGCCGGGTCATTGCCACCGGCACCAGGCACAGGGCAAAGCACATGGCGACCAGCATCAGCAACTCAGGGCCGAGTTCAGGGTGCACCACCAGGATCAGCTGGCCGAGTACCAACCCGAGGTAGGAGGCGATCATGTAGCCACTGAACACCGCACCCCGGTGCTTGGCGTCGGCTTGTTCGTTGAGCCAGCTCTCGATGACCATGTACTGGCACATCATCCCCAAGCCGACCACCATCCGCAGCCCGACCCAGGCCGGTAGCCAGTTGGTCATGCCATGGCCAAGCACCGCGGCACAGACGATGCCGGCGCAGGTCGCATAGGCGCGGATGTGCCCTACCCGGCCGATCAGCCGGTGGCCGACCTTGCCGCCCACGGCCAGGCCAAAGTAGTTGGCGGCCATCAACGCACCGACCCACAAGCTGTCGACATGATCGGCTGCCAGGCGCAGCGCCAGGTAGGTACTGAGCAGGCCCGAGCCGATAAGCATCATCAAGGCAGCGAAATACAGCGACTGAAACGGCTTCCAGATGTTTCGCATACGTCCCGTCGGGCTCCCTGGTCAGGTGGCGTTGGCTTGCTGGCTAGCATAAAAGCAATTTTGCCGCGGCGCAGTCCCCTGCCGGCGAAATAGCCAACAGGGGACGCGTCCAGTAGTGGTTGTGTCGCGATCAGGCCTGTGCCGCCAACACACGCCGCTCCCAGGGTGTGATCTCGTCGTAGAAATCGCTCAGTTCCAGGGTCTTGGTGGCGACGTAGCCTTCGATGAACTCAGCCCCGAACAGTTCCCGCGCCAGTGCACTGCGCTTGAGCCGTTCCAGTGCAGCGTGCAGTGTGCATGGCAGGCTCAGGTGCTCTGGCACAGCGAACTCACCCTGAATCGCCGGGGCCGGCTGCAGGCGTTGCTCGATGCCATGCAGCCCGGCAGCCAGGCTGGCGGCGATGGCCAGGTAAGGGTTGGCGTCGGCGCCCGGCAGGCGGTTCTCGACACGCCGGGCCACCGGCGCACTGGCCGGGATGCGCAGCCCTGCGGCGCGGTTGTCCTCGGACCAACAGGCATTGTTGGGCGAGGCGTAGGGGTGACAAAGCCGCTGATACGAATTGACGTTGGGCGCGAACAGCGCGGTGAAGTCGGCCATGCACGCCTGCTGGCCGCCGATGAAGTGGTAGAAGGTCTCGGTCGGCTGCCCCTGGTCATCGCTGAACACATTTCGGCCGCTGTCGATGTCCACCAGGCTCTGGTGGATGTGCATGGAACTGCCCGGCGTATGCGCCAAGGGCTTGGCCATGCACACCACGCTCAGCCCATGCTTGAGCGCCACTTCCTTGAGCAGGTGTTTGAACAGGAACGTCTGGTCGGCCAGCAGCAGCGGGTCACCGTGCAAGAGGTTGATCTCGAACTGGCTGATGCCCATCTCGTGCATGAAGGTGTCACGCGGCAGGCCAAGCGCCGCCATGCAGCGGTAGACCTCATTGAAGAACGGCCGCAGGCCATTGTTGGAGCTGACACTGAACGCCGAATGGCCCAGCTCCCGGCGGCCATCCTTGCCCAGTGGCGGCAAGAACGGCTGCTGAGGGTCGGTGTTAGGCGCGAAAACAAAGAACTCGAGCTCTGTCGCCACCACCGGCGCCAGGCCCAACGCCGCATAGCGAGCGATGACCGCCTTGAGCTGACCACGGGTGGACAACGCTGAAGACGTGCCATCCAGTTCGTTGGCATCGCAGATTGCCAAGGCCCGGCCGTCTTCGCTCCAGGGCAGGCGGTGAATTTGAGCGGGCTCAGCCACCAGCGCCAGGTCGCCATCATCACTGCCGTAGAACTTAGCCGGCGGGTAGCCACCCATGATGCATTGCAGCAGTACACCGCGCGCCATCTGCAGGCGCCGGCCTTCGAGGAAGCCCTCGGCGGTCATCACCTTGCCGCGCGGTACACCATTGAGGTCGGGGGTGACGCATTCGATTTCATCGATGCCCTGGAGGTGCTCGGCGAGGGTGCTCGGGCCTGGGGTGGTCATGACGCTTGTCCTTGTTGTTATAGGCTGGCAACAACATAGGCTGGGGGTGTTTAAAATATCAAGCACCTGATTCTGGACGGCCCCCATTCTGTTGGAGCAGCGCAAGGCTGCTCCTTGTATCTACAGCACGCCTCAGTACAGGTTAGGCTCCATCTCCAGCTCAACCCCGAATCGTTCGTGGATATCTGCCTGAATCCGCCGCGCCAGGTCATGTAGCTGCGCCCCGCTCGCCTGGCCATAATTGACCAGCACCAACGACTGCAACCGATGCACGCCGGCATCGCCATCGCGATAGCCCTTCCAACCCGCCTGCTCGATCAACCACCCTGCCGCCAGCTTCATCTGGCCATCGGCCTGAAGATAAGCCACGACACCCGGGAACTGCCCCCGTATACGCTCGACAAGCGCGGCAGACACCACTGGGTTCTTGAAAAAGCTCCCGGCATTGCCCAACTCGGCTGGGTCCGGCAACTTCTCGCGGCGAATGCTACAGATGGCATCACTGATCGCCTGCGCACTCGGCTGCACTACGCCCCGCTCCACCAAGCGCTGACGCACGGGGCCATAGTCCAGGTGGGCTTGCAGTGTATGGGTCAGCATGAAGCGCACGCGCAAGATCAGCCAGCGCCCAGGGTTACGCTTGAACAGGCTGTCGCGGTAGCCAAAGGCGCATTCTTCCAGCCCAAAGTCACGCAGCTCGCCGGTCTGGCGGTCCAGCGCGGTCAAGCCGGCGAACACGTTCTTGATCTCGACGCCATAGGCGCCCACGTTCTGCATGGGCGCAGCGCCCACCGTGCCCGGGATCAGGCTGAGGTTCTCCAGCCCGCAAAAACCGTGTGCCAGCGTCCACTGCACGAACGGGTGCCAGGGCTCGCCCGCCTCGGCTTCGACCACAACGTGCTCACCGTCATCGCTGAGCACGCGGCGGCCACGGCTGGCCATGTGCAGCACCAACGCGTTGACATCACCGGTCAACAGCAGGTTGCTGCCACCGCCAAGGACCAGCACCGGCACGCCACGACGGTGCGCCTCGGCCAGCGCCTCACGCACCTCGTCATCGTCATGCACCTGGCTGAAATGCCGGGCCCTGACGTCAATGCCAAAGGTGTTGTAAGGCTTGAGCGAAACGTGCTCCTGCCACAGCGCTGTCATAACCGCCCCTTGATTTCCACGACCAACGCTTCACACGCTTCCTCGATCAGGTCCAGGACTTGCTCGAAACCCTCCGCGCCGCCGTAGTACGGGTCTGGCACTTCTTCCAGCTTCGCGCCATAGCGGCGCAGGAACAGGTCGAGCTCGCCGGGCGCAGATTGCGGGCGCAGGGCACGCAAATGGCTCAAGTTGCTCTCGTCCATGGCCAGGATCAGGTCGTACTCGGCAAAGTGGGCCACATTGACCTGCTGGGCGCGCTGCTGCGAAAGGTCGTAGCCCCGCGCCAGTGCGGCCTTGCAGGTGCGGCTGTCGGGCGCCTTGCCGACATGCCAGTCACCGGTACCGGCGGACGCCACGTGCACCTGCTCGGCAAGCCCCGCGGCCTGCAACTGATGGCGCAGCACGCCTTCGGCGGTAGGCGAGCGACAGATGTTGCCCAGGCAAACGAACAGGACGCGCATCAAGCCTCCAGCAAGCGCCGTACGCGCTCCAGGTCTTCAGGGGTATCGACACCCACCGCGGGTGCCTCGAGGGCGTCTTCGACATGAATGCGCACGCCATGCCATAAGGCACGCAATTGCTCCAAGGCTTCGGTTTGCTCGAGCCAGCACGGCCCCCAACCGACGAAGTCCTGAAGGAAGCCCACGCGGTAGGCATACATGCCGATGTGGCGACGATAAGGCACGCCTTCCGGCAGTTGCTCGCGGTTGGCGGCGAAGGCATCACGCGCCCAGGGCAGCGGCGCACGGCTGAAGCTCAGGGCCAGGCCGTTCTTGTCGCAGACCACCTTGACCGCATTAGGGTTGAACACCACCTGTGGCTCGTGGATCGGCTCGGCCAACGTGGCGATACCGGCTTCCGGGTGGGCCGCCAGGTTGGCCGCCACCTGGTCGATGATGACCGGCGGAATCAGCGGCTCGTCGCCCTGCACGTTGACCACGATGGCGTCGGCGGGCAGCCCGAGGTGTGCCGCCACTTCGGCCAGGCGGTCGGTACCGGATTCATGGTCGGCGCGAGTCAGCAGCACTTCGGCGCCAAATGCCTGGCAGGCCTCGACGATGCTGGCGTCATCCGTGGCGATGACCACACGGCTGGCCGCGCTCTTGCGCGCCTGTTCCCACACGTGCTGGACCATCGGCTTACCGGCGATCAGCGCCAGCGGCTTGCCCGGCAGGCGCGAAGAGCGCAGGCGGGCGGGGATCACTACCGTGTAGTCCAGGCTCATTTGTCCAGGCGCTCATCGTCGGTCAAGGTACGCGCTTCGCTTTCCAGCATCACCGGGATGCCGTCGCGAATCGGGTAAGCCAGGCCCGCGCCCTTGCTGATCAGCTCGGTCTTGTCGGCGCTGAGCTTGAGCGGGCCCTTGGTGATCGGGCAGGCCAGGATATCGAGCAGTTTGGTGTCCATGGAAGCTTCCTTGAGGCCAGGTGGCCGGAAATTGAAAAGGGGCTCAGGGCGTTGGGTGCCCAGGCAGCAGGCGCTGCAACTGGCTGTCGAACCAGGCGCTGAAGGCAGGCGACGGCTGCGCCTCGACGGCCAGGTACCACCAGTCGTCAGCGGCGAAGGCACGGCATTTGACCGCATCTTTCTCGGTCATCACCAACGGCAACGGCGGCGTGAACGACAGGCGCTCGGCGCTGAACTGCGCGTGGTCGGCGAACGGGTGCGGCACCGGCTGCCAGTTTAGCCCTTGCAGGGTATTGAAGAAACGTTGCGGGTTACCGATGCCCGCCACCGCATGCAGGCGCTGGCCAGGCGGGAACAGATCGAGGCCACGTCGCTCACCGCTGCGCACGTTGACCAGTGCCGAGGGCTGCAAGCTGAAGGCAAAGCCCGCGGGTGAGTCGGCGCTGGCACCGTTGAACAGCACCGCGTCGGCTTCTTGCAGGCGCTCGGCCGGCTCGCGCAGCGGCCCCGCGGGCAGGCAGCGGCCATTGCCCAGGCCACGGGCGGCGTCGATCAGCACCAGCTCCAAGTCTCGCGCCAGGCGGTAGTGCTGCATGCCGTCATCGCACAAAACCAGGTCAAGCGGCTCACTGGCCAGCAGCGCCTGCACCGCACGCGAGCGGTCGGGGTCGATCATCAGCGGTACGCCCGTGCGCTGGACGATCAACAGCGGCTCGTCACCAGCCTGGTCGGCAGCCTGGTCGGCCTCAACGCGCCAAGGCAGGTGGGCTGGCTTGGCGCCATAACCGCGGCTGACCACACCGACCTTGAGCCCCTGCCGGCGGCAATGCTCGATCAGCCAGAGGATCATCGGCGTCTTGCCAGTGCCACCCACGGTAATGTTGCCCACCACGATCACCGGCACCGGCGCGCGGTAGCTGGCGCTTTCGCCGCTGAGAAACCGCGCACGCTTGCGCGTCACCACGCGTCGGTACAGGGCTTCAAGCGGGCGCAGCAGCGCCAGGGCCGGGTGCCCGGCGTACCAGGCGGCGAGCAAACGGTCGGCAAAGGCCATCAAGGCGTCCCCTGGGCTGCCTCGACGGTGGTCATGCGCAACTGGCTGAAACCGAGCTTGCCGGCCGCATCCATCGCGGTCACCACGGCCTGGTGCGGTGTCTTGCCGTCGGCGCTGATCGCCAGCGGTAACGTGTGATCACCGCCCGACTCACGCTCGATGGCCTCGCTCAAGGTGGCCAGGTCGCTTTTGGGCAGCAGGTTGTTGTTGACCGAATACACGCCCTCGGCGCTGATGGTGACTTCCACCAGTTTGCGCTCATCGGCAGGCGGCTTCTCGGCGCTGGCGGCCTCGGGCAGTTCGACGCGCAGTTGCGTCTCGCGGGTGAAGGTGGTGGTGACCACGAAGAACAGCAACAGGACGAACACCACGTCGATCAGCGACGCCAGGTTGATGTCGACGTTTTCCCGCTGGCGGTTGCGCCGAAACTTCACGCCTTGCCTCCGGCCACTTCGACTTCACGGTCGCCCTGGATCACTTCCACCAGCTTGATCGCCTCTTGTTCCATGCCAACCACCAGCTCATCGATGCGACGCAGCAGGAAACGGTGGAAGAACACCGCCGGGATACCGACCATCAAGCCCGCTGCGGTGGTAACCAGGGCCTTGGAAATACCCCCGGCCAATACGGCAGCGTTGGCAGTCATCTGCGAGCCCATGAAGGCGCTGAAAATGTCGATCATGCCCAGCACGGTGCCCAGCAGGCCCAGCAACGGGGCCATCGCGGCAATGGTGCCAAGAGTGCTGATATAGCGCTCCAGCTCGTGGATGACGCGCGATGCGGCCTCCTCGATGCACTCTTTCATGATTTCGCGGCCATGGCGCGAGTTGGCAAGGCCTGCGGCAAGGATTTCGCCCAGCGGCGAATCGGCGCGCAGGGCCTTGAGCTTGTCACTGGTGAGTTGCTTGTCCTTGATCCACATCCAGACCTGGCCCAGCAGGTGTGGCGGGGTCACGCGACTGGCGCGCAGGGTCCACAGGCGCTCGACGACGATAGCCATGGCAACGATGGAACTCAGAATGATCGGCAGCATCATCCAACCACCGGACTTGACCAATTCCCACACAGTAAACGCCCCTTCGGAAAAAGGCCGCCACTCTACCATAGGACCGCCGGGGGCTCATCTGCCGAAGGTCAGGGAATTGGCCGGACCCAGTTGCCACCTTGGGGGCAGTCCAGATACAGCACCAAACCTGAAAGGAGTGCTGCACCTGTGGGATTGCCCGCGAAAAGGCCCGATCAGCCACTGCCCGCTTCACGCCAGAAGCGCCGCTGGGCCCGCACACCCTCAACGTCACCCTGCCCCCCCAGCACCAAGCGCAACGCGCCCTCCACCGCTGTGTCATGAATCGCCAGTCCATGCCGCCGATAGCGCTCGAGCACCTGGGCATGCGGATGCCCAAAACCATTGTTGCGCCCCCGCGAAATCAGCACCCCACGTGGCGCCGTGGCGCGGATGAATGCCTCGGTGGACGAACTGCGGCTGCCATGGTGCGGGGACTGCAGCCAATCGATACGGGGTGTTTCAGTGGATGCCAGCCAGGCCCGTTCGGCAGCGGCTTCCAAATCGCCTGCCAACAGCAAGCGCTCCCCTTGCGCCTCGACCAGCAGCACGCATGAGCGGTCGTTGCTGCTCTGCCCTTCAGCCCAATGCCACAGGGAAAAACGCACGCCATCCCACTCCCATTGCTCACCCGTGACACACGGCTGCAGCCCAAGGCCCTCCAGCCCCTCGCCACCGAGCACCCGCGTGACCGGGATGCCCTGCGCAATGGCCAGCGCGCCCCCGGCATGGTCGGCATGGGCGTGGCTGATCAGCATCGCATCCAAGTGGCTTACGCCCAGCTTGCGCAGGGTCGGCAGCACCACCCGCTCCCCCGCGTCGTACTCCCCTTTTGCTGGCCCCGCATCGTAGAGCAGGCTGTGATGGCGGGTACGCAGCAGCACCGCGAGCCCCTGGCCGACGTCCAACTGCCAGACTTCTACCTGCCCCAAGGGCACCGACTCGCGGGGCACCCATAACGCCAGCAGCATGAGCCCGCCCAACCCCCGCAAGGGCACGCCACGGGGTAGCAGCACCAGCAACGCCCCCAGGCACACCACCAACCAAGCCCACAGCGGCAAGGCCGGCGGCACCCACGCCGGGTGCCAGCTCGCGGCCAGGGCCAAGACGCTGAACAGCACCTCCAGCAAGCCCCCGGCGAGCCACAGCAACGCTTCGCCGACACCCACCACGGGCAACAGCAGCGTGCCCAGCAAAGCCAACGGCAACACAGCAAGGCTGACCCACGGCACCGCCAGCAAGTTGGCCAGGGGCGCACTCAGGCTCACTGGCAAGCCAGTGGCCAGCAGCACCGGCAGCAAGCCGATGGCGATCACCCACTGCGCACGCGTCCAGGCCTGCCAGGGCCGCCAGCCGCCCAAGCGGGCACTGAAGCAGTAGATCAAGGTCGCCACGGCGGCAAACGACAGCCAGAACCCCGGTAACAGCGCCGCCAAGGGTTCGAACAACAGCACCGCGACCAGCGCCAGCAACAATGGCAGCGTCGCGCCAAGGTGACGAAAGCGCAGACGCCAAAGCAACACTACCGCCAGCATCAGGCAGGCCCGCTGCACCGGCACACCGCCACCGGCAAGCCAGCCGTAGGCCAGCGCTGCGGTCATCGCCAGGCCGCAGGCCGAAGGCAGCCAGGGCAGCCGTGCGGGCCATAGGCCCCAGCGTGCCAGCCCGGCGACCAGGCCATAGAGCAAACCTGCCACCAGGCCGATGTGCTGCCCGGAAATCACCAGCAGGTGCACCGTGCCTGTGGCCTGCAGCGTCTGCCAGTCCTCGCGGGCCAGGCCCGCACCGTCGCCCAGCACCAAGGCCACCAACGCCGCTTGCCGGCCATTGGCCTCGACCGCCAACAACCGTTGCCGCAGTTCGTCTCGCCAGCTGCCCGCGACAGCGCTCAATACCTGCCCGGCCTTGACCGTGCCGGTAGCCCCCACCCGCCGAGCCAGCAATTGTGCCTCTCGATCAGGCCCATGGGGGTTGAGCAGCCCGGCAGGCCGCTGCAGGGTCACAGCCAACCGCCACTGTTCGCCCGCACGCACAGCCGGCCCGTTGAACCAGCTCAGCTGCAAGCGCCGCGGCAGTTCGCCACGCCTTGAGTGGGGCTGCTCCAGTTCGAAGCGCACGCCATGCGGGGTACTGCTCGGCAGCCCGACAACCTTGCCCTCCAGCCACAACGTGCGGCCATCCAGTTCAGGCGCGAGTCGATCATCCAGCGCTCGCTGGGCCGACCCGCACGCCCAGCACAGGCCCAACAGAAAACAGCCCACGGGCCAACACCGCGTGAACAGGCTGGCGACACCGCCGACAAACAGTAGGAGTAGCCATCCGACCGATGGCAATACGGAGAGAAAGCCCAGGCAGAGCAGCCCGAGCGCGAGCGCAAACATCCCTGTGCGCATGAGGTAGAGCTCCGCTGCGAAATGACCTTCTCAGGCATAGCGCAAATGCCGGCAAAGCTTGCTCAACAATTGTCACAAACTCTAAACGAGGCCGTTAAGGAATCAAGGCATACTGCCCCGATCAACGCCCCGGGAGCCTACATGCCGCGCCGACTTTTCAAACGCTACATGCCGGATCCGACCAGCATTCGGGAACACAAGTCCTTACGCTTTTTCGGCACGTTGCTGCACGACCCGAACCTCTGGCACCTGAACCGGCACTCGGTGGCCCGGGCCATGGGCGTGGGCCTATTCGCGGCGCTTATCCCCATCCCCATGCAGATGCTGCTGGCCGCTGCGCTGGCGATCCCAGTGCGCGGCAACCTGCCGATCGCGGTCAGCCTGGTGTGGCTGACCAACCCGTTGACCATGCCTCCGGTGTTCTTCGTTACCTACATGACCGGCGCCTGGCTGCTGCAGATCCCACCCCGCACCCTGCCCGACGACCTGACCTTCGAATGGATCACCGACCAGCTGTCGACCCTGTGGCAACCCTTCCTGCTCGGCTCGGTGGTGTGTGGGGTGGTGCTGGGCATCCTCGCCTACTTCACCACCTTGCTGTACTGGCGTTGGTGGGTGGGCCGGCAGTGGCGCCGGCGCAAACTCAAAGGCTCAGGCGCGCATGCCGCGGCCGCTGACCAGCAGGCGGATGCACAGGGTGTACAGCACTGCGGTAGCCACCAACATAAAGGTGATCGCCGTCCCGATACTGATATCCGACACCCCTAGGATGCCGTAGCGGAACGAGTTGACCATGTGCAGCACCGGGTTGGCCAGTGACACGGTCTGCCAGAACGGCGGCAGCAGGTTGATCGAGTAGAACACCCCGCCCAGGTAGGTCAGCGGCGTCAGCACGAAGGTAGGGATGATCGAGATATCGTCGAAGTTGCGCGCGAACACCGCGTTGACGAAGCCCAGTAACGAGAAGATGGTTGCCGTCAGCAGCACCACGACCACAGTCACACCCAGGTGATGCACCTGCAGGTCGGTGAAGAACATCGACAGGATGGTGACGATCACCCCGACCGCCAAACCCCGCAGCACGCCACCCAACACATACCCCACGAGAATGGTATGTGGCGACACCGGGGACACCATCAGCTCCTCGATGGAGCGCTGGAACTTGCTACCGAAGAAGCTCGACACCACGTTACCGTAGGAGTTGGTGATCACCGACATCATGATCAGCCCCGGCACGATGTACTGCATGTAGGTGAAGCCGCCCATGTCGCCGATCTGCCGGCCGATCAGGTTACCGAAGATGACAAAGTACAAAACCATGGTGATCGCTGGCGGCAGCAGGGTCTGCGGCCAGATACGCAGGAAGCGCCGCACTTCGCGGTAGACGATGGTGTTCAGGGCGACCCAGTTGGTGCGCAGTTCCACACTCATACGGCCACCTTCGACAGGTTTTTTTCCACCAGGGACACGAACAGCTCCTCAAGTCGATTGGTCTTGTTGCGCAGGCTTTGCACCTCGATGTTCTGCAGCGCCAGCTGGCCGAACAGCGCGGTGATGCCGATGTCTTTGTCCACCTGCACTTCCAGGGTATGCGGGGTGATCAGGCGGCACGGGTAACCTTGCAACGCAGGGGCTGACGGCAGGTCCTGCTTGAGGTCGAGGACAAAAGTCTCGACATGCAGCTTGCCCAGCAGCTGGCGCATGCTGGTGTTCTCGACGATGGTGCCGTGGTCGATGATGCCGATGTTACGGCACAGCTGCTCGGCCTCTTCCAGGTAGTGGGTGGTGAGGATGATGGTGATGCCCTTCTGGTTGAGCTCGGTGAGGAAGCTCCACATCGAGCGACGCAGCTCGATGTCCACGCCGGCAGTCGGCTCGTCGAGGATCAACAGGCGCGGCTCGTGGATCAGTGCCCGGGCGATCATCAGGCGGCGCTTCATGCCGCCGGACAGCGAGCGCGACTGCACATCACGCTTGTCCCACAGGCCCAGCTGGGTCAGGTACTGCTCGGCGCGCTCCTTGGCGAGCTTTGGCGGGATGCCGTAGTAGCCTGCCTGGGTGACGACGATGTCGAAGACCTTCTCGAACTGGTTGAAGTTGAACTCTTGCGGCACCACGCCCAGGCAGCGCTTGAGCGCCGAAGGCTCGCGGTCCAGGTCGTGGCCGAATACGTTCACCGTGCCGCTGGTCTTGTTGACCAGGGTCGAAAGAATACCGATGGTGGTGGATTTGCCGGCGCCGTTGGGGCCGAGCAAGGCGAAGAAGTCGCCTTCGGCAACGTCCAGGTCGATGCCCTTGAGGGCCTGGAAGCCATTACCGTAGGTCTTGGTCAGCTGTCGAATGGACAGGGCGGAACTCATAGCGGGCCATTTACCGAGAAAAAAGGTTCTGGACACGCCAGGCAAAGTCACTGGCGCAGTGAGTGCGGCCATGGTGCAAGGCCCG
Organism: Pseudomonas sp. SWRI50; assembly: GCF_014269095.1. Taxonomy (NCBI): domain Bacteria; kingdom Pseudomonadati; phylum Pseudomonadota; class Gammaproteobacteria; order Pseudomonadales; family Pseudomonadaceae; genus Pseudomonas; species Pseudomonas sp. SWRI50. The sequence continues at coordinate 119,714 of NZ_JABWRW010000008.1, read as the reverse complement.
GCCACACAAGTACAGTCACATGTATTGATAATGACTATCGAAGCAGGTTCAGGTCAGCGCGGTCATCACCGCCGCCTGGTAGGCCGGGCGCTGCTTCAGGCGCGCGTACCAGGCCTCCAGGTGATACATGGCCGGGCGTTCGATGGGCATTTCGAACCAGGCGTAGATGAAGCTACCCAGTGGGATGTCGCCCATGCCGATCTGGTCACCGGACAGGTAAGGCTGCTGGGCCAGGGTTTCGTCGGCGATGGCCAGCAATTGCGCGCACTGTTTGTGCGCGGCGTTGATCGCGACCCAGTCGCGTTGGTCTTCCGGCGTGCGCAGCAGGCCCCAGAACAGCGGGCGGAAGGGGGTGGCGAAGGACGAGGTGGTCCAGTCCATCCACTTGTCGGCCAAGGCGCGCTGGCGCGGGTCTTCCAGGTACCAGCCCTGCTCGGCGCCGTACTCGGCGCACAGGTAGCGGACAATGGTGTTGGACTCCCACAGCGTCAGGTCGCCGTCTTCGAGCATCGGCACCAGGCCGTTGGGGTTGCGGGCGCGGTAATGCGGCTCGTTGACCACGCCGAAGGCGCCGCCGGCGTCGATAGATTCGAAATCAAGGCCCAGCTCGTGGGCGACCCACAGCGCCTTGCGCACATTGCTCGAATTCTTGCGGCCCCAGATCTTCAGCATGGCAACGTCCTTATGAATGCGGAGGTGGTCCAGTCTACTCCAGAGTCTTATTGCCTGTACTGGCCTCTTCGCGGGCACGCCCGCTTTCACAGGAAGCACCCCAACCTTCAAGCCACGGGTAACCCTGTGGAAGCGGGCTTGCCCGCGAAAGGGCCGGCACAGGCGAACAATGATCTGAAACTCCCACCGCCACACCCTGTCACTGTTCTGAACAGGCCGTTCACAGCGTTGCGTCTAAGCTGTCTGGGACGGCTCAAGCCCTTGGTTCCAAGGAGGACCGATTATGTTGCTGTTGTGGTTGGTGGTACTGGTGATCGGCGCGGCATACCTCACGCACCGGCGCCTGGCGCCCTTGCAGATACTGGGCATCATGGCGGCCTACGTGCTGCTGATGGGTATTTTCAGCAGCGCACCCGGCTGGCTGCTGGCCCTGCTGTGGGTCGTGCTGGCCGTGAAAATCGCCTTTGTGGCCCTGCCGCAATGGCGGCGCAAGGTGTTCACCGGCCCGGTGTTCAAGTGGTTCCAGCGTACCCTGCCGCCCATGTCGCAGACCGAGCGCGAAGCCATCGACGCCGGCACCGTCTGGTGGGATGGCGAACTGTTCAGCGGCCGCCCCGACTGGCGCACCTTGCTGGCCTACCCGGCACCGAAACTGACTGAAGAAGAACAGGCCTTCATAGATGGCCCCACTGAAGAACTGTGCGCCATGGTCAGCGACTGGCAGATCGGCCAGGACATGGACCTACCCCCTGAGGCCTGGGCGCACATCAAAGCGCAGGGCTTCTTCGCCCTGATCATCCCCAAGGAATACGGCGGCAAGGGCTTCTCGGCCTACGCCCACTCGCAGGTTGCAATGAAGCTGGCCACCCGCAGCGGCGACCTGGCCTCGACGGTGATGGTGCCCAACTCGCTGGGCCCGGCCGAACTGCTGCTGCACTACGGCACCGATGAACAACGCAGCCACTACCTGCCGCGCCTGGCACGCGGCGACGAGATCCCCTGCTTCGCCCTGACCGGCCCACTGGCGGGCTCGGATGCCGGCGCCATGCCGGATACCGGCATTATCTGCAAAGGCCAATGGCAAGGCGAAGAAGTCATCGGGCTGCGCCTGAACTGGGAAAAACGCTACATCACCCTCGGCCCGGTCGCCACCCTGCTCGGCCTGGCGTTCAAGGCCTACGACCCGGAGCACTTGCTGGGCGACGATGAGGACTTGGGTATCAGCCTGGCGTTGATTCCCACCGACACCCCGGGCGTGGAGATCGGCAAGCGCCACCTGCCGCTCGGCGCCGCCTTCATGAACGGCCCCAACAGTGGCAAGGACGTGTTCGTCCCGCTGGACATGCTGATCGGCGGGCAGGCCATGCTCGGCAAGGGCTGGATGATGCTGATGAACTGCCTGTCGGTGGGCCGCTCCATCTCGCTGCCAGCAGTGGGCACCGGTGCCGCCAAGTACACCAGCCTGGTGACGGGCCAGTACGCCAATATCCGCGAGCAATTCAACGTACCGCTGGCAGCCTTCGAAGGCATCCAGGAGTCCTTGGCGCGCATTGGCGGCAATGCCTGGCTGATGGACAGCGCCCGATTGCTGACCGCCAAAGCGGTGGATCTGGGTGAAAAGCCTTCGGTGCTGTCGGCGATCCTCAAATATCACCTGACCGAGCGCGGCCGCGAATGCATCCAACACGCCATGGACGTGCACGGCGGCAAGGGCATCATCATGGGCCCGAACAACTACCTGGGGCGTAATTGGCAGGGTGCGCCGATCTTCATCACCGTCGAGGGGGCCAACATCCTCTCGCGCAACCTGATGATCTTTGGCCAGGGCGCGATCCGCTGCCACCCGTTCGTGCTCAAGGAAATGGCACTGGCCGCCCGCGAAGACCGTGAGCAGGCGCTGGTCGAGTTCGATGAGCTGCTAATGAAGCACATCATGTTCGCTGCCGGTAACGCAGCCAGTACCCTGGTCTACGGCCTCGGGCTGGGTCGCCTGGAACACGTGCCAGGGGATGCTTTGAGCCAGGGCTACTTCCGCGCCCTCAATCGCCAGGCGGCGGCGTTCGCAATGATGGCCGACCTGTCGATGCTGTTGCTGGGCGGGGCGCTCAAGCGCCGCGAACGCCTCAGTGCCCGCCTCGGTGATGTGTTGAGCTACCTGTACCTCGCCAGCGCCGCGCTCAAGCGTTATCACGATCAAGGCTCGCCCGAGCACCTGCAGCCCTTGTTGCGCTGGGCCATGGAAGAAAGCCTGGGCCAAGCGGAGCGCGCACTGGACCGCCTGCTCGACAACTTTCCCAACCGCTTCGTCGGCTGTGCGCTGCGCGTGCTGGTGTTCCCCTTCGGCCGTCGTCATACCGGCCCCAGTGATGAACTGGACGCCGAAGTGGCGGAACTGATTGGCCGGCGCAGGGGTGACCCGGCACTGGAAGAACTGCTGGCCGGCTGCTACCGCCCACAGGCAGAAGACGACCCGGTCGCAGCGCTGCAGCGGGCCTGCGACCTGCTCGACGATACAGCGCCGCTAAGCAAGGCACTGCACCAGGCCATCAAGGAAGGGAAAGTCCGGCCGAGCCCCGGCCAGTCGGGCCTCGACGCCGCCGTCGAGGCAGGCGTGCTGCAACCCGGCGAAGGCCAACGCCTGCACGAAGCCGAACAGGCGCGGCGCAAGGTGATCGACGTCGACGCCTTCGACAAAGTGCAGCTACTCGTCGAACCCGGCAAGGTACGCTGACCCTTCGCGAGCACTTGGGGGCGGCGTATACTCCGCCCCCCGTTTCAGCCATACCGAGGACCCATTCCATGGCCAACCCCAACCTGGAATACCACCTGCAACTGCTCCAGCACCTGCGCACCATTCTGGCGGCGCTGGGCGAGGCAGAGCAGGTGCCGGAAGAAAGCCACGCCCTGTTCCTCGAACGCTTCGACGAACTGCTGACGCTGTTGCCGCAGGATCCACTGGAGAGCCAGTACCTGGGCCAAGACCTGATCTGCCAGGTGATCCAGCGCTATCCGCAGATCGCTCATCTGGTGCCACGTGATCTGCTGTGGTTCTTTGCCGGCGACTGCCTGCACTTCATGCCGGACGAAGAACTGGACCTTTACCAGCAACTGGAAGAGCGTCGCCATGAGGCTGAATCCAGCGGCGAGCCCTTCGATTGGAACCTGGAAAAACAACTGCTGAGCCAAGCCGCACCCGGCAACAGGCACTGATACATCTCATGCGTCTTGGCCTCGCCAAGGCGCATCTACAATTTCACATGTGCAAGACATGTAACAAAGTGAAAAGTCGCTCAGCGATCTAACTTATTCCTACAGCTTGATAAAACTCATGGCATTTAGAATCAGCGCCGAGGCAAAGACTGGCCAATAAACCCGTCAACACCTTGCACTGAAAACTAACTAAGCACCTCAATCAGGTTATGTCATGAAAAAGTCGTTAGCTACGCTATCGCTAGGCCTGCTTGCCGGCCTGGCAGGCAATTCCGCATTTGCTACCAGCGGATCGGTACTCTTCGAAGGCACTATCACGCCGGAAACTTGCCCCATCGAAATCGTCAATCCCGGTAACGGCAGTGTGAATGACCGTGTTGCCATGGGCGATATTCCCGTGGGTCGATTCACTGCCGCCAATATTGAAGTCCGTGGAGCATCTTTTGACATCCGCGTGCCGGACAAAGGTGCCTGCAGCATCACCGAAGACAACGCCTACGTCCAGTTCGACGGTGCTGCCGACACCAGCGGCAACTACTTCAGGGTCGACCCCGTTGCCGGCGCGGCAACCAACGTCTCTATCGTCATCAAAGACATCTCCAACACATCGATCGCGCCCGGTGGCACCTCGGTTAATTACCCCCTCAACGCTACAGGGCCGACCGACCTTCGCTTCGATGCCTACTACCGTTCTACGGCCACAGGCGTACAACCAGGGCTTGCATCGGCCAAGGTTCGTTACACCGTCGCTTATCGCTAAGCACATGCACTACCTCTGTGCCTACTGGCACTAGCCAAACCATCCGGGCGTAGTTGATGCGCCTGGATGCAGCGAGTTATCCGATGATAAAACAGTTCATACTCACGATACCCGTCCGTGTCGTCGCTTGCGCCTGCCTGACCCTGGCGACGCTCACGCTGTCGATGGCCAGCCATGCCGCCTTGACATTGAACAATACACGCATCGTATTCGACAGCGATAAACGCAATACATCCGTTGTTGTCAGAAACCCATCCAACAGCAGTTACGCCGTACAGACCTGGATCAACACGGAGACGGATGACACCACCACCACTGTTCCATTTGCGACCTCCCCGCCGCTGTTCAAGATCAACCCCAACAGCGAACAACTTCTGCAAATCAACGCGCTGCCCAATGCATTACCGCAAGATCGCGAGTCGCTATTTTTCTTTAACTTGCAGGAAATCCCACAAGCCAGCAAGGAGCCCGGCAATCAACTCAATATTGCCATGCGTACGCGCATCAAACTGTTCTATCGACCGCAACAACTTAAAGGCAAGCCAACCGAGCAACTCAAGTCTTTAACATTTTCCGTGAATGAAAGCCAGGGCGTTAAACAACTGCTGGTCAACAACCCGACCCCATTCCATATCACCTTCATTCGGCTGGAAGTCAGTACCAACGGCCACCTCCACAAAATCAGCAACCCGGAAATGCTCGCGCCACTGTCTCAGCAGGCCTACCCGCTGGCGGAGATGCACTTGAACGAAACATCCAGCGTTCTTTTCTCCGTGATCAACGATTTTGGCGGTTACACCCAACCGATGACTTTGCCGCTTCAATCGACTCGCTAGAGCCGCACCGCGTCACACCGCAAGGAGTCGCTTTCATGCCCCCCTTTTCCAAGCGCTGGTCGATCTGCGGCCGGCGTCACGTATTGCTGTACCTGACCGGTAGCCTCGCTGCACTGCACCACATCGCTATCGTGGAGGCGAACTCCAACCTTGGCTTCGAATCGGGCTTCCTCCGTGAATCCGATGGGGCGGGTGTGCACGCGCTCAGTTTTCTGGCAAGCGAACAAAGCCTCGCACCGGGGCGCTATCCGGTGACCGTTCTGGTCAACCTGCAACCGGCCGGCCGCCATGAACTCGATTTTCAGGCTGATGCCGACAACGCATTGCAACCTTGCCTGCCATCCACACGCCTCGGGGAGTGGGGGCTGCGCCTGGACGCCCTGGCCGCAGCAGGAGATGCCAAACAAGCCTGCCTGGACCTGGCGTCGGCAATCCCAGGTGCACGCGTCGACTTCGACAGTAGCCGCCTGCGTCTATCCATCTCCATACCGCAGATCGCCATGCGCCGTGATATCGCTGGTGGTGTCGATCCGTCGCGCTGGGACAGCGGCATCAATGCTGCTTTCCTCAATTACCAAGCGTCCACCCTGCAGGGACATAGCCGCTACAGGGGCCGCTATAGCAACGACGACCTGTACCTCAACGGTGGTATCAACCTCGGCGACTGGCGACTGCGCACCACCCAGTCGTGGCGCCAGGACAGCAATGGCACGCGCGAGTGGGCGCGCGCGCAAACCTATGCGCAGCGTGACCTGCCTGGCAACCGCGCCAACCTCACCCTGGGCGAGACCTTCACTGATAGCGACATCTTCAACGGCGTGCCGATCACGGGGGTTCGCGTGGCCTCGGACATGAGCATGTTGCCCGATGCCCTTCAAGGTTATGCACCGGTCATCCGGGGTGTCGCGCAGACTCGCGCGAAACTGGAAGTCTGGCAAAATGGCTACCCCATCTACGCGACCTATGTCAGCCCGGGGCCGTATGCCATCGAAGACTTGAGCGCCGTAGGCAACGGTGAGCTGGAAGTAGTGCTGACCGAAGCCGATGGCCAGGTGCGGCGGTTCATCCAGCCCTATTCCACCCTGACCAACCTGCTGCGCCAGGGAACGTGGCGTTACACCGCCACGGTTGGTCAATACAACCCGGCCAGCAGTGTGGATAAGCCATTAATCTGGCAGGCAACCTTCAGTCGAGGCATGGAGTGGGATCTGACGCTGTTTGGCGGCCTGATGGCCAGTCAATACTACCGTGCCACCAATTTGGGTGTCGGTAAGGACTTGGGCAGCCTGGGAGCCCTGTCGCTTGATGTCACTCAGGCCAGCAGCCAAATTGATGTTGCCGGTAGCACTGATGTCCAAGGCCATAGCTATGCCCTTAAGTACGGCAAGGCTTTCAATACGGGTACCAACCTGCGATTCGCGGGTTATCGCTATTCGACCGAGGGCTACCGGGACTTCAGCGAAGCTGTCCAGCAACGCAGCCACGCCGCAACGTTCATGGGCAGCCGCCGCAGCCGCGTGGAAGCTTCGGTGCATCAGCGCCTCGGTCAGCGCCATAGCTTGAGCCTAACCTTGTCGCAACAGGATTACTGGAGACTGGACAACACCCAGCGTCAGTATCAGCTTGGTTTCAATACCTACCATGCCGGTATCAGCTATAACCTGTTTGCCTCTCAGTCGCTGACTGACACGCGCGGCAGCGATCGTCAATTCGGCCTAAGCCTGTCAATGCCCTTGGACTTCGGTCGCTCGGCCAATGCCACGTTCGATGTACAAAAACAGGCGCACGGCTACAGTCAACGCGCCGCCTTGAGCGGCAGCGCCCGCGACGGCCAGCTGAGCTACAACACCAGCATCAGTCAAGATGAACGCCGTCAGCGAACCGCTGCACTGGCATTGGGCTACAGGACCGACTATGCAAGCTTCGGGACGGGGCTAAGCGACAGCACCGACTACCGCAGCCTATCGCTCAACGCCAGCGGCGCCTTGCTACTGCATGCCGACGGCTTGGAGTTCGGTACCTATCTGGGCGATACCGCAGGCCTGGTCGAGGTTCCCGGAATCGCCGACGTCGGCGTGCTGAACAGTGCAGGCGCACGAACCAATGAACGGGGATACGCGATCGTTTCGCACCTGCAACCGTACCGCAACAATACGCTGACACTGCAAACCGAGCGGCTGGGCCCTGATATTGAAATCGAGAACGGTAGCGCTCAGGTCGTCCCGCGACGCGGAGCCATTGTGAAGCACCACTTCAATGCCCGTCATGTTTCACGCTGGGTGCTTACCCTGCTGCACCAAAACGGCGCTCCCGTGCCATTCGGCAGTGTGGTCCTCGATGCCAATGCGGTACAGGTGGGCATGGTCGGGCAAGCAGGTTTGGCGCTGTTGAGCGCCGTCGATGGGGCGCAGACACTTACGCTCAGCTGGGGCAACCAAGACGACCAACGTTGCCAGGTAGACGTCGACCCACAATCAATGCAACGCACAGAGGGCTACTACCTGCAAACCCTGACGTGCAGCCAAGCTGGCATCAAGGAATCGTCATGATCACTCTCTCCCGCATCGCCCTGCCACTGGGATTGCTGCTTAGCCTCGTATCGGCCGTCGGCCACGCTCAGGATTCCTATTGTCGTTTCCAGGACGGAGGGGGCGGCCCTGTAACGTTCGAGCGAAACCTCAACACGGTATTCATGCCTCGCGACGCCGTTGTAGGCAATGCGTTTTTTGATGCCGGCCGTTCGAGCATCCCCAGCAACGAGAGGCGGACGTTGGAATGCTGGAATGGAGGTCAAGCGATCATGAGGTTCAGCTTGATCCCCACTCGCCCACCCTTGCCGCTCGCCGTTTACAGTGAACCTGGCCAGATTCTGCCTACCAACATCCCTGGCATCGGCGCCCGAATCCAACTGATTTCACACTTCAATAGCGAAGCAGGCGCCGACTTCCGCTCCGAGGACGGGCATAACTGGGTGCCATTCAACGCAGTGCGTGATACGCGACATCAGTTTTCGGCGTTTAACCTTATCAGCCTGATAAACCGGGTGATGCTGGTCAGGACCGGCCCAGTCGCCCCGGGTATTCATCAGATCGATGCAGAGATGTTTCGTGGCCATCTGGACTTCGACAATATCGGTGACGCTTTCAGGTACCGTCTGCGCGCCGAAGTCATTCAATCGCAGTGCAGCGTAGGTGCTGACGCCGTTACGCCCAATCCGGTACCGTTGGGTGAATTCAGCCGGTCGGACTTTACCCACGTCGGTTATACGACGCCGAAGGTTGACTTCCAGATCACCCTTTCCGCTTGCCAGACCGACCCTGACCAGAACGCCTTCGCAACACTGGAACTGGATGGCAAGAATGGCTCGCTGCCGATCGGCCCCATCGCAAATGGTGTCTTCAGCCTCACCGCCGACTCAGATGCTGCAGGTGTCGGTATCCAGATATTCAAGCAAGATGGCCTGCCGATGCCTCTGCAGACCGAAGAGCAAATGGTGCCCTTGAGCACGGGCAACACCGTACTCAACCTCAGTGCCAGCTTTCACCAAACCGAGGACAGCCATGCCATACGGGCCGGGCTTGCCAAGGGCGCACTCAACTTCGTGGTGCGCTATCGCTAAAGGCAATCGAAAGACCGGCTGGCAGTGACGAACACCGCCAGCCGGCATGATTGCAACCCATTAATGCAATCGCTCAAAGCGGTGACGTACCGCTTAGAATGTTTTCTGCATCGTAATGATAGGAAGCGCCGACGCCAGGCTCATTGGCACTCCCCGCACGCGGTCGAACCTCCAACAAGCGGTTGAGCGCGTCGTAACGCAGCGTGCGCCCCACCTCATCAGTGGTCAAATTGCCGTTAAGGTCATACCTCAGAGCAATGTCTTTGTCGTAACTCGCGTGGGTGTTGGTAATTCTCAGCAACTGCGCAGGATCCTCCCTCTTTGCGGGGTCGCCAAAGTAATACCGTGCCCGGTTTGAACCGACAACGAACGTGCTGAGCACCAGCGTGATGTTATCGATATCACTGAACGTAAACACCTGCGCCTTGATCTTGTTGCCATACGGGTCCTGAGGCCAATAATGGTCGTCTGGATTTTCCGGTGAGCTGTTATCGGCCGCCGTACAGCTGTATCTGACCAGGCGGCCTCGCGTATCGTAGACATACCCTTCCTGGCGCAACAGTACGCCTGCAGTCACGTCTTCCAGGTGCCGCTCAACGATACCGTCGAACGCATCGTACCATTGGGTCAATCGCTGCACGTTGCCATCGCCAAAGTTGAAAGTACGCGTGACCTCCCTGTCGAAGGCGTCGTACTCCAGGCTCGTCGTCAATTGATTGCCGGTAAGGATATCTGTTGTGGTGAACGTCTGCGTGCGCCCAAACTCGTCATACGTGAAATCAGCCTGAAGCAATAACGGGCCAACAACACTTGCGCGGCGGTGTTTCGTCGGTAAAGCCCCCTGCAAACGAGTCTGTTGGAGCCGCCCGGCTTCGTCGTAGTCGTACTGCTGGGTTTGTCCGAGCACATCGGTATAGCTGAGCATCCTGCTGCGGTAGCTGTAATCATAACGCATCGTGTACTTGTCCCCCTCCACGACACGCACTTCGGACTTGACTTCGCCGTGGGTGAAATACTCACGGGTGACCGATTGATCCGGCACATCGCACTTTAACAGGCGCGCGTTCTGGCGATCGTACTCATAGTTCGCTGCAATACCGCCCAGCACCCGCTTTGTAGGCTCTTCATTCAAAACCGGCGAGTACTCATACGTCACCTCCTCCCCACTGGGCATCGTCACCCAGCGCGGTTGAAGTTCGCCGTCCTTATACCTGAATGTCTGCTCGCGATAGCCTGTAGTCGCGCGGGTGCGTCGGCCCAAGCCATCGAACGCCTGCGTGCCCAGCAACACGGTGCCCACTTTGATACTGACGGGCAGGTCATCGCGACTGTGGCCTGCGTAGGTGCGGTAAACGATCGCCCCGCCCGGCAAGGTATGTTCAAGGATGCGATCGAACGCATCGTAGCCGTACTCATTGATGCGCGTAGCGTCACCCTCTCCATCACGCTCTTCGTGCAAGCGGCCGAGCCCGTCGTACCTCAGTACTTTGAGGCTTTCTCGGTGTTTGATCTGCTCGTCACCCTCACCTTCCACGGTGTACCGCTCAAGCCGTGTCGGTTCCTCGAACAGGTTGAGCCACGTCTCCGACACACCGCTGCTCCTACCATCGGTACCGACACGCCAGCGCTTGGTGATGGGCCCTCTGTGTTCGGTTGTCCCCAGTGGATCAGTCACTGCAAAATTGGCCACACCGTCTGGCCCAGTTTCACAGGACTGTTCGCCCCAGTCGTCGTACTCGAACGTGCTGGTGAGTTCGAGCAGCGCGTCGCCCAGCCAATCGATCTCAGTCTGCGTCTGCAGTTGTCCGAGCCCATTGTAGCGCGCACGGTAGATAGACCGTGGCGCACCCGCAAAGACCCGGCTGTCATCGTCGTTACGCGCTTCGTAGACGACCTGGTTCAATCCATTCACGACTGAACGGGTCTTGACGCCCTTGACGTCGAACATCGACTGCTCAGCCCTGTCGTTTGCATGGGCACACAGGTGGTACTCATATTTGCGACTCGCCTCGTACTGTGTACCCGGGCCAACCGTCTCGAACGTGACACGTCGCAGTGCGTCGTACGTGTAAGCAATCTCCACATCGCTGTCATCGCGATTGAGCACTGGTTCGCCGTGGATGATCGAGTGTTGCAAGGTAATGATCTTCACCGCACCATCGTAGCCTGTGATGGTTTCCTCGGTTTGCACAACGGGCTCATCGGCATCGCGACCATCAACCAAGCTATAGGCATATGACTTAGTTGTGCTCAGCGCCCCATCCGCCCCTGGGTAACTGAGCACATTGCGTTGTATCCGACCGTGCAAGAACGCATCGTCCGGATCGTTGAAAATCGTGTAGCAGGTTTGCTCCAGCAATCGTTCATCCTGTTTGAGCGTTTCACTGTCGACTTGGTGCCTGCCGTAACCCCTCCACGCATTATCCGGGTCGTCCTCGTCGTATTCGCTATCGAACACTGCCGGTAAACGGATATAGGTGTAGTGCCGGGTCAAGGTCGGTGCTTTGCCAAATCCTGTGGGCGCGGGTGCAAGGGTGGCCTGCTTCAGGTGGCGTACAAAACCTTCCGGGTCAGGCGGGCATGCATTTTCTTCGCCCTCGACGGGGTACCAGACATAGGCTTCCTCGACCTCATTGACGCGCTTGCGCCAGATCAGATTGCCGTAGTTGTCATAGGTAGACGCTACCGATTGCGAGCGCGGCGGCCATGAGTTGTCTACCAGCCTCCAACGCTTTTGTTCCTCGGTGGCCAACTGAAAGTTGGCAGGTTGCTGCTCGAACGGTCTTTCTTCATTCACGGGGTACGTGTACAACGTGTCCTGCACCGCATTCCCCTGTCGGGTGCTTTCTAGTGTCAACAGGTGAAAGCGGTTGAAACGCCGCTCAGTGACTTTGACCGGTATATCGTCGACCCACTGTGTTTCCAGCATTCCGTAAACAAATCGCCCTTGGCGTTTATAAAGGTTATCGAGCCCGTCGTCTTCCCCCCACGGCGTCGCATCATCGCCCAGAAAGTTATTGCGCCCCCAGCCGTCTGGCTCGCTGTTGTCGTAGGCATAACGTACATCGATCAGGGCGTGTTCTATTTCCAGCTCTGGGTCCGCTTTACCTAAGGTTTTCGTATGGCGATTGACGCGTGGCAAGGCTGGCCGGCCACTGGCGCTCGGGAAGGGGTGTCCGCCATCGGTGTACTCAAGGTCCTCCCGCGCCCCCGTTGGCGTCCTGACCCAACTGACGGAGAGGTAGCTCAGGCTGGGATCATACTGATAACCAAGCTCCCAACATGCAGCGTTGGCGGTTGGCAAGATGATTTTCCCTACCCGATTGTCACTGCCCTCCAAGGTGAGGATAAATCGCGCAATGGAACCGACGCCCAGCGAGTGTTCACGGATTTCAACCCGCCCGCTGCTACGGTTGATTGTGAGCAATTCATACTCTGTCCCGTCATAGTCCACCTCGCTGACCGAAGCTAGCATCCTGTGGTCGCTATCAAAGGGGACATACTTGAGTTTCAGCTTATGGCCCAACGTCACCAGGCCAACCGGCAAGGCAACGCGGCCGCCCTGAAGTTCGAGAATTTCCTTGAGCCCCGAGCGATGCTCTACGCGAAAACGGGTGGTCGCCCCCAGCGCGGCATTGCCCTCTTTGTACACGTGGAAACTGGCGATTTTCTGCTGAGGTACCGTCAGGCGTTTGTCCTCGCGATTACTGTCCTCGAGCCGGTAGGACTCCCCCGAACTCAAGGCCAGCACCTGATTGTGTGGGGTATATTGCGTCAGCCCAAGGTTCCAGCCTCTGCCGAACCCAGAATCGGCAGTATTAAGCGGGTTAAACGTAAGCGCGACGTTGAAATCAGGCCCGTTCAGGGCATAAGACTTGAGACTCGGCAAGTCGATTGACAGGGTATACAGCCCGGTACGGGGGTCTACCCCGCCCCGGGTAAAACTCATGAAACTAAAGGCATTGGAATGGACGGACGTGACATTGCTCATGACGGCGAATCTCCAGAAACACCTGCGTGACAGAACGCGTATTCAGTATTCATATCCAAAGCAGGACAGCTTTCCATCGATTTTCCCTCTTACGACTTTCCGTTCGAGACGCAGGCCAGGCTTCACCTGGTCACCCACATCAGATTCATCAAGCTTCTCAATTTTCATCCATTCCGTGCCCAGCGGGTGCTTTGTGCCTTTCACGGTAAAGAAGAAGTTCCCGCCGCTTCCACAATCAGGATCGTCCGCTAGCCAAAGTAGTGCTGCAGAGGGGAAATTCTCCACCTTAAAGTAGTAGACTTGGTCGTTACCGCAGGCCATATCCTTAAGATGGATTTGTTTTTTGGTACTCCAACTAAACTCCTTGGTGCACGACTTACCCGGGTTTTGGTCTTTATCATTAGCAAACGAAATTTTCACGGTGTTACTTGACTGTGGCGTAGTCTCCGCATAGGCGCATCCGAACGCCAGAACAGTGACTGTACACAACGCGACACTCCATTTGAATGCGCTCATTTTAGCGATCTCCTTGATTCGAGAGAGTGACGCCCACAAACCGACTGTGTTTCAGATGATTACGATGTCCAACGATTGATTCTGGCAAGAATGAAATCTTTCGCTGATGTAGATTTCCGTTTCGGTCACGCAAGCGCACTGCCATTTCTCTGGAGAGCGTTGCGATGGCGTCGTTCTTTTTGGAATCGATCCAGCTCACGTCATCGCGACGATGGTTGGTAATGATCAAGGTCTCGACTTCAAACTCCTTGAAATCCACGGGAATTTCCAAATCGATCAAGGATGGGAGCTGCTTTTGCAATGCATCATCAAACCTTACATGCGTCGGCGGTTGAGTATCCTTATCCGTTTTCGCATAAAATATCCAACCTGTGAAACTGACCCCTTGTTCGCTGCGGTGGTTGTTCTCCCAGCTGAGCGTACTGACATTTAACTTTCCTTCCACATCAGGCGGCAAGGTTTCCAGCCCAGACGGGACAAACTCACAGGTCATAAACGCCGACAGCTTATATTTTAACTTCCAGTAATCCACCGTACGCGGGAACAGGTAGAAATCATCGTGCCCGGGAAGGTCAGGAAGTTCGTAATAGTTACCACCACCGTCTACGCGGTATCCTTTGAACGAGTAGAGATCGTCATCCGTAAAGTCAGGAAGCGGCTTCGCCGTCACCTCAATTTTTGAATTAGTATCGCTGGTGCTATTGGAGTAGAACCACTCATTACTGTCAGACTGCAACCCTGAATAAAACGTAGGAATCTCACCTGCCGTGCCCAGGGTATGCAAATAGAACGTCGAGGTTTGCTCCGTCGCAGACCTCGTCGTCGGCAGCGACGAAAGCAGATTGCCAGGGATGGCAGGGTCGAAGCGATTACGGAGCTTGCGCGTGGCCCAACGGAGCTTACCAGTCTCTATACCTTCAGCGTCTTCCAGATCAGGCAGTTCTTGACGGGCAGCGCCCTCAAAAATACGAATACTGTTGAGTTCTTTGATGCTCAAAGGGTAATGCTTGCCATCCACTTCTGCCGTATCAACCGTCACCTCGATCTGCAGTTGCTGGAACCCATTAGGGAAGAGCGCCCCTGTCGTGCCCAGGTTCGCACCGCCTTTGACCTTGATGTTGTGAACCCTTAACGATTTCCAAGTAGGTTCTTGCTGCATTTGAGATTGCTGCACCACGCTGTAATCAGTGGCATAAACCACACCGTCCTTCAACACTTCGCAGAGCACTACATTGTTTTGGGTTTGGGTGTTGTCCGAAGCCGTAAATTGCCCGCTTTGGTTGATCGCACCCTTCCCAGCCATAATTCGCCAACGCTTGGGCAGCGTCGACAACATGCCCGAGGTCTCTGCCAGCTTCACACTGGCCTGGGATTGCAACCGCGGCACGAAACGCGGCTCAAGCGCGAGCAGTTGTTGCGCATTGACCATGACCAGGGCAGCCGTGCCCTCTTCGCTGTCCTTTGCCTGGATCTGTTGAACCGCCAGCGGCCTCAAGGTGGTATCCGCAAAGGGCACAAATACCGCCGAGTGCCCGTCGGTGACACCCAGCTCCCCCTGCTCAGCGCCTAGCAATCTCCAATCAATGGTTCCTGACCCACCCGTTTCCCAGGCACTGAGGTGAATTTCTCGTTGATTCGGGGCGAAACTGACGACCCGTGGCATCAGCTGGAGCCGTTCATAAGCGACTTGCACACGTGCAGACGCGATATACGTCTCACCGCCTTGATCAAACTCTGCCGTGACCAGCACCGTGAGGTTTTCGTGGCCAATATGGTCCACATCAGGCGCGCTATAGAGGCCTTTGGCTGTGATTTCCCCTTGCGCGGCAGCCGTATGATTAGTCAAGCCGGTGATGCTCCAGCGGCTGGCTTGCTGCTCTCGACCTGAACCGTCATACAGTTTGAACTGCACGTGCTCACCGGCATGAATGACGCGGCCAGAGGGCTGCACAGTCATGGTAGTACGCAGTGGATTGATGTTGCCAAACACCGCGAGATCACACGGCGTAGCTCGCTCGCGCTCGATGAATTCGTGGGAGGCCGGGAAGAGTATGCTATTGAGCAATACCAAATCGATTTCACTGGCATGCCCCAGCAAGTGGTCGGAAATCACCAACGTGGCGGAGTAGTCACCATCGGGTAGCAAATACGGAAAGTGCTGGTCGGGTGATGCACCGTCCCGACCATCTGCGCGCACGCGAATGAACACCAGTACCGCACCATCACCATAATTCATTGCACTTCTGACCTTCGCACCCGGTGCAGCCTGAGTTCGCAAAATAAACCCGGTAGGGGTCAGCGGGCCATATCCGTCAAGGTCGATAATCCCCAGCTCGAAAAGGCTGCAACGTGCCGGCAACCCTTTGAACCACTTGGCAAGGCTGGCAGTGAGTTGGGCATTGAGAACGCGGTTATCGGCAAACAGGTTGCACCGAAACGAACTGCCCTTGGCAAGGTCAAGCGTCACCCTGCCCCGGCGGTCCACCGAGCCAGTTACCATGGCCAGGTCTACATCGATCTCCACCTTGAAGTCCATGGCTTCACTGAAGTTGAATACCGAGAACAGCTTACTGTCGTCCCTGTTGGTACTCGAACAGGTGCCGGCAATGATGCTCATCGTCAGGCGGGCCCTGGAATTCGTCACCGAAGCCGTGCTGAATGACAGCAGCGGCGTACCCAGCTCGATATTCGTCAGGCTGATTGCAGTGGAGGGCGCTGAGGCACGATCGTTCTCAACTGCAGCCCCCTCATCGATATCTAGCGAGAGGTGCACGCGCGAATCGCTGACACGCTTGGCGCTGACCGAAGTCAATGAGGGGGCGCTACTGACAAGCTCGGGCTGCCCCCCAGTTGCCTCCCGCGCGCCTGTGCTCAGTTCAAGTGTCAGCAGTGGCAAATCCCGAGGGCCACCCAAGCGGTCTAGATACTGCTGGTGCAGCAACCGGTTGAGTCGCTCACGGCTATACACCGCCACGGCTCCCCACCCAAGGGTGACAGACTTTCCCCACATACGCGCCAGCACTTCCAGCATGGAATTGGACATGGTTTAATCCTCTTGACGATGCATCCGGTTCGATGCGTTGAATGATCACTAACCGATGGCGGCGTTACACGCCCTGCACGGCTGATTCAGTGGGCGTACCAAGTGCCCCTGCAGATCGCCAAACGGCGTATCGGGCAAGATGGCCGTAAACAGTGCATATGCAAGGGAGCCGTCATCGGGTGGCCAGTAGAGCCCAGCGTCTTCCAGGAAGCCGTCACCGAGCAGCTGTTTCCAGATCACCTTTTTGGTGAAGTCCGTACCGTTGAAGGACGCGCTCAATTGAACGCTACCGTCAGGCTTTGGTGCTCCTGCCTCTAGATACAGAAGAGGCTCTTCCTGCATGACCAGCACATGAACATGAGTGAGCTCACCCGTTTCACTGTTCTTCACCTCGATCTTTTCCAGCAGATAGGCCCCCTCATCCAGCTGCCAACCGGCCGTGTAGGTGCAACGGCGGCCGTCGTCACTGGGACTCACTTGCCCGCTTCCTTCCTGCTCAATGACACGCCACTGCGGGTCGCCACCCAGAGCGCCGGCGGTGAATGTCAGCTGATCGTCGAAGGAACAGACACGGATCTGCGGATTGGCAGTGATGCCCTGTGGTAAGACGGTCAGCATCGAGGTGCTGCGAGCACGGGTCTGGTTATCGGTCGCCACCACCAGCACACGGGCTTGGCGATAGCGCAACGCATGGGCCGGCGGGGCGCTGTAGCGGCCAGATACAGGGTCGATTTGCCCAATGTCCCCCGCATTACCGGGCATCCCTTCCAGCGCCCAGCTAACCGAAGCAAAGGGCGATTCGACCCTGAACGTATGAGTTTGCCCAGGCGATAGTCGTATGCCTTGATCAAGAATACGCAGGCGTTGAGCATTGCTAGCGATCGACCCGAACAACGCCAGGCCATGCGGAAGCTCCACATCCTGTCCAGCAAAGCGGTTGTTTCCGGCCAGGCTGAAGCCCTCGAGCACCCTCTCGGGGATTCTCGCCGTAAGCGTGCGCGACAACCCTTCAAGCAGTGCCTGCTTGAGTACTAATGCGACGAACTGATTGACCTCCTCACGCAGCGCCTCGGGAAGATTGCCTTCAAGCCCCTTACGCAGCGTGACCTCAACGTGCTCCGGCCAAGGCCATGCCACCTGAGCCATGAGCAAGCCGCCATCTGCCTCTTGCTCGGACGGTCGGAAGAAATAGAATCGATGATGCAGGCGAAATTCGAATGTTCCAGAAAGCCCCCGCCAGCCCTCTTCGCCCTTGGGTTTGTAGTCGAAGCCAAGGTCGCACTGAGAGTGCCAGTTCAGTTGCACTTCATCCTCATCGAACTCGGCGCGCAATGGCGTATCGCCTATCCACGCCTCAACGCTGAACCGCTCCGATTTGAACTCAAAGCGGTTGCCCTTGTGTTCAAGCCCAAAGACCGGAAGCTTTCCAGCAGTGGCTTGCATGCGTTCAATCACACCCTGCGGTGTCAGGCGGTAGTCGATCATGCCGCCTTCGATCATGGCCTCGAAGGCATAGGCATAGGCGGCCCGGTGCAACAGCCGCCGGGAGAGCAAAAGAGTGACCGGCGCACGCTCCGCCATCGCATCCGGCAGCAGGAAGGGTAAGTCCGAATCTTCCCTCGGATACTGGCCCACGGGGCCGTGCTCAAGCGCTGCAAAAACAACCAGCGCACCTTGCTTGTCAACACGACTGGTTTGGATCCGTGCCCCGATACCCCGCACCTGGAGGAATGGGTTATTGGATGTTGCTGAAACAGCCGCCAGCGCGTAAAGGCCACGGTCCTCAGGCAAGGTTTGAAGGAAGTCTGCAAGCTGCTGGCCACCTGCCCAACGTTCCTGAAGACTGTCACCCACATCGAACTCAAGGCTTTCAGCTTCAGGCCGTTTCAGGTCTAACCCAAGGCGAAGTGCCTGGGTATCAAAGCGCGTGCGCCCTCGCACCTGCAAACTGTCGAGCGCATCATGCGCAGAGACGGCCAGCACATCGTAGAAGTCATCCTCAATGATGTGTGTGCCGCCTTCCACCGCCAAACTGAAACTTACCCTGGGGTTATCGTAGGAGGCCACACGCCAGTCCAGAGACGGCGCGGTGAGCCGGTAGTTGTTCAGCACATGCGTTTGTTTGCTACTGGGAACCCTGATACTGAGCTGTTCCCAACCCACATCCCGCCCTTGAATGATGTGATTGATTTGGGCTTGCTCAACCAGTGAGCCGACCGTAGCGGGCGACATCGCGAAAATGAAATCCCAGTCCGACAGGTGTGGATTGCGTTTCATCCACTCCAACAAGGCCAATAGAGAATTACCAGGCATGGCGATCACCTCAAATGCGTTCAGGGCTTGGGCGCTTCAGTAGAAGCAGTGGAGGTCTGGGTGCTAGTGGCCAGGCGGCGGCGTCTCGTGACCGAGGACTGAGCTTCATAGGCTTCGATCGATGCGTCCAAAGGGAGTGGCAAAATAATGAAGCCTTCGAGATCACCCCATTCCTGGCTCTGGACACGCCCTGCAACTACGGCAAACCGGTCACGGCTGTTACGCTTGACCTCGTAGCGGTCCTGGCTGATGGTTCCCGGCCCGTACACTACGGACCACTCGACATCCTTTTGCTCGTCAGTGCCGACCCAAAGGGCTGGCCGAACCCAGTCCGTTTCGATTGAACTTCCCCACTCTTCGGGTGTGACCGGCATGGGCTTTTTCCGCTTCATGCGCGTTACCACACACGTGCTGCGCTCGCCGTAGACACCTTTATTGCGGACCGTGATGACGTCGACTTTGAATGCGTCGGTGCGCGAATCCGCACCTGCGATGTAAGTGTTGGCAGCACCTGAGGCATCTGGGTCAGCCAACCGACCATGAGGGTTCGCGTTAGCGAACGACCACTCAATGTCGACCGTTCCACCGTTCCCGGCAGTCAGTTCCAGCGACTCACCCGGCGCGGTCACCTCAAGCAACGGACTCAAGGCGATGGCATGATCGACCACGGTAACCAACGCTGAACGAGTCACGGCTGTGATTGGGTCCGTCGCGGTAATGCGTACTTGCGTGAAACCGCCTTTGAACCCAAGGGCAAACGGAGCGTGATAGGTCCCGTCGGGGTCAATGCTGCCGACCTCATCTGAAAACACCTGCAAGGCATCGACTTGCCAGCGCACGTTATTAACCGGCGGCTCGACCTTGAACTGTAAAGTGCCACCGGGCTGGAGAACGGGCTCCATTGGATGGACCGCAAAGTTATTGCCATCTGGGCTGACATTGCCAAAAACGGCAATGGCTTTAGCACCATGCACTTCATCGCCCACAAACGCATTACCAAAGTTAAAATGCAGCGTTTCCTTGACCAAGGGCTCAAGGAGCTGGTCCACGTTTAAATCCATGGCCAGCTTCTCCCGCAACAGCCCAACAACCTTATCCTCCACCGCTTTGCGGATAGCGTAGTGGTAAATCGCACGTATGAAGTTCTTGTGAAAATCGCCTAATCCCTTTCTCAAGCCTAATGACTGAGTGTTTGACGCTTCTAACCCGCCTGGCGACGCCTCTTCAAGACCGTCAAAAATAAAACTGGACAGTTCATAAGCACCGCCCTGACGGTCGGCACGACGATAGGCAATAAGGCACGTGATGTCCTTATTAATATTAACGACCTTGAGATCTGGGAAATCGTCAGCCGTGTGGAGGTTGTAGTTGTCTCTTAACGACAACATTTTGGCGCTGGCATTAAGTTTCATTAGCCACGTTACACGGGCGCCATCGTCATCGACTTCAACTCGAAGAGGTAACGCAGACACCGGCCCCCTCAAAGTTTCCATGTCAATTTCTACCAAATGACTAGGCCCTAGTGAAATAGGCACAGTGGTATTTATCATCGGCGATGAAATGACTCCCCAAAACTCACTTGCCCCTGTGAGCACACCCTTGGAATCTGCATCAATTTGATAACGTAGCCCGGAGGGCATCATCGGTATCATCAGTGACGTTAACCGCCCAAGCAGATGCTCCAGGATCAAACGGCGAGCGTTGAAAATTCCAGCGGCCGAAAAGTCCTTCGTCCCTTTGTCCGGGATCAAGTACCGAAAATCAGAGTTGCTGTCCGGCATGCTACCGCCTAGGCCCTTGTGCATGCGAATGAACGCAAGCATGGCGCCATCCCCTTCCTGGGAGCCCTCGGCAGCCGGCGCCAAGGCACTGGCTGGCTTGGCCTGCGTTCGCAATTTGAAGGACTCAGGGCGCAACAGGGGCCGGTTGCCCGACGCAATGGAGCCAAGCGGCCATACGCGCTGCTCATCCGGGAGACGCTGGAACAACTCTTTGAAGAAATTACCTCCTAACTCTCGCTCCTCTTCCTGATTGGAGAAGGTGAGCGTGAAGTTATCGCTCTTGCTGAGGTCGAGCATGATCGCTCCCCCGGCCGACACATCGCCGGGGACATCATCCAAGCGCAGATCCAGGCGCAACTCCGGCCCCGCCAACGGTCCAATCCAATCCAAGCGCTGCACATACCAGTGGCTGACATCCTTCCTCAACCCCAGTTGATTACCCCCGATAACAGCCATGCGCAACCGCGCCTTGGCATCAAACAGGTCAGCATTCTCAAACGACAACCGGGGGTGGGCGAGAAGAAAGTCATGAATAAGTGTCTTTGACTCATTGCTCACACTCAGCTCGCCATTGACCGGCTCAAGAAAACTTTGAGTATTGAAGCGACGAATATACTCCTGCGCCAACAGCGCATTGAGCTTGCCACGGTCAAGGGCCACAATCGCGTCCCAACCAAACAAACGGTCGTGTGCGCGCAACCACTGCAATACACTTTCAAGGGAAGTTGAAGACATGCTGCACCTCTCACGGTTCACGTGTGGTATCAAGCGATGAGTAAAATGTCGATGTGGCGGAAGCTTTTGAAACTGCGCCCACCGTCGAAGCTGACATTTGCCGATATCCGAAAATGTGTATTCACTTCCAGCTGACTCAGGAACGTAAGGGGTAAAGACGCCGAAGCGAGCCCGGCTTGATACTCGTCCCTGGTAATATCGGAGTCGCGCATCGACCAGCTGGCAGCGGTCTGGGACACCCCTTCTGCGACAATGCGCAACCGTTGCCCCTCGGCCATGAACGGCCAACTTCTCAACGTGAACAGCGCATCTGTATTAGATTCGGCAACTTCAGCCAAAGAAAGCTTCCCACCTCTGACTTGCATACTCTGTATGGGTGGAAAACTGCCAATCCCCAAATCAGCGATGCGCAGGTCGAACGGGTCTGAATCTTGTGGCCATTGGTCGGGTAGCGTAACGGTGTAGTACAAGCTCACGCGCTTGCCTAAGTTGGCGGGAATCGTGCCGGGCGGGACATTGAACAAACGGGGGTCGCCAACCGAAACGGGGAATTCCAGCGTTTCATGGCCCTGCCAAATCAACTTGACCTCCCCCCCACTGATCTCCGCGTTACCGGGAATACGCACTGTCGCGCCACTGCGTAAATCGGCCGGGTAAACCACGCCCTGATTTTCTTCACCTTCAGGTATCGAGTTTTCGACGATGGGCGCCGACAAAACCAACGGCTTACGCAACACCAACCCCAGCGCGTGCGAGTGCCTGTCCAGGTGTCGGCGGGCGTACTGATAGCTGATTGCGAAGGGCTTACCGAAGTTTTCGACATTGCTGACCCAGGCACGGTCGATTACCGCCATGAACTGGCTGTCCAGCGAGGTATGATCAACACGTGCGGCATAAACGACGCGCTCGACGCCTTCGATGTACACGATCAGTACATCGCCCATCCTCAATTCGGCGTTAGCCGGTATGATCAGTTCAATGCCATCTGGAAATGCGTCTGGATCCAGCGACCCACCCGAATGCCCTTTGACGCGCGGTGCCTCTAGCAGCGGCTCAGAAGGCGGTCGGCTGTAAGGGATATCAAAACGCTGCACTGAAGATTCAGTAAATCCACCGTTGGCATACTCAATGCGGTAGTGCAGATCAGCAAATCCATCTTCAAGCACGGCGATCTGATCATAGGGCAAGGTCCAGCTCACAGGGCGGCCAACATCTTCCGGCTTTAACGTATAGGAACGTACATACGGCTCAAACGGATCGTCTTCAGCAAAGTACCCCAACCACGTCAGTGTCAGAACGTCACCTGCTGTCATGGCCTGATAAGGGGGGGTTACTGCCGTTGCATCTTTATCTTCCAAGTCTTCGATTGCGATCTTCAAATCATGGGATTGGCGTACCTGAGCCACCCCCAACCGCAACCCAGCGGGTACGGGACGGTTGACGCGAAACGCGAGGCGCTTGGACTCCTCGCCTACAGCCCCGCCTGGCCCATCAAGCGCATAAGAGTAGAAAACATCGCCACCGTCCAATTCGCTCAGAATGGGGTATGGGATGTCGAGTTTGATGCGCCCTTCGTCATCCAGTTCTTGAACTTGAACACGGTCGACAATATCCCGCGCCTCACCGATTGCAGTGCGGCCCCACCAACGAATATGAAAGAAGTCATCAACGCTCATGGCCGGGGCCGGCAAGTACGTTGACAAGGCGCGACCGGCCAGCAGCGCGAGATCCACAGACTCAGTGTCGGGGTCTAGATAAGGTTCAGGGATGTGGGGTATGTCCATTGATTTCAATTTCTTATGGCGCCGCATGATTTCACCCTCATTGAGCGCTTGTGCTCGTTGAATGTGAGGAAGTATTAGCGCCAAGGTCCAGCGTTGAATACTAGTAAAAATGCCAGGTGACCCGTACCGCTCAAACAGATAGCGTGATCAGCAGCAATCGACTCTGCACCGACAGGAAGGTGCTAGCGCCTTCCCTCTCATGCACACGGGGGTTACTTCAAAATGTCGACCAATCTGTCACTGCATTCCAACGCGATGAACTTTCTAAGTTTCATGAAAAATGGGGTAGATCCGCGCACGGGGCAGTACACGTTGTCGGTCGAACTTCCCGCACTGCTCGGCAACCGCCAATGTGAGCCATCGCTTACCTTGAACCTTGACTTCAACCCTTTAAACCAGGCGGACTCTGGCTACGGAAAAGGGTGGAACTTAAACCTGTCACAGTATTCGACCCAGAATCAGATGTTGTCCCTGAGCACCGGTGAGTCCTTCCAATTGACAGACAGTAGTTCGGGGCAACGCCTGGGCGTGAGAGAACAAAAGTTGACCAGCTTCAATGTCTATAAAGAGGGCAAAGACAGCCTGGACAAGGTCACGCGGTTTCGAGTGATGCACCGTTCGGGCGTGGTCGAGATCCTTCAGGTGCATGGAAAAAGCACTGCACTTCCGGTGGAGATTCACTCACCGAATGGCCGCAAGTTGTATTTGACCTACACACATTTCCAAGGCGATGACTATGTCGTCAACACCATAAAGGACAGTGGCCAGGAACCCTTGTTGAAAGTTGAACGATCGGGCGGCCAGGTGACATTCGACTACTTGCCTTTTACCAAGGGTACGGCCACATCGCGCTTGCGTTACACCATGGTGTTGGAGGGCATCGAGAATTGGGTCAGCCAAATCACGCTGCCGGGTGATGAACCCGCCACGTGGCAATTCAGGTATCGAAACGTGCTCGGCATTCTCTGCCTGGATACCGTTCATACGCCCACCGGCGCTAGAGAATACCTGTCATACGAAGATGGCGGTCATCCGTTCCCAGGCAATATCCGCCAAAACTTACCGCGGGTGACCCGTCACCGCATCGAACCACGCTTCGGCCAGCCGCCCATGGAAGTCACTTACACCTACGGCTTCATGGACGCAGGCGGCGTGTTTCGTAACCACAGTTTCATCGGCAGCGGCACCAACATCGGCTGGGACGATTCAGGCCGAGACAACCTCTACAAGTACGTCGGTCCGTACGAGTATCGCTCGCAGGAACAGGCCAGGGTCAACGGCAATGTTGTTCGCACGGTCGAGCGCCGCTTCAATCGATTTCATCTGCAGACTGCAGAAATCACCACCCAAGGCAATTCGGTGGCTGAGGTGCTCAATGAATACGCCTCTATTGACGACAAGCCATTCGATCAGCAGCCCGCCACCTGCCAGCTCATTACCAAGGAGCAACGTCGCTGGCGCCTTCTCGACAATACTTGCCCGCCCCGCAGCGAGTACATCGAAACGACATACGATAACCACGGAAACATACGCACAAAAAAACTCGCCAATGGGGTGATCGAACGTTTCGAATGGTATTCCGCCGCGGGTGAAGAAGGCTGCCCGGCTGACCCAGAAGGCTTTGTCCGTCACCTCAAGCAAAAAACCACCACGCCTGCGCCCGCGCTGGGGGACACGCCAGCAAGGGTGCAATACGAGCGTTATCGCTACCTCACCCTGCCGCGCTTGAACGATCCCGAACACGACGAAACCAATCCGGACCACGCCTGGCACAAACAGCAGTGGCATGCCGTGCATAGTGAGACCCTGACCGAACAAACCGACACCGAACAGGTTCTTTCGCAGGCCCGTTACTACTATGCAAATTCAGCCGGTGATCTGCTGCTGCATGGCCGCCGTTACATGCAGGTCAAAGTGTGCAATGGCTTGGAAACCGTCACGCAGTGGCACTTCACCCAGGTCGATGGACCCGACGCAGGCCGACCCGTCCTGCAGACGGAGCAGGTACTGATCGGCTATGACGGCACCCGTCGCAGCACCCTGGACCAACGCTCATTGCAGCATGGCAAACCCCTGCTGGTACGCAACGAAAACGGCTTAGACACCTGCTACGAGTACGACCCACTGCTGAGGGTAACCAAGGAAACCGTGGCACCCGGCACTGCCTTCGAAGCCGTGCGCGAGTATGCCTATACCTTCGCCAACTCAACTGACAAACACACCTCCCAGACGTTGACCAACGCACGCAAGGTAAAGACCGTGACCTTGGTCGATGGCCTCGCCAGGGTCGTGGAAGAGCGTCGCGACAACGTATACGAGGGTTACCCACAACGCTTTCACACCACCCATACTCTACGTTACGACGCGCTCGGCCAACGCGCATCAGAAACGCGCTCGGACTGGCTCCACGCGCAAGGAAGCCGCGACCTGACCCAATACTTCGAGTATGACGAGTGGGGCCAGCAATGCTGCGTCATCGGCCCTGAAGGGGTGGACGCAACAGCGATCGGATCAGATGCCGTGCGTGTTTACGAAGTCACCAGCCCCCTCGGTAGCCGCGAGCATCCGGGTGGCCCGATCGTGACACGCTGGCGGCAGGTGGGTAAAGGAGCGGACAAGATCATCCGTGACTGGGAACAGGTCTGGCAGAACCTGTTCGAAAAACCCCAGCGCACCCTCCGCCTTGACGCATCGGGTGTGCAGTGCGTGACCCGAACTTACGCGTACGATGGCCTGGGCCGATGTGTAAGTGAGCTCGATGAGCGGTTGTATGCTACCGATTACAGCTATGACGGCTGGGGAAGGATGATCAGCACCCAGTTGGCGGATGGCACCCGCGTCGAACGCGACTACGCCCCTCATACCGAAGCAGACCTGCCCACCGGCATCACCGTCGTCCCTGACAATGCTAACCTTCCCCCCTGTCAGATTGGCGAGCGCTGGTTCGATGGCCTTGATCGGTTGGGCCTCAGCCGAACCGGTCCGCGAACCGAGTACTTCTACTACCGTGGCGGCGAATCGCAACCCCGCGAGCACAAAACGGCGGCAGGCGCCAGGGTCCTCTATGACTACAACCTGGCGCTTACCACAGAGCCGACCTCCAGCGTCGCTGAGGATGAGGAAAACGTTTTTGCCTTCAACCCGGTGAGTGCCCGTATTACAACCGCTGATAATGCTGAGAGTGGTCGCAGTTACGACTACAACATCGCCAATCAGATCGTTGAAGAGCGCTGGGTCAACCCGCAAGACGCAACGACCAAGTCGCGAAAATACCTCAGTTCCCTCGACGACCGGCTGCTGCAAAGCATTGAAGCCAATGGCATCACCACTCGGCACAGTTACGATTGTTATGGTCGACTGGCCACTACGGTACAAGGGGCAGTGAAGGTCGACCACGCGTATAACAAGCTCGCTCGGCTGTCGCGCATCACCACCCTTGATACCGTCACGTCCGCAGAGTTGGTGACTGAACTCACCTATGACCACCGAGACCGAGAGTGCCGAAGAACCTGGCGACAGGCCGGCCGACCGGACCGTCTCCAGGTACAGAAGTGGGGCGAAGACGACTTGCTGACCTGCCGCGAGCTGACCGAAAACAACCAGGTCTTGCTCAGGGAAACCTTCGTCTATGACAGGCGAAGCCGCCTTACCACTCATAAATGCGAAGGCACGCAATTGCCACGTGATGCCCTGGGGCGACCGATCAAATCGCAGACGTTCGTGATGGATGCTTATGACAACGTCAGCACGACTGTCACTCAATATGCGGATGGTTCACGCCAGGAACGCGCAAGGTACGTCTACGCCGCCAACGACCCCTGCCAACTGCGACGCATCGAGTACACCCCGGCACGCCCCACCGGCAACTCGGTGCTGCGCTACGATACCAATGGCAACCTGATCAGTGACGAACGCGGGCGCACGCTGACGTATGACAGCCGCAACAAGCTGCTCTCGGTCGATGCCACCCGCTACCGCTACGACGGTTTCGGGCACCTGCAGGGCAAGCAGGATGCCAGCGGTGAAGAGACCATGCTGTTGTTCGACGGCGACCGCCTACGCCTTGCCGTGCGTGGCAGCCTGAACAGCCTGTACTGCCACCTTGGCGACTGGCCGTTGGCGCAGCAGAGCAATGACGGCAAGGCGCCGCTGTTGTTACAGACGAACGCCAGCCACAGCGTCATCGCCGAAAGCCTGGCAGGTGACCATCGTTACGCGGCCTACACGGCGTACGGTGCTCAGCCTGTGAACCTCACCGAACCGCTTCGCGCAGGGCTGGGGTACAACGGCGAGGTAGTGGACGCTGACAGTGGCTGGTATCTGCTCGGCAATGGTTATCGTGCCTACAACCCAGCACTGATGCGCTTCCATAGCCCAGATGTTCAAAGCCCGTTCGGCGATGGCGGATTGAACTATTACGCCTATTGCCAAGGCAACCCCGTCAACTTCCGCGACCCGACCGGGGCGTCTGCTATCGGATGGAGCGGTCGGTTGCGCGAAGTCTATGAAGACGACCCAAACAACGGGACGGTGGGCGACGGGTCGACGACGTGGAGAACGATCGGGCTCTGGATCGCTTACGGCATCGGCGTTGTGATCACGGCTGTTACCGTGGCGGTAGCCGTGGTGGCTACCGCCGGCGCAGCCACACCCGCGGCATTTGCTGCGGCGGCATTACTCAAGGTCACTGCCGCCTCACTTGCGACCGCTTCAACGGTCGCCGGGGGTATTAGCTTGGCGGATCCTAATAATCAACTAGCGGGTGACATTGCGCTCTGGACAGGGATTGCAGCGGCTGCGACCTATCTACCAGGGGCAATTAATGCGGCTAGACAGGGTATGGGACAAGGGTTTAAGGCACTGGCCCAACATTCACCAAAATGGCTAAGCCACCATGCGAACAGAATAGGGATGGGCATGCCAAAATTCATGCGGTATGGGTTCAACAGAGTCCTTGGAACTCGGATAGGTAGCTACTCCGTCGAAGCGGCCGAATATGCTAGCTTCTCGGAAAGAATAATACCACAAATAAGAATCCCCATAGCCATCCCAGAGTTTGGTGAGGAACTGGCAAGCCGCTCTCATCGACTATTCGATGCCCAGCTAATTTCAAACGCAACATCATCTATACGACATTAAAACTATCTTCAACGACATTGAGTACGCCACACACGTATCTGCCCACGCATCCACCCGCCAGTCGAATGGAGCAAAACCATGAGCACACCACTCGCTTCATCCAACCCACGCAACACCGCCGAACAAGTTCGCCTTGATTACCGCACTGCACGCGAACAAGCCAGGCAATCACGCCTTGATGAATACGCAACACGTAAAAACACCAACCAGCCTCTGCAGCCTGTGGAGGTAAAAGACATGGTTCACCCCGACGGCACGTTGGCACGCAAAGCATTGGACAGCGACCTTGAGGTCACCATTCCCAGTTGGCAGTTGTTACCTGAAGATGGCGATACAGAGTATGTATACCTGCAACTTTCCAAAACGGGAGACACCGAGTCCGGCTATCAAGATGTCGCCTTCGAAACATTCAACGGGCCTACCGACGGTTCGATCTTCCCCTACCCCATGCACATCCCTCAGAACGAACTTCCTGCAAACGGCACCGTTCACGTCCGTTACCGTCATATCAACTTTGTGGGTCAACCTACTTTTTCCACTCCTCGCTCACTTATTTGCGACAGCCTGCCGCCGTGGGGAAGGGACGCTCAGCCCGAGGGCGTATTGTTTACCGCGCTGGTCATTGATGATTCGAACCTGGGTGCCGGCGTGCAAGGCACCCTCCCTGTCGACCCCCACGCCGGCGAGGGCGATACCTACGAACTGTATTTCCTCGACCGCTGGCCAGAAGAAGGCGACGATTTCGACAACCCTGTCGACAAGGGTATTGTACCTACTGACAGGTCCGTGGTGATTCCAGCTCACCACTTCACGTACAATGGGGACGGCAAATACCATGTGGCCTATTACCTTTGGGACAGGGCTGGTAATAAAAGTCGACTGTCCCTTCCTATTACGCTGAATGTGGTATTGGGTGATTTGCCCGATAACCTCAAACTTCCCACAGTGCCCCTGGCTCAACGCGATAACCTTATCGACCTGAAGGACGCGATCCAAGGCGTTACCGTGGAGATCGATCGATACGAGCACGCGCGCGAGAATGATCGCGTTGTGGTCCGCTGGGGTAACTCCGTGCTGGCCCCGGAGACCGTGGGGGTTAAAGATAAAATAACCGTACATGTCCCTAACCCGGT
Organism: Pseudomonas sp. SWRI50; assembly: GCF_014269095.1. Classification (NCBI taxonomy): domain Bacteria; kingdom Pseudomonadati; phylum Pseudomonadota; class Gammaproteobacteria; order Pseudomonadales; family Pseudomonadaceae; genus Pseudomonas; species Pseudomonas sp. SWRI50. The sequence continues at coordinate 90,182 of NZ_JABWRW010000008.1, read as the reverse complement.
ACTGCGCCGTGAGTTCGGTACCGCTGCAGGCCCGCTGACGACGACGGTCAGTTATCAGGTATTGCGCGGCGAGGTGCCTTTCCCTGCTGCCCCCTTGTCGGTGGCCGTCGAGGTCGATTTCAGCGTGGTCGGGCCTGAGCGCCCCGACCCCGACGACAGATGGCCTAACCCCGTCAACGATCAGCTCGTGGCACCGACCATTCGCGGGAAGGTATCTAACACCGACAACGTCCTGACACGCGCTGACAAAGAGCAGGATGCCACCCTGACATTTGCCCACTACCAGAACATCCTGAGCGGGCAGTATGTGGACTTTTACTGGGATGACGTGCGGGTCAGCGAGAAAGAATACGAGGTCGATACCAACGACCCTGATCCCATTTCGATCGATATCCCCTGGAAGTACATCCTGCAGGCCGGCAATAAACCTGACGTCAAGGTTTACTACACCGTACGTGCCGACATCGCTGCCCTGAATGAACAGTATTCCGTACCGCAATCGGTGAATGTGGATGCCATTGAACTCATCCTGCCGCTGCCCGGCTATGAGGGCATCGAGAACAATTGGCTGAACTGCGGCTCTTTGGCAGACCCGGCCAATCCAGGCGCGCCATTGTCACTTAGGGTGAAGATTCCAGATCTAAGCAACGATCTGAAGGTCGGTGATCGTGTGACCATGCACTGGGAACCCTGGATTGGTAGCAGTGACAACGATGGTTCCAGGCCTGTGCCCGGCGCCGCCGAAAGCAAAACCATCACACTGGACCCCGATAACATCGGTGGTTTCACCTGGCACATCGAACCTTATGCAGAGCGCTTGCTCCCGACATTCAACCCTTCGGTATCCATCAGGGCTCGGGCGCGCTTCCGCTACGCCAAGGAAGACGACTCGATCACGTCCGATTGGGCGGTGCAACGGCTCAGCCTGGCATCCGGTTCCAGTTCTTGCCCACTGCCGCCCCTACGCAAGCCGTAGTTAGCGAGGCCGTACCCACAGGGTACGGCCAGCTACTCCCCTGCCATTCAACGTGGGATTTTTCGCTTAGAGATGTAGGGGTTTTCCTACATCTTCGCGGAAACAAGGAATTTACGCTCGGCACCCTACCGATCCATCGACTGTTGGAGTCCTTCAGGATCACGTGTGTGACCTCACTTTCAATACAGGGTGCTCTCAATGACCAATCGCTCAACGCCCCAGCCCAACCTGCTGCTTCGCTTCGTGCCTACCTTGCTCGCCGGCCCGCTCTTGCTGCTTGGCACACCGGCGCTGGCACAGACCAACGTGACCAAGGACACTGTTATCAGCCCTGGGGCGCCTCTGGACAATTACCGGGTCATGAACGGCGCTACGCTGACCGGCAATGACGCCACGTTGCTCTATGTCGATGTCGAATCCGGCGCGTCGTTGGTGCTCAACGACGCCCAGGTCGATCCAGGCAGCAGGGGCGCGATCGGCGTAGCACTGGTGGGCGCCAATGCGTCCCTGAACCGCACCACGGTCACGGCCGCAGGCCGCGCTGTGACTGCGACCGTAGATAGCGCTGGCCGTGGCTCCCTGATCCAGGCCACGGATAGCATCCTTCACGGTGGCAACCGCGGCGCCGTGATTAACGACAGTCGAATAGAACTTGAGCGCAGCGAGCTGCGCGGGCTTGACGCGAACAGCGTTGGCGCAGAATTCTTCAACGGCACACTGGTGGCCAAAGACAGCAGCGTCAGCGGTGGACAAAACGGCGTACGCATGCGCGAAGCCCCCGGCGCGGCAGGCGGCGTTGCCACGCTGGTACTCGACAACAGCCTGGTCGAGGGCCGCGACGGCTCAGCGGTAGTGGTTGGCCGCGGCGCCGGACGCCCCACCTCGGCACAGGTCGAGGTGCGCAATGGCGCCGAGCTCCGCGCCAGCAATGGTGTGCTGCTGGAAGTTGCCGACAGTGCCACGGCAACCTTGCGCGTCAGTGACAGCAACACGCACCTGGTGGGTGACGTGCGCGTGGCGCAAGGAGGCAATGCCAGCGTAACGCTCGAACATTCCGCCACCCTCACAGGCCGCCTCGACAATGTAGAGCGGCTGGCAGTGGACAGCGGCGCGCAGTGGGTTACCGTCGGCGACAGCACGCTCGCCAACCTGGCGATGGCGGGCGGTAGCGTCCGTTTCGGCAACCCCGGCGACTTCCATACGCTTTCAGTAGACAATCTGTCCGGCAACGGCACCTTCATCATGGAAGGTAACTTTGCCACCGGCCAAGCGGACCTGCTCACCATCACCGGTAGCGCCACCGGCGAGCACACGCTGCGCATCGACAGCAGTGGCACGGACCCCGTGGCCGAAAGCAGCTTGCACGTGGTCCATGCCGCCAACGGCGATGCCCGCTTTGCCTTGGAGGGCGGCCCGGTAGACTTGGGCACATTCTCCTATGACCTGGTGAGCAAGGAAAACACGGACTGGTACCTCGACCTGACCACCCGCAAGGTAAGCCCTGCTGCAGGCTCGGTACTGGCCCTGTTCAACAGCGCACCCACCGTCTGGTACGGCGAGCTCGGCAGCCTGCGTAGCCGCATGGGCGAAGTGCGCCAGAACAGCGGCAAAGCTGGAGGATGGATACGTACGTTCGCCAACAAGTACAACGTTTCGGCAGCATCCGGTGTGGCCTACCAACAAGCCCAGCAGGGCTTTTCGTTCGGTGCCGATACGCCACTGCCGATCGGCGACGGCAACTGGCTGGCCGGTGTGACTGCAGGCTACAGCAGCTCCGAACTGAACCTTGACCGGGGCACATCGGCCAATGTCGACAGCTATCACCTGGGTGCATACACCACCTGGCTCGACCCGCAAAACGGTTACTACTTCGATGCTGCGGCACGGGTCAACCGCTACGAAAACAGCTCCGATGTACGCCTCAGCGACGGCCAGAAAACCAAAGGCAACTACAACAACCATGGCGTCGGTGTTTCCCTGGAGGGCGGCCGTCATCTGAAATTTGACCAAGGCTACTTCGTTGAACCCTTCGCCCAGTTGTCAGCACTGGTCATCGAAGGGAAAGACTACGACCTGGACAATGGCATGCGCGCCGAGGGCGGCAACACCCAGTCAGCGCTGGCCAAGCTCGGGACTACTGTCGGGCGCACCTACAACGTCGACGACGCACGCATGGTTCAACCTTATGTGCGGATGGCATGGGTGCATGAATTTGCCAACGACAATGCGGTCAAGGTCAACGGCAACCATTTCAACAACAACCTTTCAGGCTCGCGCGGTGAAGTGGGTGTCGGGGTTGCGGTGGCCTGGGCCGACAAATGGCAGGCTCACGCCGACTTCGACTACAGCAACGGCGAGAAGCTCGAACAGCCCTGGGGCGTGAATCTCGGGGTGCGTTACAACTGGTGATTTTTGTTCATGGGGAGGGTCGTCGGCGACCCTCCCCTTTTTGTCCATGGAGAACCGTCAATGGCCACTTCAAACACCTCGCCCAGCGGTAAACGATCAACCCCGGCTAAGCGCTCGAAAAGCAGCAGTACGCGTAATGACATGGTGTTCTATTTACCCCCCATCATTCCCGCCCTGCTCATGGACGTGGACGATGCGCCAAGCAATCAACTACCGTTCGCTGCCACCTACAAGCCACTGCGCGTGGAGTTCCCCAAATGGCTGTTCTCAGACCCTTCTGAGGAAGACCCTGAAACGCTGACGCTGTACATGGAAGTCTTGTATGACCTGGCCAGTGCCAGGACCGCCATGCGGGTCCCAGTCGCTTCTAAGACGTGGACTGCCCCGATTGCGGAAAACGACCTGTTCGTTGAAGTTCCCACCCGCTATTTGCGCGATGGTCGTTACAAGTACCACTATGAAGTCACGCTATTCAACGGCGATCTTACCCCGTCCAAAGAACTGATCATCAACATCGACACCACACCACCCTCGCTAGGCCAGACGCCCCTGTTCAGTTTCAACCCGGCTGTGGTCAGGAACACACTCACTGATGCCTACTTCCAGAACAACGACCAACAGCTCATAGGGGCATTGCCACCGCCTCGCGCTGAAGATATTCCACCAGGTTTCGAAGGCGAAACACTGCCTTATATCGGTGCTGCGGTCGGCGATGTGGTGATGTGGTACTGGAGCCAAGACCCCGCTGGCAATGAGTTGGTCGGCCGTCGTGAACTAAAAACGGTCGACTTGGGAAAGCCGCTGGAGGTGAGCTTTCCGGCTGACTTCATACGCCAATCCGGCAACGGGATGCATTTCCCTCGGTACGAAGTTCAGGACCGCGCCGGCACGGCGCTTCAGCGTTCGATGAGCGTGGCACTGAATTTTGAGGGTACTCCGGTTGCTGCCCGGACGCCGCCCAGCATCAAGGAAGCCTCTGGAAACGCGTTTTCCAGCGAACTCAAACCTGTCGATGCGAGCAATGGCGCAACAGTCCTAATACCGGCTTCAGCAGTAATCGAAGGGGCCAAAACCCGTGTGTATTGGGGGGCTCCTGGCACTGCCTTTGCCTATGAAACTGACACGCCAGTCTCTCCAGGTTCCAGAGAATATACAATCCCCAAGGCCTTCATTGCACCGCATATGAACAAGGTCGTCGAGGTCTACTACCACGTCCAAGTCGAGGGCGAGAAACCGTCGCAGATCCACCGCACCGCCGTGCAATGGATTACCGGCCTGCCCCGCACGCAGTCAGACCAGATCCAAGATGGGTTGTTGGTGTTGGATACCCTCAGCGGCGGCCCCGCCACCTTCACAATCGGCACTTGGTCACACATCGCCACCTCGCAGTACATCAGTGCCTGGATCGAAGGCGTGGAGCGCGGCAACGTGGAGAATGCAGTGATACTGCCGATCGCCACTGAGATGGAAGTGCCAAGCGAGGATACGACCATTACACTGGGCTCACTGGACAAAGCCATCCTCGAGAAGCTTGCGCCACTTTATCAGTTTCGGATCCACGTACGCGTAAGCTTCGACGATAAGGAAAGTTGGAGGGTCTTTCCGTTCGTGGACGCGACGTTGGTGGACTCCGAACGTTGAGCATTATTTGGAAAAAAAAACGCCACTCGATTGAGTGGCGTTTTTGTAACTGAATACTTAAATGCAACGAAAAAAGACGCCTAAGCGTCTATTTTCAATGATCCACAGAACAATAACGCCTCTGCAAATCAATAAATGGAGCGGGAAACGAGACTCGAACTCGCGACCCCGACCTTGGCAAGGTCGTGCTCTACCAACTGAGCTATTCCCGCATTGTGAAGCCTTTACCGCTAATCGGCGTGAAGCGCCTTGACGACCTTCACCACCACTGCACCGCATAGACGCCACAGTATTTAAACTGGAGCGGGAAACGAGACTCGAACTCGCGACCCCGACCTTGGCAAGGTCGTGCTCTACCAACTGAGCTATTCCCGCAAATGGCGTCCCCTAGGGGACTCGAACCCCTGTTACCGCCGTGAAAGGGCGGTGTCCTAGGCCACTAGACGAAGGGGACACACAACACTTTTCAGTGCGCCAGATATTGAACCTCACGATTCAACCTGGGCTTTCTTTTCCTGCCCCGCCGTTAAGCGTTGCCGGAGAAACTGGAGCGGGAAACGAGACTCGAACTCGCGACCCCGACCTTGGCAAGGTCGTGCTCTACCAACTGAGCTATTCCCGCAATATGGCGTCCCCTAGGGGACTCGAACCCCTGTTACCGCCGTGAAAGGGCGGTGTCCTAGGCCACTAGACGAAGGGGACACGCTGCAAGCATTTACATGCTGCTTTCACTCCCTGCCGCGTTTCGCTGTGTGCTTTACGCTGCAAGTGGCGCGCATTCTATGGATGCTTCGAAGATGCGTCAACCCCTTTGTAGAAATTTATTTAAATCAATGACTTCCGGGTGTGCCGAGCGCTGTTTCAGGCAGCCCGCAGGGGTTTGGCGTTGATTTTCTGGCGTCAAGTCAGCATTAATGTGCCAGCATCCAGCCATGGCACAGTTTGCCGATAGAAAAGAGAATGCCTGTCAGGGCCTCTCGCGAGCAAGCTCGCGCCTACACTCAATAATGCAAACCTATTCATGAGGCATTAACGGTGACACCACTTCTGATCACTCTGCTCATCGTGGCGGGTATCGCGTTGCTGATCGTGATCGGCTACCTCAACAATGTGGTCGAGAACAGCAAGCTGGAACGCGCACGGTTGAAGATCGAGCTGGCCGACCGCTTGCGCCGCTGCGGCGAAATCACCGAGACCTTCCCTGGCCAGTTCATGACACCGGCCCTCAAGCTGCTGCTGGCCCGCCTGGAGCTGAACCTCAACCAGCGCCAGCTGACGGTGGACAAGCACAATGCTGAACTCAAAGCGCGCATCGCCGAGCTGGAGGGCCTGATCGCCCTGGGCGAAAAGATCCCGGTGAACAACCCGCCTAACCCGATCCAGACCGAGGCCAAGGCCAAAGACGTACGTTTTCTGCTCGAAGCGCTGCACACGCAGGTCGCCCGCGCCGCACAGGAGGGCTTCCTGCCTGCCAACGAGGCCAAGCAGTGGGTTAAGGAGATCCGTCATATTCTGGTGCTGTTGCACATCGAGTTCTTCAACAACCTTGGCCAGCAGGCCTTGCAGAAAGCTCAGCCGGGCCAGGCACGCCTCGCCTTCGAGCGGGGTGTGCAGTATTTGCGCAAGCAGCCAGAGCCGAAGGTGTATGAAGAGCAGCTGACCTACTTGGAGAAACTGCTGGCACGGGCTAACGCCCAGGTGATGGACCGCATGGCGCCGGCGGAGGACGAGCACAACGAACTGACCGACGGGCTCAAGACCGACGAGGAAGAGACCTGGAAGAAGAAGGCGATGTACGACTGATTGCTAAACCTGCACTGGCCTCTTCGCGGGCAAGCCCGCTCCCACAGGGACCGCGCCGCCCCCTGTGGGAGCGGGCTTGCCCGCGAAGAGGCCGGAACAGGCAACCCAATTATCAGCAGTCGGTCAATTCCAGAAAGATCGCCGCCAACCGCTCCAACCCCACCTGGTCCGCCTCACTGAAGCGCCCCACCTTCGGGCTGTCCAGGTCCAGCACCCCAATCAACCTGCCCGCCTTCACCAACGGAATCACCAGCTCGCTGTTGGATGCGCTGTCACAGGCGATATGCCCCGGGAACGCATGCACGTCTTCCACCCGCTGGGTTTGCCGGGTGGCCGCAGCCGCACCACACACACCCTTGCTGAACGGAATGCGCACACACGCCACCTGCCCCTGGAACGGCCCGAGCACCAGCTCTTCATTGCGGTTCAGGTAAAACCCCGCCCAGTTCAGGTCGTCCACCTGGTTATAGAGAAACGCCGAAAACTGCGCGGCGTTGGCGATGAAGTCACGCTCGTCGGCAAACAGCGCCTGCACTTGCGCGGCCAGCAGGTTATAGCCATCGAGGCCAGCGCCACTGGCATTGAGGTCGATCATTTACTTTTGCTCCAGCAATTGCAGCCCGACCCAGTAGCGGGCGAACTGATAGGCACAACGGCCATTACGGTTGCCGCGGCCAGTGGCCCAGCGCACGGCGAGGATGTCCAGGGCTTCGTCACGCTGCCAGTTCAACCCGGCAGGGCGCGCCAACTGGCCGATCCAGTGTTCGACCACATTAAGGAAGTGGTCCTGGGTGAAGGGGTAGAACGACAGCCACAGGCCAAAGCGGTCAGACAGGGCAATCTTGTCTTCCACGGCTTCGCTGGGGTGCAGCTCGCCGTCGACGCGCTTCCAGTTCTCGTTGTCGCTCTCTTTTTCCGGCACCAGGTGGCGACGGTTGGAGGTGGCGTACAGCAAGACATTGTCGGGGGCTTGCTCCAGCGAGCCGTCGAGCACACTCTTGAGCACCCGGTAGTCGCCCTCCCCGGCTTCGAACGACAGGTCGTCGCAGAACAGGATGAAGCGCTGCGGCAGTTTTTGCAGTTGCTCGACCACCCGCGGCAGGTCGGCCAGGTGGTCGCGCTCGATTTCGATCAGGCGCAGGCCGGCACCTTCGTGCTCGGCCAGCAAGGCGCGCACCAGCGACGACTTGCCGGTGCCACGCGAGCCCCACAGCAAGGCATGGTTGGCCGGCAGGCCATTGATGAACTGATGGGTGTTGCGGCCCAACTGGTCGCGTTGCTGGTCGACCCCGATCAGGTCGCTCAGGCGGATGTCCAGGCTGACTTCAAGGGGCATCAGGTAACCGGTGCGGCCATCGCGCTGCCAGCGGGCGGCCAAAGTGGTGTGCCAGTCGATGTCCGGGCGTGGTGCGGGCAACAGCGGCTCAAGGCGCGCCAGTACCGATTCGGCGCGGTCCAGAAAAGCAATCAAGCGAGCGTCCATGACGACTCCTACAAATTTCAGTTTTTTGGGGCCGCTGTGCGTCCCTTCGCGGGGCAAGCCCGCTCCCACAGGGGCCGCGCAGAGCCAGGGGCTACGCTGTACCTGTAGGAGCGGGCTTGCCCCGCGAAGGGCTGCACAGCGGCCCCCGCTTGGCGATCAACTGAAATGAACAGACAGACCCGCCAGCAGCCGGGGCTATTCGGCTATGCTTGCGCAGCGCAAGGGACGTGAAACCGGCTCGGGACTCATGGATATCAAGTTCACCAATCGCCTGTCATACAAGCAAGCCCGGCTGACAGTCCTGGTCGGCTTCATCCTGGGAACATTGCTCAGTCTCATCCAGATCGGCATCGATTATGCCAGCGAAGACGCATCCATCAACCGTGAAGTGCGTGCACTGCTGCAAATCAGCCACAACCCGGCTTCGCGCATCGCCTACAACATCGATGCCGAACTGGCCCTGGAGCTGACCCGCGGCCTGCTGCAATCGCCAGCCGTGATCCGCGCCCGGCTGATCGACAACAACGATACCGTACTGGCCGACGTCGAGCGCCCGCGCCTCGAAGACCGCTACCGCCCGCTCAGCGACTTCCTGTTCGGCGAGCAGCGCCAGCTTCAAGACCGCCTGTTTCTCGCCCATATGCCCAATGAATACCTGGGCACCCTGTACCTGGACGTCGATACCTACGCCTTCGGCAGCCGCTTCCTCGACCGCGCCGGCATTACCTTGTTCAACGGCTTTGCCCGCAGCCTGGTGCTGACCGGGATCCTGCTGGCGCTGTTCTACATGATGCTGACCAAACCGCTGGTGACCGTGATTGGCGCGCTCAGCGGCAGCGACCCGCGCAAGCCGCGGCAAACCCGGCTGGAATGCCCCCACGGCCACGAACACGACGAGATCGGCGTGCTGGTCAAAGTCGCCAACCAGCAGTTCGTCAGCATGGCCACCGAGATCGAGCAGCGGCGTAACGCCGAAAACCGCCTGACCCAGTACCTGAACGAGCTGGAAGACATCGTGTCGGCGCGCACCGACCAGCTCAAGGCCAGCAACAGCAGCTTGAGCCTGACCAACCAAGAGCTCGAAGAAGCCCGGCGCCGGGCCCTGGACATGGCCCAGGCGCGCGCGGCCTTCCTGGCCAACATGAGCCACGAGATCCGCACCCCGCTCAACGGCATGCTCGGCATGATCGCCCTGGCCCTGGACAGCCCGCTGCCCAGTGAACAGCGCCAGCAGATGACCATCGCCCACGACTCGGGCAAGGTGCTGGTGGAGCTGCTGAACGATATTCTCGACCTGTCCAAGTTCGATGCCGGCCAACTGGAGCTGGAACGCATCGCCTTCGACATGAGCTCGATGGTCGAGGACACCGCCAACCTGCTGTCGCAGAACACCGCGCAAAGCGTCGAGCTGACCTGCCTGATCGCCCGCGACTTCCCCAGCAGCGTGCTCGGCGACCCGACACGGGTGCGCCAGATCGTCAGCAACCTCTTGTCCAACGCGCTCAAGTTCACCCGCTTCGGCCGCGTCGACATCCGCCTGGTGACGATTGTCGGCGGTGTGCGCCTGGAAGTGCGCGATACCGGCATCGGCATCCCCGAGGAGGCGCAGGCGCGAATTTTCCAACCCTTCACCCAGGCTGGCGCTGGCATCACCCGCCAGTACGGCGGCACCGGCCTGGGCCTGGCACTGACGCGCAACCTGTGCAAGGCCATGCAGGGGCACCTGCATATCCAGTCCGAACCAGGCTTTGGCAGCCGCTTCAGCGCAGAGCTGCCACTGGCCGTGCACACTGAAGCCATCCCGCCGGCGCCGCTGCAGGGCCGCGTGGTGGCCCTGAGCGATGCCAGCAGCGGGCTGCATGAGCTGCTGCAAGACCTGCTGCCCGCCTGGGGCCTGGCGTACCAACGGCACGACAGCAGCGCAGGCCTGCACACTGCAGCGTTCGACCTGCTGATCACCGACGACCTGGAGCACCTGCTGGCACTGCGCCCTGCACTGAAGACGCCCATCCTGCTGGTGACGGCCTACGGCAATTTCCTGCCCAATGAGCAATCCATCAACCTTGCACCGCTGCACCAGCTGGCCCGGCCACTGGCGCGCAACGCGCTGTACCAGACGCTGCGGCGCATCCTGCAAGGCCACGAGCCCGAGCACCCGCTGGCCAACCCGCACACCTCCCCGGAAGAAGGCCGTGCACGGATTCTGCTGGTGGAGGACAACCCGGTGAACCAACTGGTGGCCAAGGGCATGCTGGCCAAGCTCGGCTGCCAGGTACAGCTGGCTACCCAGGGCGCCGAGGCCCTGGCGTGGCTAGAACAAGAGGATTTCGACCTGGTGCTGATGGACTGCAACATGCCGGTGATGGACGGCTACGAAGCCAGCCGACGCATCCGCCAGAGCGGCCGCTGGCCAGACTTGCCAATCGTCGCGCTCACCGCCAATGCCATGCCCGAAGAGCGCGAACGCTGCCGGGCGGCGGGCATGAACGACTACCTGGCCAAGCCGTTCCGCCGCGAAGAACTGCTGGCGCTGGTCGAGCACTGGGTGCCGATCAGCGGCTGAGCAGGCGCTCGATGTCTGCTTCCAGTGCCTGCGGCTTGGTGGTCGGCGCGTAGCGCGTGACCTGGCCGCTGGCCGGGTCGACCAGGAACTTGGTGAAGTTCCACTTGATCTTCTGGCTACCCAGCAAGCCGGGGGCGCGCTGCTTGAGCTCGACGAACAGCGGGTGAGCACCCGGCCCGTTGACCTCGACCTTGCGAAACAGCGGGAAGCTCACGCCAAAATTGCGCTCGCAAAACTGCGCGATGTCCCGCGCTTCGCCCGGCTCTTGCTTGCCAAACTGGTTGCAGGGGAAGCCCAGCACCACCAGGCCGCGCTCGCGGTAGGCCTGCCACAGCTGCTCCAGGCCTTTGTATTGCGGGGTAAAGCCGCACTGGCTGGCGGTATTGACCACCAACAGGACTTTGCCCGGGAAGTCACCGAGCTTCTTGTGCTCGCCACCCAGGGTCACGCAGGGGATGTCCAGCATCGATCCAGCCATGTTCAGGCTCCGGTCAGTCACGTGGTCGAAGGTCGATGCACACCGAGTTGATGCAATAGCGCAGGCCGGTCGGGGGTGGCCCGTCGGGGAACACGTGGCCCAGGTGCGCATCGCAGCGGGCGCAGGTGACTTCGGTGCGGATCATGCCGTGGGTGGTGTCGCGAATCTCGATCATCGCGCTGTCTTCGATCGGCGCGTAGAAGCTCGGCCAGCCGCAACCGGAATCGAACTTGGTTTGCGCATCGAACAGCGGCAGGCTGCAGCAGATGCAATGGTAGATACCATCACGGCGCTCGCTGTTGTACTTGCCGCTGAACGGCCGCTCGGTGCCTTTGAGGCGGCACACCTGGTACTGCTCGGGGTCGAGCATCGACCGCCATTGTTCAAGTGTCTTCTCGATCTTTTGCATGTAGGGACCTCGACAGGCTTAATTTCACCCCGCGCCGTCTTTTCCGTAACGCGGGTGGCACGTATATTAGTTGGCTTCGTGTGCCAGGCGTTCAGTCTGGCACCCGCTTCCTGCCCTTTCAAACCTTTCGAAAGGGCGCGGTGCGTATTCTCAACCGGGACCCCATCATGCAGTTCAGCAAATCGAACAAGCTCGCCAATGTCTGCTACGACATTCGCGGCCCAGTGCTCAAGCACGCCAAACGCCTGGAGGAGGAAGGCCACCGCATCCTCAAGCTGAACATCGGCAACCCGGCGCCGTTTGGCTTCGAGGCGCCGGACGAAATCCTCCAGGATGTGATCCGCAACCTGCCCACCGCGCAGGGCTACAGCGACTCCAAAGGGCTGTTCAGCGCGCGCAAGGCGGTGATGCAGTACTGCCAGCAGAAGGAAATCGAAGGCGTCACCATCGAGGACATCTACCTCGGTAACGGCGTGTCCGAGCTGATCGTCATGTCGATGCAGGCGCTGCTCAACAACGGCGACGAAGTGCTGATCCCGGCCCCCGACTACCCACTGTGGACCGCCGCAGTGAGCCTGGCTGGCGGCAAGCCGGTGCACTACCTGTGCGACGAACAGGCCGACTGGTTCCCTGACCTTGAAGACATCAAGGCCAAGATCACCCCGAACACCAAGGCCCTGGTGATCATCAACCCGAACAACCCGACCGGCGCGGTGTACTCCAAGGAGCTGCTGTTGGGCATGCTGGAGCTGGCGCGCCAGCACAACCTGGTGGTGTTCTCCGACGAGATCTACGACAAGATCCTCTACGACGAAGCCGTGCACATCAGCACCGCCTCGCTGGCCCCCGACCTGCTGTGCCTGACCTTCAACGGCCTGTCCAAGTCGTACCGGGTGGCGGGTTTCCGTTCCGGCTGGCTGATCATCTCGGGGCCCAAGCACCACGCCCAGAGCTACATCGAAGGCATCGACATGCTGGCCAACATGCGCCTGTGCGCCAACGTGCCGGCCCAGCATGCCATCCAGACCGCCCTGGGCGGCTACCAGAGCATCAACGACCTGGTGCTGCCACAAGGCCGCCTGCTGGAGCAGCGCAACCGCACCTACGAGCTGCTCAACGACATCCCGGGCGTGAGCTGCGTGAAGCCGATGGGCGCGCTTTATGCGTTCCCGCGGATCGACCCGAAGGTCTGCCCGATCCTCAATGACGAGAAGTTCGCGCTAGACCTGCTGCTGTCGGAAAAACTACTGATCGTGCAAGGTACAGCGTTCAACTGGCCATGGCCGGACCACTTCCGCGTGGTGACCTTGCCGCGGGTGGACGACCTGGAAGCGGCGATCGGGCGGATCGGGAATTTCCTGCGGACTTATTCGCAGTAAGTGAAGGCCTCTTCGCAGCACAAGGCTGCTCCTGTAGGAGCAGCGTTGTGCTGCGAATGGGCTGCAAAGCAGCCCCAAAAGTTTCTTACATCCTGCAACGCTCTACCTCACAGCCCCCACCGCATCCTCTGCCATACTCCGCCGTACACAGTTTGAAATAGTCGCCCGATTGAATCGGCACGGCTTGCACCTTATATACCCCGCAGTAAGCAACACACTCATCCGTCAGGAGAACGTAACAACCATGATGCGCATTCTGTTGTTTGTAGCCACCAACCTCGCGGTGGTGCTGGTTGCAAGCATTACCCTGAGCCTGTTCGGTTTCAACGGGTTCATGGCCGCCAACGGGGTCGACCTCAACCTCAGCAGCCTGCTGGTGTTCTGCGCCGTGTTCGGCTTTGCCGGCTCCCTTGTCTCGCTGTTCATCTCCAAGTGGATGGCGAAGATGAGCACCGGCACCCAGATCATCTCCCAGCCGCGCACCCGCCACGAACAGTGGCTGTTGCAAACGGTCGAGGAGCTGTCGCGCGAGGCCGGCATCAAGATGCCCGAAGTGGGTATCTTCCCGGCCTACGAGGCCAACGCCTTCGCCACCGGCTGGAACCGCAACGATGCCCTGGTAGCGGTGTCCCAAGGCCTGCTGGAGCGTTTCTCGCCCGATGAAGTGCGTGCGGTGCTGGCCCACGAGATCGGCCACGTGGCCAACGGTGACATGGTCACCCTGGCGCTGGTGCAGGGCGTGGTGAACACCTTCGTGATGTTCTTTGCCCGCATCATCGGCAACTTCGTCGACAAGGTCATCTTCAAGAACGAAGAAGGCCAGGGTATTGCTTACTACGTCGCGACCATCGTTGCCGAGCTGATCCTGGGCATCCTGGCCAGCATGATCGTCATGTGGTTCTCGCGCCGCCGCGAGTACCGTGCCGACGAAGCCGGCGCACAACTGGCCGGCACGGCCGCGATGATCGGCGCCCTGCAGCGCCTGCGTGTGGAGCAAGGCCTGCCAGTCCATATGCCGGACACCATGAAGGCCTTCGGCATCAATGGCGGCCTCAAGCACGGCCTGGCCGGGCTGCTGATGAGCCACCCGCCGCTGGAAGACCGTATCGAGGCGCTGCGCCGTCGCGGATGATCCACCCAGCAAAAACAAAAAAGGGCGACTTCGGTCGCCCTTTTTTGTGGGTGGTCCCCTTCAGAGGCCTATGCGATACACCCGCTCGAGCAGGCTGGTAGCACCGGCCTGGGCGAACTTCGGGCTCTGCTCAATGATTTCCAGCACCGCCAGCGGCTCCACCTGCCGACCGGCAAAGCCGTGCCGCACCTCATCATCGGCGACCGAAAACGGCGGGCCAGCCAACAGCGCCTGGTCATAACCCAGCGTCACCAACAGCCCTTGGCACCCCGCTGGCAGCACGTCAGCCAACAGCCGCATGTAGCGCAGGCGCATCTCGGGCGGTAAAGCAATCAACGCCGCACGGTCATAGAACCCCGCGCAATCGGCCACATCCTCGGCCCGCAAGGCAAAGAAGTCCCCGCACCACAGCTCCACCTCGGCGCTTCTCCAAACCTCGAACGCGCCCTTCTGCGAGACTTCAGCCTCAAGCCCGTGCTCTTGGAAAAAGCCCTCCACTGCCCGCCGCGACAGCTCCACCCCCAGCACCCGATGCCCCTGCCCTGCCAGCCAGGCCAGGTCCAGGCTCTTGCCACACAACGGCACCAGCACACGGCTGCCAGCCGGCAGCGCCAGCACTGGCCAGTGCGCTTGCAGGTACGGGTTGACCTGCGCTTGATGGAAGCCGATCTGGTTGTCGGCCCATCGTTTGTGCCAGAACGCTGGCTCCATGGGTGCTCCTGTACTTATCAAGCGCTTCGATACATAGCGCAGAAAACTTGGTTTGGATTTCGATCGGTAACTGATCGAAGATGACTGCATCTTAACCCTCAGGACATCACCATGCTGCCCAGCCTGTTCATTTCCCATGGTTCCCCCATGCTTGCCCTGCAGCCGGGCGCCAGCGGGCCGGCCCTGGCCGGGTTGGCCAATGCCCTGCCGCAACCCAAGGCGATCGTAGTGGTGTCGGCGCACTGGGAAAGCCGTGAGCTGCTGGTGACCGGCAGCCAGCAGCCCGAGACCTGGCACGACTTCCACGGCTTCCCCCAGGCGCTGTATGCCGTGCAGTACCCAGCACCGGGCGCCCCTGCGCTGGCTGAGCAGGTGTGCGCATTGCTGGGCGCTGCCGGCTTGCCGGCGCGCACCGATGCGCACCGGCCGTTCGACCATGGCGCCTGGGTGCCGTTATCGCTGATGTACCCGGGCGCCAACATCCCGGTGCTCCAGGTGTCGCTACCCAGTCAGCTAGGGCCTGCCTTGCAGCTCAAGGTTGGCCAGGCACTGGCAGGGTTGCGCGCGCAGGGGGTACTGCTGGTGGGCTCGGGAAGCATTACCCATAACCTAGGCGAACTGGACTGGCACGCCGGGCCGGATGTGATAGAACCTTGGGCGCTGGCGTTTCGGGATTGGGTGGTGGCGCGGCTGCAGGAGGATGACCGGGATGCGCTGGTGGGTTACCGGCAAGCGGCACCGTTTGCGGTGCGTAACCATCCCAGTGATGAGCATTTGCTACCGCTGTTTTTTGCCCTCGGGGCTGGGGGCACGTTCGGCATCGTCCACCAGGGGTTCACCTTGGGGGCACTGGGGATGGATATCTACAGGTTCGACTGAAACACAGATCCCCTGTAGGAGCAGCCTTGTGCTGCGAAGAGGCCGGTGCAAGCACAGTGAATGCTCGCTGCTTGCACTGGCCTCTTCGCAGCGCAAGGCTGCTCCTACAAGGGGCCTTGTGCGCTTCACTCAGGCAAAAAAAATCCCCAGCTCAGGCCGGGGATTTTTTTATTACGCCAGGATCAATCTTCGCGGTAGCGACGCAGCTTCAGCTGCTTGCCAGCCACGCGGGTGTCCTTGAGCTTGGACAGCAGACGCTCCAGGCCATCTTCCGGCAGCTCAACCAGGCTGAAGCTGTCGCGTACCTGGATACGGCCGATAGCGTCACGGGCCAGGCCGCCTTCGTTGAGGATCGCACCCAACAGGTTCTTGGCAGCGATGCCGTCACGGGCACCCAGGGCAGTACGGCAACGCACGCGGCCTTCAGCCAGCGGCATTGGCGCACGACGCTCACGGTCACCACGGTCACTGCGCTCGCCACGCTCGGCACGCTCACCGGTACGCTCACGCGGTGCACCAACGCCCGGTACCAGCGGCTGCTCGCGCTCTACGGCAGCCAGGTCCAGCGCCTGACCATTGGTGGCTTTGCGCAGCAAGGCCGAAGCCAGGGCACGCGGGCTGCAACCCAGGTCGGTGGTCAGGCGGTCGAGCAGGTCGCCATGGCTGGCTTCCGATTCGGCCACCAGCGGCGCCAGGCTCGAGGTCAGTTTCTTGATGCGAGCATCCAGAACGGCCTGGGCATTGGGCAGGCGTGCTTCGGCAACTTTCTGCCCGGTAACACGCTCGATCACTTGCAGCATGCGGCGCTCACGCGGGGTGACCAGCAGCAGTGCACGGCCTTCGCGACCGGCACGGCCGGTACGGCCGATACGGTGAACGTAGGACTCTGGGTCGTACGGCATGTCGACGTTGAACACGTGCGTGATGCGCGGTACGTCCAGACCACGGGCAGCGACGTCGGTGGCGACGACGATGTCCAGGCGGCCATCCTTGAGCGAGTCGATGACGCGCTCACGCTGGTTCTGGGCGATGTCGCCGTTCAGCGCAGCAGCCTTGTAGCCCTTGGCTTCCAGCGCGGCGGCCAGGTCCAGGGTGGCTTGCTTGGTACGCACGAAGGCGATCAGCGCATCGAACTCTTCAACTTCCAGCAGACGCAGAACAGCCGGGATCTTCTGGTCGGCATGGACCATCAGGTGAGCCTGATCGATCGCGGTAACGGTCTGGGTCTTGCTCTGGATCTTGACGTGCTTGGGTTCACGCAGGTGACGTTCGGCGATCGAGCGGATCGACGACGGCAGGGTTGCGGAGAACAGGACGGTCTGACGGCTAGCTGGGATTGCGTCGAAGATCACTTCGAGGTCATCCATGAAGCCCAGCTTGAGCATCTCGTCGGCTTCGTCCAGTACCAGGTACTGTACGGTCGACAGGACTTTTTCGTCACGACGCAGGTGATCGCACAGACGGCCTGGGGTAGCGACGACGATTTGCGCGCCGTTACGGATGGCACGCAGCTGTGGGCCCATCGGGGCACCACCGTAAACAGCGACCACGTTAACGCCCGGCATCTGCTTGGCGTAGGTTTCGAAAGCGGTAGCAACTTGCAGCGCCAACTCACGGGTTGGCGCCAGGATCAGGGCTTGCGGTTCGCGCTTGCTCACGTCGATCTTGTTGAGGATCGGCAGGGCGAAGGCAGCGGTCTTGCCGGTGCCAGTCTGCGCCTGGCCGATCATGTCGTGACCGGCGAGGATGATCGGGATCGACTGATGCTGAATGGCGGACGGCTCTTCATAGCCGGTAGCCAGTACAGCAGCAACAATATTCGGATTGAGATCGAGAGCGGCGAATCCGCCGGTTTCCTGGGTCATGGGTCTGCCTCTAGGTGCATCCGCAAAGACCCATGCTCCAAAGCTGCACATGCCTTGAAAGACCAGAAGGTCACCCAGGCAGCTTTGGCGGCGGGGATTTGCGAAAACGATTGAAAAAGAAAAACTTGGGAAGGTCCGCCTAGCGGACGTGCAGCCGAAGCTGGACTCGGAGGATTTGCACCACCTGATTTTGAGGTCCGCTAAAAGACCGGCGCGTACTATACCCGAATTAGTGGGTTACGTGAGGAAAATTTTCAGTAGACCGGAGCCACCAGGTAGCCACTAGCGACCACGGGCTGAATCGTTAATTCACACCCCCTTGTAGGAGCAGCCTTGCGCTGCGAAGAGGCCGGTGAAAGCAGCAAGAATCTACGCTGCCTGCAAGGGCCTCTTCGCAGCGCAAGGCTGCGCCTACAAGGGGGTGTCAGCAGCTCAGGTCGCAGGCCGAATTTCTTTGATCAGCCCGTCAAGGGTATACCCCAACTGCGGCGCCAGCGCCTCGGCACGCGCCCGCAGCCCTTGCATGTCCAGCGTTTGCTCAAGGTCCGCCGGCACCAAGAGGATCACGTTGCCCTCCTTCACCGGCAACTCCCAATAATGCCGGTGGTACAAGCCGCGCAGCAGCGCCGCGCCCAGCGGCCTGCCGTCATCGCTGGCCCACTGGTTGATCACCAGCCACCCCCCAGGGTTGAGCTGTTTCTGGCAGTTGTCCAGAAAACCCCAGGCCAGATGCCCGACACCCGGGCCAAAGTCGGTGTACAGGTCGACGAAGACCAGGTCGGCCTTTTCTGCGCTGGGCAGCAGCTCGATGGCATCGCCCACCCGCACATACAGGCGCGGGTCATCATCCAGGCCCAGGTATTCCATGGCCAGGCGCGGCACGTCTGGGCGCAGCTCGATGGCTTCGATATCGTCCAGCGGCAGAAACTTCATGCAGGCCTGGGTCAGCGTGCCGGCGCCCAGGCCCAGAAACAGCGCACTCTCGGGCTGCGCGTGGCACAAGGCGCCGACCAGCATGGCGCGGGTGTAGTCATATTCCAGCCAGCTGGGGTCGGCGGTGAACACGCAGCTCTGCTCGATCGCGTCGCCGAATTCGAGAAAACGGTAGTCGTCCACCTCGTACACGCTGATGACGCCAAAGGCATCTTCGACCCGTGCCAGTAGCCGCTCTTCCCGTTCCGCCGTCATGTTCGCCACTCGCCCGTGCAAAAACGCGCATTGTCCGCCAACACCCCCGATGCAACAAGCGCGGCGGCAACTGTTACCATGACCC
Organism: Pseudomonas sp. SWRI50; assembly: GCF_014269095.1. Lineage (NCBI taxonomy): Bacteria > Pseudomonadati > Pseudomonadota > Gammaproteobacteria > Pseudomonadales > Pseudomonadaceae > Pseudomonas > Pseudomonas sp. SWRI50. The sequence goes on along the minus strand of NZ_JABWRW010000008.1, from coordinate 71,181 downwards.
AAAGCCTACAACCCACAAGATCGAGCCCGAAATGAACGCACCGTGGAGCCCTGACAGCTGGCGTGCCCTGCCTATCCAGCAGCAACCGACCTACCCCGACGCCGCGCACCTGCTCAAGGTCGAACAGACCTTGGCCAGCTACCCGCCGCTGGTGTTCGCGGGCGAGGCCCGCGAGCTGCGCCGGCAGTTCGCCGAGGTCACCGAAGGCCGCGCGTTCCTGTTGCAGGGCGGCGACTGCGCCGAGAGCTTTGCCGAATTTTCCGCCGCGAAGATCCGCGACACGTTCAAGGTGCTGCTGCAGATGGCCATCGTCATGACCTTTGCTGCCGGCTGCCCGGTGGTCAAGGTCGGGCGCATGGCCGGGCAATTTGCCAAGCCGCGCTCTGCGGGCGACGAGACCATCGGCAACGTCACCCTGCCCGCCTACCGTGGCGATATCGTCAACGGCATCGGCTTTGATGAAAAAAGCCGTGTCCCCGACCCGGACCGCCTGCTGCAGGCCTACCACCAGGCCACCGCCAGCCTCAACCTGTTGCGCGCCTTTGCCCAGGGTGGCTTTGCCGACCTGCACCAGGTGCACAAGTGGAACCTGGACTTCATCGCCAACTCGGCGTTGGCCGACAAGTACCATCAACTGGCCAACCGTATCGACGAGACCCTGGCCTTCATGCGCGCCTGCGGGCTGGACAGCGCGCCGCAACTGCGCGAGACCAGCTTCTTCACCGCCCACGAAGCGCTGCTGCTCAACTATGAAGAAGCTTTCGTGCGCCAGGACAGCCTGACCGGCGACTACTACGATTGCTCGGCGCACATGCTGTGGATCGGCGACCGCACGCGCCAGCTCGACGGCGCCCATGTCGAGTTCCTGCGCGGCGTGCACAACCCGATCGGGGTCAAGGTCGGCCCCAGCATGAACCCCGAAGAACTGATCCGCCTGATCGACACCCTCAACCCGAGCAACGACCCCGGCCGCCTCAACCTGATCGTGCGCATGGGCGCCAACAAGGTCGGCGACCACCTGCCAGGGTTGATCCGCACTGTCGAGCGCGAGGGGCGCAAGGTGCTGTGGAGCTCAGACCCGATGCACGGCAACACCATCAAGGCCAGCAGTGGCTACAAGACCCGTGACTTTGCGCAGATCCTCGATGAGGTGAAGCAGTTCTTCCAGGTGCACCAGGCCGAAGGCAGCCATGCAGGCGGGATCCACATTGAGATGACCGGGCAGAACGTCACCGAATGCATCGGCGGCGCCCGCCCGATCACCGAAGACGGCCTGTCGGACCGTTACCACACCCACTGCGACCCCCGCATGAATGCCGATCAGTCGCTTGAACTGGCGTTTCTGATTGCCGAAACCCTCAAGCAGGTGCGTCGCTAAACCGCCGCACCTACAAAAAACGGCCTATTTGCGCAGCGGATCATCCCAGAAGTGCCGCTCGGCCTCTTGCTGGATATCCGCCCGGCTCAAGCCCAGGTCGTGCAATGTCGCATCGCTGAGGCTGGCCAGCTCCTGGCGCTGACGGTACAGCTCCCACCAACGCGCCGGGCGCTGCAGGGCTGCGTGCCACAGGTGGTTCAGGGAAAAGGCAGGTTGCTGGATGCTGCTGACATGACCTTTCATCGTGAAGCCCTCCGTGTTGATGGCTCCAGTCTCGCGCCGGGCTTAAGATCAATCCAACGAATGTTTCTGATGCCATGCATCTCGGAGATTGATGCAATGTCCCAGTATCAAAGCCTTGATGCCGACGTGTTGCGCACCTTCGTCGCCATTGCCGAGCAAGGCGGTTTCACCCGCGCCGGCGAGGTGGTCAACCGCACCCAGTCGGCGGTCAGCATGCAAATGAAACGCCTGGAGGAAGACATCCTGCAGCGCCAGCTGTTCGAGCGCGAGGGCCGCCAGGTACGCCTCACCGCTGAAGGGCAGGTACTGCTTGGCTATGCCCGGCGCATCCTCAAGCTGCACGGCGAAGTGTTCAATACCTTGCGCATGCCGCACATGGTCGGGGTGGTACGCATCGGCACACCCGACGATTACGCCATGCGCTTTCTGCCGACCATCCTGTCGAGTTTTGCCCAGGCTTACCCGCTGGTGCAGGTGGAGGTGCATTGCGATTCGTCAAAGCAATTGATGCTGCGTCAGGACCTGGACCTGACCATCGTCACCCGCGAACCGGGCAACGAAGTCGGCCAGCTGTTGCGCCAGGAACGGTTGGTGTGGGCTGCCGCCGAAGGGTTTTGCCCGCAGGAGCAACGGCCCATGCCGGTGGCGCTGTTCAACACCGACTGCTTTTGCCGCGCCTGGACCTGCAATGCGCTAGAAGCGCAAGGCATCGACTACCGCATTGCCTACACCAGCCCAAGCCTGGCGGCGATCTTTGCCATCGTCACTGCCGGGTTGGCGGTGACGGCACAGTTGCAGAGCCTGATCGGCGGCAACATACGGATTTTGGGCGAGAGCGACGGGCTGCCGCAGTTGCCGGTGGCCAATGTGATGCTGGTGCGCAGCACGCAGCACCCGTCCCCGATCACCGATTGCATGGCCGATTACATCGTCGAAGGGTTCAAATAGATCAGTGGCAGCCATAGCTTTGTGTAGGAGCAGCCTTGTGCTGCGAAGAGGCCGGTGATTTCAGCGACATTTTGCGCTGCTTGGACGGGCCTCTTCGCAGCGCAAGGCTGCTCCTACAGGGAGATGGCTGCAGCATGTACGCTCAAAGCTCAAACCCCAACATCACCGCACACACCACCAGAAACGCACAAAACATCGCCCGCAACACCTTCTCTGGCAGGGCATGCGCCAACCTCACCCCCCAGCTGATGCTGAGCAGCCCACCCACCGCCAAGGGGATCCCTACCCCCCAATCAACACTCTGGTGCACGCCATAGGTCAACAGGGTCACCGTCGTACTGGGCGCCGCCAACGCCAGCGACAACCCCTGCGCCACCACCTGCGTGGTCCCGAACACACTGGTCAGAATAGGCGTGGCGACTACCGCGCCCCCTACCCCGAACAACCCACCCATGGTCCCGGCAAAACTGCCCAGCACGCCCAGCCACGGCCAGGCGTAACGCAGTTCAGGGCTGGGCGGCGCGACCTTGAGGAACATCCGCGCCACGTTCCACACCGCCAGCGCCACCAGAAAGCCGACAAAGCCCAGCCGCATGGACTGGGCATCGATGCCCACCGCCCAAATCGACCCCAGCCAGGCGAACAGGAAACTGCACAGTGCCAACGGCAGCGCATGGCGCAGCTCGATGCGGTTGCGCTGGTGGTAGCGCCACAGCGCCAGCAACACATTCGGCACCACCATGACCAACGCAGTGCCCTGCGCCAGCTGTTGGTCCAAGCCGAACAACACCCCCAGCGCCGGGATTGCAATCAACCCCCCACCAATCCCGAACAAACCACCCATGGTGCCCAGGGCAGCGCCCAACGCGATATACAACAACCACTCGATCATCAGGGCCTCTGCGCCTCTCGCTTGTAATGGTGAGCATGCTACCGAGTCGGGGCTGGTGGGGAAACGCACAGCAGCGCACAATGGCTGTGCGTTTTATGCAAAGCCGAGCCACCATGAACCCCGATATCCTCACCGACCAACTCAGCCTGTTTCTCGACGTGCTGGAAACCGGCAGCTTCTCTGCCGCCGCGCGGCGCCACCCGTTGACGCCCTCGGCCGTTGCCCGGCGCATCGACAACCTCGAAAGCGCCGTGGGCAGCCGGCTGTTCACCCGCAGCACCCACGCGGTGCGTGCCACCCCGGCCGGCAACGCTTTTGCCGAACGCGCACGACGCATCATCGAGGAGCTGCGCCTGGCCCGCGCCGAAGCTGTCTCGTTGAGCAGCGCCCCGGAAGGCCTCATCCGCATCGACGCCCCCGCCGCGTTTGGCCGTCGCCACCTCGCCCCGGCCATCGCCGACTTCCTCGTGGCCTACCCCGGACTGGACGTGCACCTGCGCCTGATCGACAGCTTCGTCGACATGCAGGGCAGCCACCTTGGCGAAGTCGACCTGGTATTGCGTGCAGGCCCCCTGGCCGACACGCGCCTGGTCGCCACACCGCTGGCCTACATGGTGCGCATCGCCTGCGCCAGCCCGGCCTACCTGGCCAGCCGAGGCGTACCGGCGTGCCCCAGCGAGTTGCCTGCGCACGACGGCCTCGACTGGGACGGCCTGGCGCCACCGTTTGCCTGGCGCTTCAGCGTGGCCGGCCAGGCCCGCCTGTACCGGCCATCGCGCATGCGCATGGCCGCCAACAACGCCGAAACCCTGCTGTTCGGCGCCCTCGCGGGTTTGGGCATTGCCCATCTGCCCACCTGGCTGATCAGCGACTACCTGCTGCGCGGCGAACTGGTCCCGCTGTTTTGCGAAGGTGGCCTGCCAGCCGCCGAGTCCAGTGGCATTTATGCGTTACGCCTGGCACATGAAACGAACTCTCGCAGCCGTTTGCTGCTCGAATTTCTCAAGAGCCGTTTCAGCCCCATTCCACCCTGGGACCTGGCCCTGCGCAGTGAACTGCGCTGGCAATGAACGCACTAATGATCAGCGTGCTAGATTTCCCCATTGATTATTCCAAGGACCTGCATGAACGCCGACACCCAAGCCTCCTGTGACGAGCTGCTGCTGGACAACCAGGTCTGCTTCGCCCTGCATTCGACCTCGTTGCTGATGACCAAGGTCTACAAGCCGCTGCTGCAAGCGCTGGGCCTGACCTACCCGCAGTACCTGGCCATGCTGGTGCTGTGGGAGCGGGATGGCCTGACCGTGGGCGAGATCAGCCAACACCTGCTCACCGACCCTGGCTCGTTGACCCCGCTGCTCAAGCGCCTGGAAAGCGAAGGCCTGCTCAAGCGCACCCGCAGCCGCGAGGACGAACGGGTGGTACTGGTGCAGCTGACCGACAAGGGCCGTGATTTGCAACAACAGGCCAAACAGGTGCCCCCGTGCATCCTCAAGGCCAGCGGGCGCAGCCTGGAACGCCTGAAACAGCTGCAAGCCGACCTGCTCGAACTGCGCGACAACCTGCAGAAAAACCTCTGAGCGCTATGCTGTGTGATGGCCGTTCGGATGAACGGTGATGATTTATCTTGCGCGCAAACTAATTGCGCGCTAATTTAAATCCCACACCTACCCAGCGCCACCGCTACCCGGTAGCGCACAGCACATTAGCGAGGCTCAAGATGCAAAAGGTCACTCCGCTGTACATCGCAGAAGCCACCTCCACTGGCGGGCGCGACGGTAAATCCCGCTCCAGCGACGGCAAGCTGGAAGTCAAGCTGAGCACCCCCAAAGAACTGGGCGGCGCGGGCGGTGACGGCACCAACCCTGAACAGATGTTCGCGGCCGGCTACTCGGCCTGCTTCATCGGCGCACTGAAATTTGTCGCCGGGCAAGAGAAAAAAGCCCTGCCGGCCGATGCCTCGATCACTGCAAACGTGGGCATTGGCCAGATCCCGGGTGGTTTCGGCCTGGACATCGACCTGCACATCAACCTGCCGGGCCTGGCCCAGGCCGATGCCGAAGGTTTGGTGGAGAAGGCGCACAAGGTCTGCCCTTACTCCAACGCCACCCGCGGCAATGTGGATGTAAGGCTGCACGTGACGGTCTGAATGCAGGCATAAAAAAACCCGGCCGAGGCCGGGTTTTTTGTGCGCATCACAAGAAGATTTACTTCTTGGAACGGCCTTTGAAGCTGTTGTCGCGAGTGTCGATGTCGATCCACTCGTCGATCTGGATGAAGTCGGCAACCGAGATCTCGGTACCGTTTGCCAGCTTGGCAGGCTTCATCACTTTGCCGGAGGTGTCACCACGCGCAGCGTTCTCGGTGTAGACAACTTTACGGCTGATGGTGGTCGGCAGTTCAACCGATACCAGGCGGCCTTCGAAGAAGACGGCTTCGCAGATGTCTTCCATGCCTTCTTCGATGTACGGCAGAACGGCGTCGATGTCTTCGGCGTTCAGTTCGTACATGGTGTAGTCGGTGGTGTCCATGAAGGTGTACGAGTCACCGCTGATGAACGACAGGGTCGCTTCTTTGCGATCCAGGATCACGTCGTCCAGCTTGTCGTCCGCACCGTAGACGGTTTCGGTCTTGTAGCCGGTCAGCAGGTTCTTCAGCTTGGTTTTCATGATCGCGCTGTTACGGCCCGATTTGGTGAACTCAGCTTTTTGAACCAGCCACGGGTCGTTGTCGATCCGCAGTACGGTACCGGGTTTCAGTTCTTTACCAGTTTTCATTACGAAGTATCCGAATCTGGATGGATTTATAAAAATCGAGGCCGCATATCATAGCCAATTTCGGTAAAACTGTACCAGCGTCATGGCAAGGTCCGGCCGAGTGGCCTGCCGGGCCGCCCAATCTCGGGCATGCTGCTGCAGTTCTGGCCAGTGCCGCTGGGCCGCTTGCCACGCCTGGCCGACGTCGTTGTCCATGTTCCAGGCACGCCACAACGCAACCAGTGCGTCAGCGGCATCGTCTGACAGGCCCTGTCGATAATGCGCAAGGAACGCTTCGAGTTTTTCCCAGTGGGCGTTCTCGTCCTGCACGTAGATGTGCCACAGCATCGGCCGCCCAGCCCACTGCGCACGCACGAACGAGTCTTCACCGCGCACGGCATTGAAGTCGCAGGCCCACAGCAGGCGATCATAATCGTCCTGGCTGACGAACGGCAAAATTTGCACCGTCAGCGACCCGCGCAGGCGCACATCGCCCACCGCCAGCCCCGGCTCGCCCAGCCAATGGGCGACGTCAGCCAGGATGCGCCCTTGCGGTACCAGTAGGTGGGTCGGCTGGGTATCTGCTGCCAACGCATCCAGCCAGTTGCCCAGCTGGGTGTTCTCATAGGCGAACAGCGAGATCAGCCGCGCTTGCGCCTCGGGGTGTACACCCAGGCGCTGCAAGAATGCCTGCCGGGCTTCGGCAGACTGCGCGAAGGCTTCGCGCCGCGCCAGTAAATCGCCCTCACGCAACAGGCCACCGGTTTTTTCGGTAAAGCCTGGGAAGAAGAATACTTTGCGCAAGCCGTTGGGCTGGGGCGACGGCAAACCGTGGCAGCCCTCAACCCAGTCCTCTGCACTGAGGTAGTCGAGGTTCAGCCACAGCGGCGGCTTGGGCCGCGCACGCATGGCCTCGACATAGTGCACCGGCAGCTGGCAGGCGAACGCGCCGATCACCACCTCGGCAGGCTCCACCGGCAGCCACTCGGCAGGCCACTGGCGCACATCGACACCGTGCTGCCATTGTTGCAGCGCCGTGGCATCGGCACCGGGGCACATCGGCACGAAGGCGTTCAGGTCGTCCACCCACAGGCGCACCGCCAGATCGTGCTCGTCCACCAGTTGCCGCGCCAGGCGCCAGGTGACGCCGATGTCGCCATAATTGTCGACGACGGTGCAAAAGATGTCCCAGGTGGCCTTCATGTGCCCTCCCCCTCATGGTGCCCAAAACCGCGAATTCTGCGGATTAATTGCCGTGGACAAAAGCACCCACGGGTAAAATTCGCCGACAGCGTGCGACAATGCACCTCGAACTGCCCTGCCAGGAGGCTGCCATGCCCCGCCACCGCGAACTGAAAATCACCCTCAAGCCGTTGCAACTGATCCTCTGCGTGGCCTTTGGCCTGTGGCTGGGCGCCGTGGTCATCGCCATGAGCCTGTGGTTGGCGTTGCAGCTGTGGCCAGAGCAGGTGCAGCCGGTCGCCCAGGCCATGGCCCCTGCCCGCAGCCAACCCGCCGCGCCGCCACCGGCAGATGCCCAGGGCGAAATGTTCGAGCGCTACAAGGACATCCTGCACCAGCAGCAACTGCAACAGGCCGCCGAGGCCGCCCAAGGCAACCCTCGCAACCTTAACAGCCCCAAGTGCCAGTTCTGGCTGCAACAGAACCGCACCGCGCCCACCGAAAAAAGCCAGGCCCATGTGCTGGAGTTCTGTTACTGAAGATGGACAAGCCCCTGCTACTCACGCGCATCGTCGCGACCCTCGAACATGACGTAGACGTGCTGAGCCGCGCCGCGCAGACCGCGTACGAAGCCGCCACCGCGGAAGAGAACATCGCCGAAAACAAGTATGACACCTTGGGCCTTGAAGCTTCGTACCTGGCCACCGGCCAGGCGCGGCGTACTGCCGAGATTCGCCAGGCGTTGCAGATTTACCAGCAACTGCTGTTGCGTGACTACGACCCTGCGCATGGCGTGCAGGTGAGCAACCTGGTGACCCTTGAGGACGAGGATGGCCAGCAACGTAGGCTGTTCCTCGGGCCTGAGGCGGCCGGGTTGAAAGTGGGTGAAGGGGATGAGCTGGTGACCGTGATCACACCGCGCTCGCCGCTGGGGCAGCAGCTGGTGGGCAAGCGGGTGGATGACGAGGTGAGCTTGGGGGCGCAGGTATTTTTCATTGCTGATGTTGCCTGACCCGGCCTCTTCGCGGGGCAAGCCCGCTCCCACAGGTATTGCGCCATCCCTGTGGGAGCGGGTTTACCCGCGAAGAGGCCGGTTCAGGCAGCATCATTCTAGAGGCCCTGCAGCGCATCGAACTGCCCCGCCAACCCCTGCTGCGCGAACTGCTCCACGACAAAATCGATAAACGCCCGCGTCTTCCCGGGCAACAATTTGTGCTGGGCGAAATACACGCTGATATGCCCATCGTCCACATACCAATCCGGCAACACCCGCCGCAGCCCCCCGGCCTGCAGGTAAGGCACGGCAAACGGCAGACTGACCAAGGCAACCCCCAACCCCTGCTGCGCCACCGCGCAGGCCGCATCCGAATCACTCATGGTCATTGCTTGGCGCAGCACCAACGGCTGCTGCTCCTGCCAGCGACTGGTCAGTGGCCAGGAGCGCACCCGGCCGGTCTGCGGTGAGCGAATCAGAATGCCGGCGTGGCACTGCAGCGCCTGCGGGTCCTCGATCGGCGCCTGTTGGTCCAGGTAGGCAGGCGCTGCCACCAGCACCCGGTGCGCCGGGGTCAGCTTGCGCGCCACCACCCCCGGCGGCAAATCAAAACCGCCGCCGATGGCAGCATCGAAGCCTTGGCCGATCAGGTCGACCTGGCGATTGTCAAAATGCCAATCCGGGGTAATCGCCGGGTAACGGCGCAAGAATTCTCCCAACAGGGGTAACACGTACAACCGCCCAAACACCGTGCCCATGCTGACCCGCAGCAACCCGGCCGGTTGGCCTTCGGCACTGGCCAGGTTAGCCACGGCGTACTGGATGGTACGAAAACTGTCACTCACTTCACCCAGAAAACGCTGGCCTGCTTCGGTCAAGGTCAGCTTGCGGGTACTACGCTGGAACAGTCGCACGCCCAACCGGGCTTCCAGCTGAGCCACATGCTTGCCCACTGCGGCGGGGGTCAGGCTCAGGCGGCGAGCGGCCTCGGCGAAGCTGCCGACCTCGGCGCTGCGGATAAAGCATTCGAGGGCGTTGAAAGACTCCACGGCCATGATTAACAACCAAGGGTTTACTCTGCTAATAGTGATTGCCATCTTATCAGCAGGTAATTAGCCACCGATACTGCGCCCATCCAAGGCATTCGGCCTTGCTTCCCAGCAGGAGATCAGCATGTCCAAACAACTTCCACTCGACGGTAAGGTAGCCCTGGTCCAGGGCGGCTCCCGCGGCATTGGTGCGGCCATCGTGCGCCGCCTGGCCCGCGACGGTGCTCGGGTTGCCTTCACCTACGTCAGCTCCGCCGGCCCGGCAGAACAGCTGGCCCAGGAAATCATCGGCAACGGCGGCCAAGCCCTCGCCCTGCGCGCCGACAGCGCCGACGCCGCCGCCGTGCAATTGGCGGTGGATGACACCGCGAAGGCCTTTGGGGGGCTGGACATTCTGGTGAACAACGCCGGTGTGCTGACGGTGGCGCCGATCGCCGAGTTCGACCTGGGTGACTTCGACCGCATGCTGGCGGTGAATGTGCGCAGCGTGTTCGTCGCCAGCCAAGCGGCCGTGCGCTACATGGGCCAGGGCGGGCGCATCATCAACATCGGCAGCACCAACGCCGAGCGCATGCCCTTTGCCGGTGGCGCCCCCTACGCCATGAGCAAGTCGGCGCTGGTTGGCCTGACCCGCGGCATGGCACGCGACCTCGGCCCCCAGGGCATCACCGTCAACAACGTGCAGCCCGGCCCGGTTGACACCGATATGAACCCGGCCAGCGGTGAGTTTGCCGACAGCCTGATACCGCTGATGGCCATCGGGCGCTATGGGCAGGTGGATGAGATTGCCAGCTTCGTGGCCTACCTGGCGGGGCCGGAGGCGGGGTACATCACGGGGGCCAGTTTGACGGCGGATGGTGGGTTTGCGGCTTGAGGTGGGCGCAGTTCTAGGTGTCTGCCTTGGTTTTTTTTGCGCCTGTGAGATCGAGCGCCGCGCGGGCGGCGCTCGATCTCCCAGGCGCTAAACATCCCCCGCCATACCCTCAACGCCCTAGAATACAGCCCCCTGCCAATGCCCCCCGAGATCCCCATGAACGCCCCGACCCTCAGTCGCGCCCTGATCCTGCTGATGGCCACCGCCACCGGCCTGGCCGTGGCCAGCAACTACTACGCGCAACCGTTGCTGCACAGCATCGCCCTGCAGTTCGGCCTGAGCACCGCCGGCGCCGGCAGCATCGTCATCGCCGCCCAGCTCAGCTATGGCGCTGGCCTGTTGCTGCTGGCGCCCCTGGGCGACCTGTTCGAGCAACGCCGCCTGATCACGGTGATGACCGCCATTTCGACCCTCGGCCTGGTCATCAGCGCCTGCGCACCGAGCCTGCCGTGGTTGCTGCTCGGCACCGCGCTGACCGGCCTGTTCTCGGTGGTGGCGCAAATCCTGGTGCCGATGGCCGCGAGCCTGAGTGAGCCGCACCAGCGCGGGCGCGCAGTGGGCACACTGATGAGCGGCCTGTTGCTGGGCATTCTGCTGGCGCGTACGGCGGCCGGCTTCATGGCGGAGTTGGGTGGCTGGCGCAGCATCTATGTGCTGGCCGCGGTACTGATGGCCATCACCGCCCTGGCCCTGTATCGCAGCTTGCCGCAGCACCACAGCCATGCCGGTTTGAAGTACCCGGCCTTGATCGGCTCGGTGTTCCGCCTGTTCATCGAAGAGCCCGTGCTGCGCTTGCGCTCGCTGCTGGGCTTGCTGGCGTTCAGCCTGTTCGCGCTGTTCTGGACACCGCTGGCCTTCCTGCTGGCGCAAGCGCCCTACCACTACTCGGACGCGGTGATCGGCCTGTTCGGTTTGGCAGGCGCGGCGGGAGCGCTGTCGGCCAACTGGGCTGGGCGCCTGGCCGACCGCGGCAAAGGGGCGTTAGGCACCACGGTCGGGCTGATCGTACTGCTGCTGTCGTGGGTGCCGCTTGGTTTTGCCGAGTACTCGCTGCTGGCGTTGCTGCTGGGGGTATTGATGCTCGACCTGGCCGTACAGCTGGTACACGTGAGCAACCAAAACGCGGTGATCGCGCTGCGGCCAGAGGCGCGCACACGGCTGAATGCAGGCTATATCACTTGCTACTTCATCGGCGGTGCGCTGGGGTCGCTGCTGGGGACGCAGTTGTTCCAGCGTCAGGGCTGGATGGGCATTGTCGTGGCCGGCTTGGTGATCGGTACGCTGGCACTGTTGGCCTGGGCGCTGGCCGAGCGCAAGCGCATCAGCCGCGACATTGCAACGCACTACCCTCCGTCGCCTGAGCGTTGACTGCCTGCCTCGGGAGGGCTCAAGTAAGTGCTGGACAATGCCCCCTCCCTGAAGGACGACTTTATGACAAGACTCACGGTTCGATCCGGCGATTTCTTGCAAGGTGAAGGCGAGTATCGCAACGGATCGCTCACACTCAAGACCCCGCGCAGCCCCTCGCCTGGCGAGCGGATCTCACTCGCACGCATCAGTGACCTCAAGCTGTCCAGTTTGGAGTCCAGCCGCAGCCTGGGTACCGCCCTTGGCTGGGGTGTAGCTGGGGCCTTGGTGGCCGGGCCGGTGGGGCTGCTGGCCGGGCTCTGGCTCGGTGGCAAGGAAGAAGAAGCCACCTTCCTCGCCACCTTCAAGGACGGGCGCAAACTGCTGGCCGTCACCGATGGCAAGACCTGGTCGAAGATCGACGACAACTGGCGCCAGCACAAGCGCCCGGCCAGCAACGACTGAATATCGCGCGGGCGTGATCGTCCAATGTTGAAGGCGGCTGTTAAGATGCCGCCTTTTTCATGGCCTGTACCGGCCTCTTCGCGGGGCAAGCCCGCTCCCACAAGGGTTGCGCAAAATCCTGTAGGAGCGGGCTTGCCCCGCGAAGAGGCCGGCACAGGTGTCGCGTATCCAGGAGCCTCCGCATGCCCCCGCTTCGCCCCCGCCTGCCCCTGAGCTTGCTCAGCCTGGGCCTGGCCCTGCATTGCCCTCATTTGCTTGCCGAAGACAGCATCGTGCTGGACCCGCTGCGGGTCTCCGACAGCTATGGCAACGACGGCTACCAGGTGCGCGAAGCCTCGGTGGGTGGCTTCCAGCCCGCGCCGCTGCTCGACACCCCGGCCTCGGTCAGCGTGTTCAGCCAGCAACTGCTGGAGGACCGCCAGGTGCGCAAGCTCAGCGAAGTGCTGCAAAGCGACGCCTCTGTGGGGGAAAGCTATGCGCCCATCGGCTATTACGAAAACTTCAACGTGCGCGGCTTCGAGCTGAATGCCGCCAGCAGCTACCGGATCAATGGCCAGACTATCGCCGGCGAGCAGAACGTGGCCCTGGAAAACAAACAGCAAGTGGAATTGCTCAAGGGCTTGTCGGGGCTGCAAAGCGGCGTTTCGGAACCGGGCGGCCTGATCAACTACGTGACCAAGCGCGCCGAAGACGTGCGCAGCGTGACGGTATCGACCAACGAACAAGGCGAACGTTACCTGGCCACCGACCTGGGCGGCTGGTTCGGCAGCGAGCGGCAGTTCGGCCTGCGCGCCAACCTGGCCCATGAAGACATCCGCAGCTATGTCGACCATGCCGACGGCAAGCGCGACTTCGCCTCGCTGGCCTTCGACTGGCAGATCAACCCGGATGCCACGCTGCAGCTGGACGCCGAGTACCAGCACCGCGAACAACGCTCGGTGCCCGGTTACCAGTTGCTCGGCGGCACCGAGGTGCCACACGGTATCGACCCGCATGATCGCCTGGCCTACCAGCAGTGGGCCAAGCCGGTGCAGAACGATTCGCTGAACCTGGGCGGGCGTTTCGAGTACCGCTTCAACGAGGCTTGGACCGGCACGTTGAGTGCGTCGCGCAGCAAGGTGGTGATCGACGATTACAGTGCGTTTGCCTGGGGCTCGAGCGAGGGGGCGTTTTTCGGCAGCAATGGCGACTACGACATCTATGACTACCGCAGCCCGGATGACACCCGCCGCACCGATGAAGCACAGGCCACGCTCAACGGCCGCTTCGATGCCTTGGGCGTAGGGCACGACCTGACAATCGGCAGCAGCGCGCAACGCCGCACGGTGGATCAACGCCCCTATTACAACGAGTGGCTGGGTACCGGCAGTATCTACACCGGTGCGCCAGCACTCGCCCCGTCTGACAAGCCGATCGGCGCCAGCGAGCGCCGCCTCGACAGCCGCCAGTACGGCCTGTTCGTGAGTGATCGCATCAGCTTCAACGAGCAGTGGCAATCCGTGATCGGCGCTCGCGAACTGCGCCTGGACGAGCAGACCTGGGACGAGACCGGTGTTGCCGGGCGCCACACTCGCCAGTACCAGTTGCTGCCCAATGCTGCGCTCATCTACAAGCCACGCCCAGACACCACGCTGTACGCCAGCTATGCCAAAGGCCTGTCGGCTGGCGGTACCGCACCGTGGTTTGCCAGCAACGCGACTGAAATCCTCGCCCCCACCCTGTCACGCCAGCTGGAGTTGGGCATCAAACGCGACTGGCAAGGCATCAGCTTCAGTGCCGCACTGTTCCAGATCCGCCAGGCGTATCAATACGCACGCCCCGATGGCCAAGGCACCTTCACCTATGTCCAGCAAGGCCAACAGAAAAACACCGGCCTAGAGCTGGGCGCCAGTGGCTGGGTGACCTCGAACCTGCAAGTGCAGGCGAGTGCCGCAGCCATTCGCGCGCGGGTAAAAAACAGCGGGACCGAGGACTACGAAGGGCATCAGGCAATCAATGTGCCCAACCTGCGTGCGGCGTTGCAGGCCGAATACAGCCTGCCGGTACCAGGCCTGGCGCTGCTGGGCGGTGCGCGCTACAGCGCCAGCAAATATGCCAGCCAGGCGGGTAATGTCGAGGTGGGCGGTTATACCGTGTTCGACCTCGGCAGCCGCTACCGCACCCGCATTGGGGGGTATGACACGGTGCTGCGGTTGACCGTGGATAACGCGTTCGACAAGCGCTACTGGCGCGATGTGGGGGATTACCTGGGGGACAACTACCTGTTCCAGGGTGCGCCGCGTACGGCACGGTTGTCAGCGTCTGTGAGTTTCTGAAACCCTGCGCACTGCCTTTGTGTAGGCGCGGCCTTGCGTCGCGAAAGGGCTGCGAAGCAGCCCCAGCAATATGTGCGGCGACGCTGAAACCTGGGGCTGCTTTGCAGCCCTTTCGCGACGCAAGGCCGCTCCTACAGGGACCGCCATCACCTGACAGGTGAGCAGCCCAAAAACAAAAAGCCCCCGAGCTTTTCAGCGCGGGGGCTTTTTGTAGAATGTGGCGGTGAAGAAGGGATTTGAACCCTTGATACGATTTCTCGTATACACACTTTCCAGGCGTGCTCCTTCGACCACTCGGACACTTCACCGTTTTCTCTTCAAGCCTTTCAGCCTGTCGAGGCGCGCTAATTTAGTGGAAGGCCTTTCCTTTGGCAAGCATTTTTTTCAAATTTTTCATGCATTTGCATTTGAGGCCCGGTAAACGCTGACCGGCCAGTCAGCCTTGCTGCTTTACCTGGCCCACGGCGCTGGGTAACGTCGTCGCCACGCCAACAAAAGGACTCTGCAATGAGCGAGCTGATTACCTACCACGCCGAAGACGGCATCGCCACCCTGACCCTGAACAACGGCAAGGTCAACGCCATCTCGCCGGATGTCATCACTGCCTTCAACGCCGCCCTCGACCGCGCCGAACAGGAACGTGCCGTGGTGATCATCACCGGGCAGCCGGGCATTCTGTCTGGCGGCTACGACCTCAAGGTCATGACCAGTGGCCCCAAAGAGGCGATAGGCCTGGTTACCGCCGGCTCCACCCTCGCCCGCCGCCTGCTGTCGCACCCGTTCCCGGTGATCGTCGCCTGCCCCGGTAATGCCGTGGCCAAAGGGGCCTTCCTGCTGCTGTCGGCCGACTACCGCATTGGTGTCGACGGGCCCTACAAGGTCTGCCTGAACGAAGTGCAGATCGGCATGACCATGCACCATGCCGGCATCGAACTGGCCCGCGACCGCCTGCGCCGCTCGGCCTTCCACCGCTCGGTGATCAACGCCGAGATCTTCGACCCGCAAGGCGCACTGGACGCCGGCTTCCTCGACAAGGTGGTGCCGGCCGAGCAACTGCACGAGGCGGCCCTGGCAGCTGCCCGTGAACTGAAGAAGCTGAACATGCTGGCGCACAAAAACACCAAGCTGAAGGTGCGCAAGGGCCTGCTGGAGGCTCTGGACAAGGCTATCGAGCTGGATCAGAGCCACATGGGCTAACCCTGCCGATCGACAGACTCACCCCAGGTTTGCCTCTTTGAGTGCACAGTCGTACACTGGAATGCGACTATCTGGTGTGAGTCATCCCATGCTTTATTCGTTGCGCATGCTCCTGCTGGCCCTGCATTTTCTGTTGGTTGGCGCCGTCGGCCTGATTATCGGCCTGTGCCGCCCCTTCAACCCCGACAACAGCCGGGTATTTGCCCGGCTTTATAGCGTGCCGGCCGCCTGGCTGATGCGCGTCAAGGTCAAAGCCGAAGTCGGCCCATTGTTCGATCACCCGCCCGGTTGCGTCATCATCGCCAACCATCAATCCAATTTCGACCTGTTCCTCATTGGCCAGGCCGTGCCGCGGCGCACCGTGGCTATTGGTAAAAAAAGCCTGGGCTGGATCCCGTTGTTCGGCCAGCTGTTCTGGCTGGGCGGCAACGTGCTGGTCGACCGCAAGAATGCCTACCAGGCGCGCAAGGCGCTGCAAAAGACCACGCGGGTGCTGCAGGACGATACATCGATCTGGATTTTCCCCGAGGGCACCCGCAACCCGGCAGAGCACCTGCTGGCGTTCAAGAAAGGCGCCTTTCACATGGCCATCGAAGCCGGTGTACCGATCGTGCCGGTGTGCGTCAGCCGCTATGCCCGGCGTTTGAACCTGAACAGCTGGCGGCAGCGGACGGTGATCGTACGCTCGCTGCCGCCGATTGCTACCGCGGGTTTGAGCCAGCGCGACATCCCCGCCCTGGTCGAACAGTGCCGCAGCCAGATGCAGCAGTGCATCGACCGCATGGAAGATGAACTCGCACGCCGCTAGGTTGCCCTCTGGGCCCTTACAGCCCAAGCTGTAAGAGTGTTCAATCGAATAAGTGGACAACCATGGGTCGAGTCGTGGCGTCGGCGGTGTACAGCGCCGGCAGAAAGGTCACTAACATCAGCATCGACGAAGGCAGCGAATGGGCGCGCAAGCCCGGCCACTTCGTCTGGATCGGCCTCGAAGAGCCCAACGCCGAGGAGCTGGCCAACCTGCAGCGGCAGTTCAACCTGCACGAGCTGGCCATTGAAGACGCGCTGGAAAAGCACAGCCGGCCCAAGCTTGAAACCTTCGGTGATGCGCTGTTCATCGTCACCTATTCGCCGGTACGTCATGAAGGCAAGCTGGAGTTCATCGAAACCCATATCTTTGCTGGCAATGGCTACATCATCACCTGCCGCAACGGCCACTCGAAATCCTACGCCCTGGTGCGCCAACGCTGCGAAGCACGGCCGCTGCTGCTGGAGCATGGCGAGGACTTCGTGCTGTATGCGCTGCTCGACTTCGTGACCGAGAACTACCAGCCGGTCAGCGAGGCGATCCATGGCGAAATTGAAGAACTGGAACAAAGCGTGCTGGGCGGTTCGCTGCAAGAGGATGACATCCGCCGGCTGCACAGCCTGCGGCGCGACATCTTGCGCCTGCGCCGGTACGTGGCGCCGATGCTGGAGGTGAGCGAAGAACTGCAGCGCCTGAGCTTTCCGTTCATCGACAAGAACATGCGACCGTATTTTCGCGATGTGCAGATTCATGTCACGCGGCAGATGGAAGACCTGGTCGGCATTCGCGATATCGCCAGCCAGACCATCGAGATCGGCATGTTGCTGGAGTCGTCGCGCCAAAGCATCGTGCAACGCAAGTTCGCGGCCTGGGCGGCGATTCTGGCCTTCCCCACGGCGATTGCCGGGATTTATGGGATGAACTTTCAGAACATGCCGGAGTTGGCGTGGCAGTACGGGTATTTTGGTGTGTTAGGGGTGATTGGGTTGGGGTGTGCGGGGTTGTATGCCAGCTTCAAGAAGTCGGGTTGGCTTTGAGATGTTGGGGCCGCTGTGCGGCCCATCGCAGGCAAGCCAGCTCCTACAGGTACAGCACTGATGTTGGGGCCGCTGTGCGGCCCCCGCCATCACGCCACGCCGTCTTTACTCACCGACTGCCCAATGAACCGCAACATCCACTCGCCCACCAGGTCGCCCTGGTGCTCGGTGGCCAGGCTGGCAATGGCCTTGTGGTACACCTCATCCCCCAACGACGTCTGCCGCGCATCCAGCAACGCCCGGGAGTAGTCATGCACGAACTCCGGGTGCCCCTGGAAGCACAGCACCTGGTCACGAATGTGGTAGGCGGCGTTGGGGCAGAAGTCGCTGGAGGCAATTACGGTCGCGCCTTCCGGCAGCTCGGTGACCTGGTCCTGGTGGCTGATCAGCAGGGTCAGCTCGGAAACCTCCGGGTCCATCCAGGGCGCATGCGCCGCCAGTGAATAACGGTGGATGCCCACACCCCAGCCCTTCTCGGCACGCTCGGCCTTGCCACCCAGGGTCAAGGCCAGCAGCTGATGGCCAAAACACACGCCCAGCAGCTTCTCGCCCCGTGCGTAGAGTTTCAACAAGTAAGCCTTGAGCGTCTGGATCCAGGGATCGGAACCGAACGAATCGGCCTTGCTGCCCGTCACAAGGTAGGCATCGAACACTTCATCGTCGGCGGGATAGTCGCCGTTCATCACGTTGTACACGCGAAACTCGGCGGCGATCGGCTGACGCGAGAACAGCTGCTCGAACATCCTGCCATAGCCGTGGTACTGCGCCGTCAACTCCGGTCGCAGGACATCGGTTTCCAGGATGCAGATGCGTAACGACATAGAAATAGTCCTGAACGACATGGGTGGGAATCTGCTGTAGAGACTGCCGCGAAAGGCACGTACAAGCAAGTAGGCCGCACTGACGAACGGTCATATTTCGCCGGCGTGTCGTTTGCAGTAACGCCACTGTCTAGCGAGAGCATGCCAGCCAGCTGGCCATTGGCCTCATAACCCAATGAAATTAACCAGCCTTACAATTAGAACAAAGGGTTCTCAAACATGGATGACGCACACCCTACTGTTGGTTGTATATCGACTTTCAAGAGGCAAGCAGAACAGGCGTCAACTTACGCCACTGCGATCGACCCGAAACGCGACAGGGAAGCCAACGGGTATTCAGGAATAACAACAAGAAGGCGGTCCGCCATGTTCAGACAATCGAAAATACGCCAAGCAGGGCTCATTCTCTTCGCCACGACTCTACTGCTGATACTGCCGAACCTGACACGTTTGTTCGGCTGACGGTGGCTGTGGCGTCAACAGGCAGCGCGCATGTAACCTGCCGGCCTTGAAGGTCGGAGATTCCCCATGCGCCACTGCCTTGCCCTACTCGCCCTGCTTTTGAGCCTGCCACTGTCGGCGGCGCAGCTGCACCTTGAGCTGGGCGACACGTCGCGCCAGTGGAGCAGCGCCGAGCTGCTTGCCCATCCGCAGGCGCGCGACATCAGCATCGAGCAGGACGTTTCCTATAAGCGCCCCATGCAGTATCGCGCGGTCCCCTTGGCTGTGCTGCTGCAGGGTGTGGGTGTGAACGACCACTTGCAAGCCGTGGCGCTGGATGGTTTTGCTGCCGAAATGCCTGCCGCGCCGCTGCTGCAGCAAGGGCCGGCGCGTGCCTGGCTGGCCGTCGAAGACCCGGCCAAGCCGTGGCCCGCGTTGGGCAACGGCAAGCCGAGCGCCGGGCCGTTTTACCTGGTCTGGACAGCACCGCAGGCCAGCGGCATCCGCCCAGAGCAGTGGCCGTTCCAGATCGCCAGCATCCGCCGCCTGGCTTCGGTGGAGCAACGTTTCCCGGCACTGCTGCCAGACCCGAAGCTCCCGGCCGATAACCCGGTGCGCCAGGGGTTTGCGTTGTTCCAGCAGAACTGCCTGGCCTGCCACCGCCTCAATGGCGCGGGTGATGCCCAATTTGGGCCAGACTTGAACCTGCCGCACAACCCTACCGAGTACTTCCAGCCGGCATTTTTGCGCAAGCTGATACGTGACCCGCAAAGCCTTCGAACGTGGCCGCAGGCGAAGATGCCGGGGTTTACAGAGGCGGTGCTCAGCGAGCAGGAGCTGGATGCGCTACTGGCTTATCTGGGGCATATGGCGGGGCGTAAGCCCTGAGAGGTTGGGGCCGCTTGGCGGCCCTTCGCGGTACAAGGCCGCTCCTACAGGGAAGTGCATAAGCCTGTGGAGCGGCAGTGGGTGAGTCAGGGTCAGGCGCACAGTCGCTCTTGCTTGACGCCCCATCCTTCCACCTCGCCACCGTACGGTGAAACGAGTTGCTCGAACGTTTCTTCGAAGTCGCCAATCCCTCCATAAGTGGCATACATGACCTTGCTCAGTTCAAGGTGCCAGGCGCCGTCTTTGCGTTCGCGTACCTGGGCGTTGAGGGACTCGCCACGAAATTGCCCGGCTGCCCGTCGCGCGCCGGCTTCATCAGGGAATACTGCGTAGAACTCGATAGGGTGGATGCGGGTGAAGTCAAAACCGCCAGCTTTCATCTGGCGCAGGACATTGCTGCTGATATCGTCGTTCTGGCTGCTCATGAATCGTCCTCCTGCAATGCAATGGATAGACTTTCCGGGCACTACGTACCTGCCGGCGGTGCCGGACAGATCGAGTTGTATAGAGCTGATGCAAGACGCGAATGTTATGGGTGCCGACCCGCAGAATAGGTCGGCACCTGGGTCCAGCGTAGTGCCTGCGTGGGCACCACGTCAACGCAAGCTTCAGGGCGCTTCCTGGATACGGGTGATGGTGACGCCATTTTGCTCTTTGAGCCAGCGCGCCGTGGGGGATGGTGCACGGTCCTGGAAGTCGTTGAGGTCTAATTCATCCATGACCGGAAACAAGTGCGAGCGAATGGCACGGGCCGCGTCTTCTTCGCTGGGGCAATGTTCAGCCCGCAGCCGCAATGACGTCGGTTCGCCTTTCTGGTCGGCAAAGATGACTTCCCACTCTTTCATGGAACGAGCCCTCGATCTGAAGAACGCCGGGTGTGTGGCGCCTGTATAGCTTGACCTTGGGCGGGGGGATTTGTTCAGTTGGCAGGGCTTTGCGGTGGCGAAGGGGCCGCGAAGCGGCCCCTATTGCAGCGTTACTTCGGCGTGCCGTGCACGACGCCAGCGGTGTTGTCCAAGAGGCTCTTGGTCGCCGTCTGGATGTACGCTTCAAGTTTTTTCAGCATTTCCGGCTGGTCCGGGCTTTCGATCAGCTCGGCCTTGAACTCGCTGCCCAACTGGTAGCGGTACATGCGCGGGCTCATGTCCTTGGACTCGATGAGGATGCGGTCACCCTGCACCAAACCCACGATCTGCTCGCTGCCCGACGGCTTGATCATGCCCACGCCCTGGTCGCCCTCAGGCAGGTTGAGCAGGTCGCGACCCCAGCACTGATGGCGGGTCTGGCCACCCAGGCGGCCCATGATGGTCGGCACGATGTCGACCTGGGTACCGACGGTGTGGTCGACCGCACCGAACTTCTCCTGGATGCCCGGGGCAATCAGCAGCAGCGGTACGTTGAAGCGGCCCAGGTCCAGCTCGGTGACCTGCTGGTGGTTGCCGAAGCCGTGGTCGCCGACGATGACGAACAGGGTCTCCTTGAAGTACGGCTCTTTGCGCGCCTTCTCGAAGAACTGGCCCAACGCCCAGTCGGAATAACGCATGGCCGTCAGGTGCTCGTCCAGGCGGCCCTGGCCGGTCACAGGCGCTACGGGCAGGTCCTTGGGCAACGCGTAAGGCGTGTGGTTGGACAAGGTTTGCAGCAGCGCATAGATCGGCTTCTTGCCGTCGTGCTTGGCCAGCTCCTCAGCGCCACGGTCGAACATGTCCTGGTCGGACACACCCCAGGTCGGGTCGGAGAACACCGGGTTGACGAAGTCATTGCGGCCAATGAACGTGGTCATGCCTTGGTTGCCGAAGAAACCGGACTGGTTGTCCCAGGCGAAGTCACCGTTGTAGACGTACACGTCGTCGTAATCGCGGGCGCTGAGCAGTGCCGGCAGGCCCGACAGCTTGTGCCCGCCTTCCGGGGTCTGCATCAGGTATTCGAAGCCTGGCAGGTTAGGGAAGCAGGCCATGGTGGCGAACATGCCCTGGTGGGTATGGGTGCCGTTGGAGAAGAAGCGGTCGAACAGCAACCCTTCCTTGGCCAGTTTGTCGAAGTACGGGGTGATGTTGTTAGGGCTGCCCAGGGCGCCCACCGAGTGGCCGGCGAAGCTCTCCATGAGGATCACCACGACGTTCTTGATCGGCAGGGTACGGTCGGCCGGTGGCACGAAGTCACGGCGGATCGCCGCTTCGTCGGCGTCGACCAGGGTGTCGTGAGCGGTCAGCAGTTGCTCACGCACGGTCTGCGTGGCCAGCGGCTGGTCCAGCACCGGCTTCCAGATGTTGGCGCGGTCTTCGCCGAAGCGGCTCTTGGCAGCATCGATCAACGTCAGGGTGCCGTTCAGACCCAGCTGGTTGACGAAGTTGGAGTCGGTGGTGAAGGCATCACCCCAACGCATCGGCGGGCCCTGGCGCAGGGTGCCACGGGCGGCGACCACGGCCACCAGCAGGATCACCATGAACACCGCCAGGCGGTTGTACCACGGCGCTACGCTGCGCTGCGGGGTGGCGCCGGTCGGCTGGCCGCCGCGCGTCATGCGGTCGATGCCCTTGAACAGCAGGCTCAGCAGCCAGGTGCCAATGACCCAGGCCAACAGGTAACGGACCACCGGGAAGCCGTACCAGAGCATGCTCATGACGGTCTTGGGGTCTTCCTTGATGTACTGGAACACCAGGCCGTTGAGGCGCTGGTGGAACTCGCGGTAGAAGTCCATCTCCATCAGGCCGAGGAACATCACCACGCTGGAGGCGAGGGTCAGCCACAGCCGGAACACGCCACGCCGGGCCATGGCCCAAGGGCTGAGAATGGCCAACAGCAGCGGAATGCTGATGTACACCACCACCCGCAGGTCGAAGCGCAACCCGTTCAGGAAGCCTTCAGCGACAGTCGCATAGGGGGTATCGCCGATCATGTCGCTGTTGTAGACCAACAGCGCCAGGCGCACGAGGCTGAGCATCAGCATGATGACCAGGCCGCTGAGCAGCGTGTAGGCCAGGTGGGATTTCAGGGTCGGCGCGAACGACGCTCGCGCGCCCTGTTTCAAGGCATCCGTGTTAGCCATGAATGGGAAAGTCCTAGGATTGCGGGTTTGCGGAGATGGCGAAGGTTAATACCAACGCAGCATTGTGCGGGTGCGGATTCTGTTTAAACCAATGTGAAAATTTTGTCACGGCCGCATTTCTGCTTATGTCCGCTATCAGATCCGCACATTGCCCCTGGGCCCGGCAATTGCCCAAATCACCAGCCCTATCACCGGCAGCAGCGCGATCAGCAGAATCCACAGCACCTTGATGCCCACTTCGCTGCCACTTTTGATCACATTGAGGATCGCCCAGATATCCAGGGCCAGAATGATCAGGCCAACCAGGCTATTGAATGTAGACCCCATGCCGCTACTCCCTTGCAAAGACGTTGCAGCACAGCATAGCCAGCTATCACGTCGATAGAAGGGAATCCTTGGCCGATCGTGCAGGTCCTTGCTTAGACTGCCTGTATTCATTGATTCGAGGTTCGCATGCCCCCAGCCCATTCCGAAACCGCCACCCCACCCTCGCTGCTGAGCGCCTGGCGGCAACAGGTGCTGACGACCCCCTGGCTCAGCGCCGGCCTGGGGTTGAGCCTGCTGGCGGTGATCGTGCTATTGGCGGCAAGCCTGTGGAACGCGGTCAACGGCGACCATGCCGACAACCTGCACCTGGCGCTGCTGGGCGGTTTGTCCGGCTTTGGCGCCACCGCCCTGGGCGCGGTACTGGCGGTGGTGCTGCGTGATGTGAGTGCGCGCACCCAGGATGTGATGCTCGGCTTTGCCGCCGGCATGATGCTGGCCGCCAGTTCGTTCTCGTTGATTCTGCCGGGCCTGGATGCCGCCCGCGAGATCACCGGCAACGGCCCGGCGGCGGCTTTTACCGTGGTGCTGGGCATGGGCCTTGGGGTATTGCTGATGCTGGGCCTGGACCGCTTCACCCCACACGAGCACGAGAGCACTGGCCCTTGCGGCCCGGAGGCAGAGCGCATCAACCGGGTGTGGCTGTTCGTATTGGCGATTACCCTGCACAACCTGCCCGAAGGCATGGCGATTGGGGTGAGTTTCGCCAATGGCGACATGAACATCGGCCTGCCGCTGACCAGCGCGATCGCCATCCAGGACATCCCTGAAGGCCTTGCCGTGGCCTTGGCGTTGCGCGCCACGGGGCTGTCGAACATGAAGGCGGCGTTGGTGGCGGTGGGTTCAGGGCTGATGGAGCCGCTGGGTGCGGTGATCGGCCTGGGCATTTCCACCGGTTTTGCCTTGGCCTACCCGATAAGCATGGGGTTGGCGGCGGGGGCGATGATTTTTGTGGTGTCCCACGAGGTGATTCCCGAGACCCATCGCAATGGCCACCAGACGGCGGCGACCCTGGGGTTGATGGGTGGGTTTGGGGTGATGATGTTTCTGGATACGGCGCTGGGCTGAGTTCTGCGACTGCCTGTAGCGGCCTCTTCGCGGGGCAAGTCGGACCGCCGCACCGCCGCTCCCACAAGATCACCACACCCTAGAGGCCAGTGATGTCCTGTGGGAGCGGCGGTGCGGCGGTCCGACTTGCCCCGCGAAGAGGCCGGTACAGGCAACCGTCAAATCAGACGTGAACCGCGACCTTCAAAGCCTCCAAAGCCGGCTCGGTCTTGATCCCCACCTCAGCCCCCAACTCCAGCACCCGTGCCAGGTCATGCTGGCCGACCATCACCATCTGCAATTCATCATCCAGCAACTGGCTGAAGTTCAGCAGCACATACCCCCCCGCCTCCTTGTTCAACGCCCCCATCTGCACCTGGATGCGATTGAGCGCGGTCAGTGGCTCGGTGCGCGCCAGCTGCTTGGGCTTGAGGGTGAACGGCACGCTCTTGTCGAACGAGTCGGCGATGTTCTGGAACAGGTCCTGATAGCTGTCAGCCTGGAACAGCACGGTGTCCGGCAGGCTGCCCAGCACGATCCACTCCCCCAGCGGGATAGGGAAGGTGTCGTCGTAGTTGATGTCCGGGTTGGCCGCCAGGAAGGCGACGGGGTCGGCGTAGGCCTGGGCGGCCTCGTCGGCGATGCGCTCGATGTCTTCATCGCGCATGCAACCGGCGCCGATGAGGGTGATGAGTTCGAGCAATTGGTTTTTCATGAAGGGGGCCTGCGACCGGTGAAAAGTCGCCAAGGATAGCCGCAAACGCCCCCGAACAGTTAGCCGGCCAGCGCCTGCAGGCGCGCCACGGCGTCTGCCGCGCCCATGGTTTGCGCGGCCATCAGCGCGGTGGCGCCGCGGGCATCCTGGTGTGCCGGGTCGGCACCTTGGGCCAGCAGGTAGTCGAGGATCTCGCTGCGGTTGAACATCGCCGCCAACATCAACGCGGTGCGCCCGTCCTGCGCGGCGGCATCGACCGGCACCCCATGCTCCAGCAACAAGCGGATCATGGCCAGGTCGCCTTTGAACGCGGCGCCAGCGATTGGCAGTTGGCCATTGTCATTGGCCATCAATGGGTCGGCGCCGTGCTCCAGCAGCACGCGCACCGCGTCATGGTGGCCGTGGTAGCAGGCCAGCATCAACAAGGTGTCGCCCTTGTGGTTGCGCAGGTTGGCAGGCAGGCCACTGGCAAGCAACCGCTCAAGCATCGGGGCGTCACCTTGGCGGGCGCGTTCGAACACCTGCTCGGCGAAGGCCGCGGTTTCGTCATCGGTCATGGCGGCAGGCGAGGGTTGGACGGTGGACATGTTGAACCTCCTGGCAAAAATGGTTGCCCAAGTCTTTGTCAGGCAAGGCCATGCGGTCAAAGGTTCAGATTCTATCGGGCCGATAGGTGGCCGGCAGGCCGTGCAAATTGCACTGTGCAAAATGCACGACCTTGCAGGTTGCACGAAGAGATCCTTTCGGCAGCATCGTAAACCATTGAATTTAAAGGATTTTTAACTTAATCAGTTTCTGGCACGGTCACTGCAACCATCAACTCACGTCTGCCACACAACAGTCAGGAGTTGATATGGACCTCATCCAGGAAAAGTTCGTCTCGGTGTTTTCGGCCTACCAGGTCGCAACCCAGCCCCGCCCCGATGGTGGTGTCTTGCTCACCCTGCGCGCCGCTGATGGCAAGGTTACCCGCCGCGTGTTGACCTACGGCCAACTGCACAGCGCCGAGCAGCTGTCCTGGGCGATCAGCGCCATCCGCCGCGACCTGGCTGAACAGGCCAGCGAGCTGCCGGTGATTTCGATGCTGCAGAGCCAGCAGCGGTTTGCCTTGCCGACCTATCGTTGATTGCCAGCACCGGCCTTTTCGCGGGCAAGTCGGACCGCCGCACCGCCGCTCCCACAGGAATACCACTGACCTGTAGGAGCGGCGGTGCGGCGGTCCGACTTGCCCCGCGAAGAGACCCGCCCAAGCATTACAACTCGTCAATACCTAAAAACGCCCGGGCAGTCTCATCCCCGGTCAACCGCGCCTGCAGCCCCTGCTCACTGCCAAACAACCGCAGCGCCAGGCAGAACGGCGTCTCGCCCAGCTCAACCCAGCGCCGCGTGCCTGCCGGCACCACCAGCTGATCGCCCTTCTCGCACAGCACCGAATACACGAACTCGCCCAAGCGCAAACCCACTTGCGCCCGCCCGCTAACCACAGCGAACACCTCTTCGGCGTCATGCACATGCTCGTCACGTACATCCGCCTGTGCCGGGTCCACCCCGTCACGGTTGAGCAGTGTGAAGGCCGCACTGCCGTGGCCGGTCATCAACTGGTCGAGGTGCTCCCTGCAAGCTGCCATCACCTCGTCCTCCGCACTGCCAGGGCGAACCCGCAGCGCAAGCGGGTGATGAACAAAACGCACGCCCTGCTCGGCCAGTGTCGCGGCAATGTCGTCGTGGTGGGTCAGCAGCTTGTTCGGCAGGCCTGGGCTGGACGGGTGGAAAACGCTGAGGGTACTCATCAGTGGCGGGTCCTGGTCGATTGCGAACAAAGGGCAATGATAACGGCTGCGGCCAAGGCTGCGGCGCTGGCCATACCAAAGGTGAAGGTCGGCCCCAGCAGTTTCCAGCTGTAGCCCGAGTACAAGGCGCCCAGCGCACCGCCGGTGCCAGACAACGCCGCGTACAACGCCTGGCCCTGGCCTTGCTGGCGAGCGCCGAAGCTGGCCTGGACGAACGCGATGCAGGCGGCATGGAAGCAGCCAAAGGTGGCCGCGTGCATCACCTGGGCCAGCACCAGCACCGCCGGGTCATCGGCCAGGTTGCCGAGCAGCAGCCAGCGCAAAGACGCCAGCAGGAAACTGGCCAACAACACCCGCTGCACGGAAAACCGCGCAAAAATGCGGCTCATGGCCATGAACACCAGCAACTCGGCCACCACCCCCAGCGCCCATAAAAGGCCGATGGCGCTGCGGCTGTAGCCCAGGTGTTCCAGGTGCAGGGTAAGGAAGGTGTAGTACGGCCCGTGGCTGAGCTGCATCAGCGCCACGCACGCATAGAACGCGATAACCCCAGGTGCCCGCAGTTGCTGTAAAAAGCCGCCCGCCCCGCTGCGCTCGCCCTGCTCCACCGGCTGGGCATTGGGCACCCACAGGCTGGCGAGGACGATGCCCGCCATGATCGTCACCAGGGCGACCGGGTAGATGTCCAGGCTGAGCCATTCGAACAAGCGCCCCAAGCCCACCACCGTGAGGATGAAACCGATCGAACCCCACAGGCGGACCTGGCTGTAGCGGGCGGTTTGCCCGTGCAGGTGCGCCAGGGTGATGACTTCGAATTGCGGCAGCACCGCGTGCCAGAAGAACGCGTGCAGGGCCATGACCAGCGCCAGCCAGGCGTAGCTCTTGCCGAAGAAGATCAGGGCGAAGCTGGCCAGCGTGCACAACGCGCCCAGGCGCACGATCAGCAGGCGCTGGCCGGTACGGTCGCCCAACCAACCCCACAGGTTGGGGGCGACGCAGCGCATCAGCATGGGGATGGCCACCAGCTCGCCGATGCGCGCCGGGGAGAAACCCAAGTGGTCGAAGTACAGCGCCAGGAAAGGGGCTGTGGAGCCCAGCAGGGCAAAGTAGAAGAGGTAGAAGCTGGACAGGCGCCAGTAGGGGATTGGGGGCATGGAATGGGCCGATGGTGTGTTTAGCGTACCGGCTCGATCCCACTGTGTAGGAGCAGCCTTGTGCTGCGAAAGGGCCGGTGAAACCACTGCATGAATGTGCCAACTGCACCGGCCTCTTCGCAGCACAAGGCTGCTCCTACACAGAGGTGTGCCGGTGCATTCGGCACATCAATCACAAATGGATCAAAGCTGGCCCAGCACCGGCGTACTGACCCTCACGTCGGCATTCTGTGCGCGGTGGCGCAGCAGGTGGTCCATCAGGGCGATGGCCATCATCGCTTCGGCGATCGGCGTGGCGCGGATGCCGACGCAGGGGTCATGACGGCCCTTGGTGATCACTTCGACCGGGTTGCCCTCCACATCGATGGAACGGCCCGGCGTGGTGATGCTGGAGGTCGGTTTCAGCGCCAGGTGCGCAACGATCGGCTGGCCCGAGGAAATCCCCCCCAGAATGCCGCCGGCGTTGTTGCTGAGGAACCCTTCCGGGGTCAGCTCGTCACGGTGCTCGGTACCGCGCTGGGCGACACTGGCAAAGCCGGCACCAATCTCGACGCCCTTGACCGCGTTGATGCTCATCAGCGCATGGGCCAATTCCGCGTCGAGGCGGTCGAAGATCGGCTCGCCCAGGCCTGGCATCACGCCTTCCGCCACGACGGTGATCTTCGCCCCGACCGAATCCTGGTCGCGGCGCAGTTGGTCCATGTAGGCCTCGAGTTCCGGCACCTTGTCCGGGTCGGGGCTGAAGAAGGCGTTGTGCTCGACCGATTCCCAGGTTTTGAACGGAATCTCGATTGGGCCCAGCTGGCTCATGTAGCCACGCACGGTGATGCCCTGGGTGGCCAGGTACTTCTTGGCGATGGCCCCTGCCGCTACACGCATGGCCGTTTCGCGGGCCGAGCTGCGGCCGCCGCCGCGGTAGTCACGCTCACCGTACTTGTGGTGGTAGGTGTAGTCGGCGTGCGCCGGGCGGAACAGGTCCTTGATCGCCGAGTAGTCCTTGGACTTCTGGTCGGTGTTGCGGATCAGCAGGCCGATTGAGCAGCCGGTGGTGCGGCCTTCGAACACACCGGAGAGGATCTCGACCTCGTCCGGTTCCTGGCGCTGGGTGGTGTGCCGGCTGGTGCCAGGCTTGCGCCGGTCGAGGTCATGCTGCAGGTCGGCCAGGGAAATCTCCAGGCCCGGCGGGCATCCATCGACAATGGCGACCAACGCCGGGCCATGGCTTTCGCCTGCGGTGGTGACAGTGAACAGCTTGCCGTAGGTATTGCCGGACATGGACGCTCCGCGAGTCTGCCTGAGGTGAACGAAAGCGGCAGTATACGGAAAAATACCGAGGGATTGGTTGTCTGTGCTGGCCTCTTCGCGGGTAAACCCGCTCCCACAGGAATATCACTGCTTTCAGGCTAGGGGTAATCCTGTGGGAGCGGGCTTGCCCGCGAAAGGGCCCGCACAGGCAATTACCCACCGAACCTTCCCACAAACATTGGGTCAAACCGACATCTCCCCACCGTAGTACCCCATGATGCCGCGCCTCGTCGCCTTGTTGTTCATGCTCTGTGCTGGCCTCGCCCAGGCCGCCTCCCCCACCGTCTTGCAGCGCCCCATCGACCTCGACACCGGCCAGGGCGTGCTGCACGGCAGCCTGCTGCTACCACAACAGGCCACGCCGCCCCCGGTGGTGTTGATCATCGCGGGCTCCGGCCCCACCGACCGAGACGGCAACAACCCGGCCACGGGGCGTATCGACAACCTCAAGCGGCTGGCCCTGGTGCTGGCCAACGACCACATTGCCAGCGTGCGCTATGACAAGCGCGGCGTGGCCGCGAGCCAGCCGGCCACGCCCGATGAGCGTGACCTCAGCGTCGAGCGCTATGTCGCCGATGTGGTTGCCTGGAGCCACAAGCTCAAGGCCGACCCGCGGTTCGGCCCGCTGATTCTGGTGGGCCACAGTGAAGGCGCGCTGATCGCCAGCCTCGCCGCCGAACAGGCAGGTGCCAGCGCGGTGATCACCTTGGCCGGCGTCGGCCGCCCGTTGGCCGACGTACTGCGCGAACAGTTGGCCCAGCGCCTGCCGCCCGCCCAATTGGCCCGTGGCAGTGACTTGCTCGACCGCCTGCAGGCTGGGCAGACCAGCCTGGATGTGCCCGCGCCGTTGCGCCAGGTGTTCCGCCCCAGCGTGCAGCCGTACCTGATTTCGCTGTTCCGGCAGAACCCAGCGGCGGCGTTCGCGCAATTGCCGATGCCGGCGCTGATCGTCCAGGGCCGCAACGACGTGCAGGTCGACGTAACGGATGCCGAGCGCCTCAAGGCTGCGAAACCGGATGCGCAACTGGTGCTGATCGATGGCATGAACCACATGCTGCGCATCAGCCCCAAGGCCATGAGCGAACAGCGTGACAGCTACCTCAACCCCGAGCTGCCACTGGCCCGTGAGCTGGGGGAGCAGATCGTCACGTTCATCCAGCATTTGCCATCGGCCTGACCCTCAGGTCTTGGCCGGGGCTGCCGATAAGGCGGTATTGGCGGCGAATCCGGGGCCGCGTTGGCGGCCCATCGCCGGCAAGCCGGCTCCCACAGGTGCAGCAGTGCCCTTGAGAGCAGCGCGCCCTTGGTGGGAGCTGGCTTGCCAGCGATGGGCTGCGCAGCAGCCCCATTTGTCGCATGCCCGAACCTAAGGACAGCCCCCATGACTATTGCCCCCGCCGCCCAAGAGCCGGCCGACGAGCCACAACCCCAGGACGGCGCCGCGCTGCCTTGGGCCGACCTTGCCGCCGAACACTTCCAGCTGTTGCGCCTGGCCCCCTTGCCCACCGACCGCGCCACCGGCGCCCGCCCCCTGCGTTTTGTGCAGTTCGGCTACGCCGAGCGCCACGACAAAGCCCACAGCCTGCTGCGCATGGAAATCCAGCTGCCGGGGCAAAAGGTGCGCAAAGAACAGAACCACCTGGATATCCGCGTAGACCACGCCGAACGCCTGGTGCGCATTGGCAGCGACCAGGGCCTGCAGCTGGAGCCCCTAAACCGCGGTATCGGCCGCTTCATGCTGGCCCAGGCCGTGCAATGGTTGCAGCGCAGGTGGTCGCATTACCGGGTCGAAGGCATGGCACTGCCGAGCAAGGATGCCCTGAGCGAGGATTCACGCCTGCGCCGGGACCAGTTCTTGCGCGGGGTGGGTATCGAAGTGGAGTACGAAGACCCTCAGCACCTCAAGGGCCGTACCGTTGAAGCCACAGTGGGCCAGCTCAAGGGCGCCTGGAGCAGCGAGCGGCTGCAGCGGGTGGAGATTCTCGATGCGGCCAACTTGCTGCAGCAGGCCGATCAACAGTTGCAGGAAATGGAAGGCCAACTGCGCGAACGGGATGAGCGGGTGGCCAAATACCGGCGTGAAGATGGCGGGTTGCGCTTTACCATCACCTGCCTGGTGGCATTTGCGATGTTTCAGGCCGGGTTGTTGATCTGGATTGCTACCCGCTGAGACCGTGGCGCCTGCTTCGCGGGTAAACCTGCTCCCACAGGTGCAGCACTGGCCTTGAGAACGGCGCTGTACCTGTGGGAGCGGGTTTACCCGCGATGGGCTGCAAAGCAGCCCCCACTCAAACCCGGGCTTTGAACAGCTCTTGATGCTGCCGGCACTGCTCAGCCGTCAGCATGAACACCCCATGCCCGCCCCGCTCGAACTCCAGCCAGGCGAAATCCACCTCGGGGTACAGCGACTCGACATGCACCTGGCTGTTGCCCACTTCGACAATCAGCAACCCTTTGTCGGTCAGGTGGTCAGCCGCCTCGGCCAGCATCCGCCGCACCAGGTCCAGGCCATCGTTACCGCAGGCCAGGCCCAGCTCAGGCTCGTGGTGATACTCGGCCGGCATGTCGCCAAAATCTTCGGCATCGACATACGGCGGGTTGGACAGGATCAGGTCAAAGCGCTGCCCTGGCAGGCCATCGAAACCATCGCCCTGCACGGTGTAGACGCGCATGTCCAGGCCGTGACGCTCGATGTTCTGGTTCGCCACTTCAAGGGCATCGAACGACAGGTCGCCCAGCACCACTTCGGCCTCGGGGAACACTTCGGCCGCGACGATGCCGATGCAACCAGACCCGGTGCACAGGTCCAGAATGCGCGCAGGCTCTGACGCCAGCCACGGCTCGAAACGTTTTTCGATCAGCTCGCCAATCGGCGAACGGGGCACCAGCACGCGCTCGTCGACAATGAACGACATGCCGCAGAACCACGCCTCGCCCAGCAGGTAGGCGGTGGGCACGCGCTCTTCGATGCGCCGCTTGAGCAGGTGCTGCAGGCGCACGCGTTCGTCGTCCTCGAGCATGCAGTCCAGGTAGCTGTCGGCCACCTCCCATGGCAGGTGCACGGCGCCCAGCACCAGCAGGCGGGCTTCGTCCCAGGCGTTGTCGGCACCGTGGCCGAAGAACAGCTCGCGCTCGTGGAAGCGGCTGACCGCCCAGCGAATGTAGTCGCGCAGCGTGCGCAGACGGGATGTGATCACGGGGGTACTCCTAATTCAGACCGTACAAAAGTCTAACAGCCCAACCCGCACATTTGTTCCTTGGCGTTCCCCAAAGGGTAGCCACAGGCCAGTAACCACGCTGTTTGCGATGTCAACCATTCCCATTGACGCCAAGGCAAGGGACAATAGGTATACAAAAGCCCTTCCAAGGAGCCCTTGATGTCCGTTCCAACCACGATGTTCCGCCTCACTGGCCGCGACTACCCGCCGGCCAAGCTGAGCCACGCCAGCCTGATCATCATCGATGCGCAAAAGGAGTACCTCAGTGGTCCCCTGGCACTGTCGGGCATGGACGAGGCCGTGGCCAACATCGCCCGGTTGCTCGATGCCGCGCGCAAGAGCGGCCGTCCGATCATCCACGTCCGTCACCTGGGCACTGTCGGTGGCCGTTTCGACCCACAAGGCAGCGGTGGCCAGTTCATCCCTGGGCTGGAGCCACTCGAAGGCGAAACTGTCATCGAAAAGCGCATGCCTAACGCGTTCAAGAACACCAAGCTGCACGACACCCTGCAGGCGCTGGGCCACCTGGACCTGATCGTCTGCGGTTTCATGAGCCACTCCAGCGTCAGCACCACCGTGCGCCGCGCCAAGGACTATGGTTATCGGTGCACCCTGGTGGAAGACGCCTCGGCGACCCGCGACCTGGCGTTCAAGGACGGGGTCATCCCGGCCGCACAGATTCACCAGTGTGAAATGGCCGTGATGGCCGACAACTTCGCCTGTGTCGCCCCTACCGCCAGCCTGATCTGATCCAGGGCGGGTAACGACCGCCCGGCAGCCGGGCGGAACCCAAAGGGCGAGCGCAGGTCGAATTCCGGATATCCACAGAGGAAATCGGAATGAAGCTCAAAGGCAGTTTCGACGCCAAACGCCTGCGCACGCGCGAACCGCGCAATTGGGGCGCACGCCTGGCTGCCGGCCTGTCCGCCTTGCTGGCAACGCTGGGTGTGCTGCTGGCCATGGCCGGCATCGCCGGCCTGCTGGGCAATTACCCGGCCCTGCAAGAACTCAATGCCAACAAACCGCTGGCCAGCATCCTCACCGGGGCTGGCTTGCTGTTGCTGTGGCTGGGCGTGCGCTTCTGGCGGCGCAGCCGTATTCGCCTGCGTCGCGGGCGGGAATTGAACCTGTCGCCGCACTTGATGAAAAAACACGACTGAGTCTTTTGTATCGCCTGTGCGGGCCTCTTCGCGGGGCAAGCCCGCTCCCACAGGTTTGGCGCCGACACTGAACCTTGTGGGAGCGGGCTTGCCCCGCGAAGAGTCCCGCACAGGCTGCACACAGCCCCACAGTCGCGTAAACTACGCCGCCCACGTGGAGGCATCATGCAAGACGACGACTTTTCCCTGTTCCATGCCGAAGTGCGCGGCGTCAAGCCGATCAAGCACGACCGTGCCGAGGTCGGCAAACCCAAGGCCGACCGCAAGCAGCTGGCCGGCCTGCGGCAGGCGGCTACCGTGCGCAGCGACAAGGCGCTGGTGATCGACGGCATGTCCGACCAGTTCGTCATCGACGTTGGCGCCGAAGACGAGCTGATGTGGCGCCGTGACGGCGTGCAGGAAACCCAGCTGCGCAAACTCAAGCTCGGCCAGATTGCCTTCGAGGGCAGCCTCGACCTGCACGGCATGACCGTCGAGAAAGCCCGTGAAACACTCTGGGACTTCATCGCCGAGGCCACCAAGCTGGAAGTACGCTGCGTCCGCGTCACCCACGGCAAGGCGGCGCGCCTCGACGGCAAGCGCCCGATGATCAAGAGTCACGTCAACACCTGGCTGCGCCAGCACCCGCAAGTGCTCGGTTTTGCCTCGTGCAACCCGCGCCATGGCGGCACCGGCGCGGTGTATGTGATGCTTAAACGAACCATGCTCGAAGGACGCGACGAGTAACGCCGCGCTTGCAGCGCCGCCCTTGCCGCCGTACCCTTCGTTTTTGCGATTTTTCCCACAGGTAGATACATGTCCCTGGAACAGAACTACACCGAGATTCTCAGCCAGATCGGCGAGGACGTCTCCCGTGAGGGCCTGCTCGACACGCCCAAGCGGGCTGCAAAGGCCATGAAGTACCTTTGCCGCGGTTATGAGCAGACGCTGGAAGAAGTCACCAACGGCGCGCTGTTCACCTCCGACAACAGCGAGATGGTACTGGTCCGGGACATCGAGCTGTACTCGATGTGCGAGCACCACATGCTGCCCTTCATCGGCAAGGCGCACGTAGCCTACCTGCCCAAGGGCAAGGTGCTGGGCCTGTCGAAGGTGGCACGCATCGTCGACATGTACGCACGCCGCCTGCAGATTCAGGAAAACCTCAGCCGCCAGATCGCTGAAGCGGTCGAGCAGGTAACGGGCGCTGCCGGCGTGGCCGTGGTCATCGAAGCCAAGCACATGTGCATGATGATGCGCGGTGTCGAGAAGCAGAATTCGAGCATGATCACCTCGGTGATGCTGGGCGAATTCCGCGCCAACGCCGCCACCCGCAGTGAGTTCCTCAGCCTGATCAAGTGATTGGCTGGTTACCCTGAGCCGACCCTGCTGGGTCGGCTTTTTCTTTTCAGGAGTTGCCCATGATCGTCAAAGCCCTGCGGGTTGGCCTCGGCCAGCTCATCGTGTTCGGCGACTGGATCAGCCGCCCGGCCAAGCGCAAGCGCGATGCCGCCGCCCAGGCGCGTGTCGAGCAAGCGGCCAGTGGCCTTGCGCTGTACCAGTTCCATGCCTGCCCGTTCTGCGTCAAGACCCGCCGCACCCTGCACCGCTTGAACGTGCCAGTGGCGCTGCGTGACGCCAAGAACGACCCGCAGCATCGCCAGGCGCTGCTGGAAGGCGGTGGCCGCGTGAAAGTGCCGTGCCTGCGCATCGAGGAAGAAGGCAAGGTGAGCTGGATGTATGAGTCCAAGGCCATCATTGCCTACCTGGACAAGCGCTTCGCGTCCGTTTGACAGAAACGCGTGGGGGCTACCGGCCTCTTCGCGGGACAAGTCGGACCGCGAAGAGGCCGGTACAGGCTCAGCCCACCATCGGCACATGCCGCGGATGGCTGGCCACGCGCTCCAGCCAGGCCCTGACCGCCGGGTAATCCGTCAGGTCGAACCCACCCTGCTGCGCCACATGGGTGTAGGCATACAACGCCACGTCGGCAATCGAATACTGCTGCCCCACCAGGTACGGCGTCATCTGCAACTGCCGCTCCATTACCTTCAGCGCCTTGTACCCGCCCTTGTGCAGCTTGCGGTACTCCTCCAGCCGATCATCCGGCAGCCCCAGGTAAAACTGGATGAACCGCGCCACGGCAATGTACGGCTCATGGCTGTACTGCTCGAAAAACTGCCACTGCAAGACCTGCGTGCGCAACCGCGGCTCAGTAGGCAAGAACTCGCTGCCGTCGGCGAGGAAGTTGAGGATGGCATTGGATTCCCACAGGTACGTGCCGTCTTCCAGCTCCAGCACCGGCACCTTGCCATTGGGGTTCATCGCCAGAAATTCAGGCGTCTCGGTTTCGCCTTTTAGAATATCCACCGGGTGCCACTCATACGGCCGGCCCAGCAGGCTCAGCATCAGCTTGACCTTGTAACAGTTGCCCGACTGGTAATCGCCATAGACCTTGTACATCACCCCTCCCCTCCCATGCAGTTGCGCATTCGTGCCCAATAGTTGGCGACTGTACGGCTAAAAGCAATGGCCGCTGTATGGCAAGGATCAACCTTGCTCGCGTTAGTCTGAAAAAACTGCTTACACCTTTACAAGGATTTTGTTCATGACCGATGCCACTTCCGCACGCCTGCGGCCCCTGGCAGACAGCTCCCCGTCGGCGGTGGTCGCCGGCTTCATTGCCATGCTCACCGGCTATACCAGCTCACTGGTGCTGATGTTTCAGGCCGGCCAGGCGGCCGGGCTGACCACTGCGCAGATTTCGTCCTGGATCTGGGCGTTGTCGATCGGCATGGCGGTGTGCAGCATTGGCCTGTCGCTGCGCTACCGCACGCCGATCACCGTGGCCTGGTCGACCCCAGGCGCTGCGCTGCTGATTACCAGCCTGGGCGGCGTCAGCTATGGCGAGGCCATCGGGGCGTACATCACCTGCGCCGTGCTGGTACTGATCTGCGGCCTGACCGGCAGCTTCGAGCGCCTGGTCAAACGTATTCCGGCCTCACTGGCCTCGGCGCTGCTGGCGGGTATCTTGTTCAAGATCGGCAGCGAGATCTTTGTCGCCGCGCAGCACCGCACCGTGCTCGTGCTGGGCATGTTCTTCAGCTACCTGCTGGTCAAGCGCCTGTCGCCGCGCTATTGCGTGCTGGCTGCGTTGCTGGTCGGTACGGCGCTGTCTGGCGCCCTTGGCCTGCTGGACTTCAGCGGCTTCCGCCTGGAAGTGGCCACGCCGGTGTGGACCACGCCGAGCTTCTCGCTAGGGGCGACCATCAGCATTGGGATTCCGCTGTTCGTGGTGGCGATGACCTCGCAGAACATGCCCGGCGTGGCCGTACTGCGGGCCGATGGTTACCAGGTGCCGGCTTCACCGTTGATTTCGGCGACCGGGTTTGCCTCGTTGCTGCTGGCACCGTTTGGCTCGCACGGGGTGAACCTGGCGGCAATCAGCGCAGCGATCTGCACCGGGCCACATGCCCATGAAGACCCGAGCAAGCGCTACACCGCGGCGGTGTGGTGCGGGATTTTCTATGGCATTGCCGGGGTGTTCGGGGCAACGTTGGCGGCGCTGTTTGCGGCGTTGCCGAAAGAGCTGGTGCTGTCGATTGCGGCCTTGGCGTTGTTTGGCTCGATCATGAACGGGCTGACCGTGGCCATGGGTGAGGCGCGCGAGCGTGAGGCGGCGTTGATTACCTTTATGGTGACGGCGTCGGGGTTGACGCTGTTCTCGATCGGGTCGGCGTTCTGGGGGATTGTGGCGGGGGTTTTGACCCTGATGATCCTCAATCCGCGCAAGATCTAAGGTGTTGTAGCCTGCACCGGCCTCTTCGCGGGGCAAGCCCGCTCCCACAGGGATATCACCAAGCCTAAGAGCTGTGGAGTACCTGTGGGAGCGGGCTTGCCCCGCGAAGAGGCCGGTGCAGGCTACACAAAGCTCAAAGCCTGAAATGCCCCACCATCCCCTTCAAGTCCGTGCCCAACTGCGCCAGCTCGACACTCGACCTGGCATTGTCCTGCATCGCCAACGCCGCCTGATCGGCGCTGCCGCGGATCTGCGTAACGCTGCGGCTGATCTCTTCGGCCACCGAGCTCTGCTGCTCGGCCGCGGCGGCAATCTGCTGGTTCATCTGCTGGATCATTGAAACCGCCGAGGCAATGCTGCCCAGCGCACTTTCAGTCTGCAACACATCCGCCACCGCCAAACGCACCAGCTCGGTACTGCCGCGGATCTGCGCCACCGACTGCTGGGCGTTGCCGCGCAAGCTCCCCACCAGGGTCTCGATCTGCTCGGTCGATTGCCGGGTACGCCGAGCCAAGGCCCGCACCTCATCGGCCACCACCGCAAAACCACGCCCCTGCTCGCCCGCACGCGCCGCTTCGATCGCGGCATTGAGCGCCAGCAGGTTGGTCTGCTCGGCGACGCTCTTGATCACTTCCAGTACATCGCCGATGGTGTGGATCTCGGCACTGAGGCTGTCGATGCTGGCACTGGCCGTCTCGGCAGCCGACGCCAACTGCTCGATACGCTGCATGCTCTGACGCACCACCACTTGCCCAGACTCGACCTTGTCATCGGCAGACTGGGCCGCCTGCGCCGCTTCCTCGGCATTGCGCGCCACATCGTGCACGGTGGCCGTCATCTGCTGCATGGCGGTGGCCACCTGTTCGGTCTCCTCCTTCTGGCTGCCCACCTCGCGGTTGGTCTGCTCGGTCACCGCCGACAGCGCCTGCGCACTGCCGGCCAGTTGCTCGATACCCTGCTGCAGCCCGCTGACAATGCCCGACAGCCCGGCCGCCATCTGCTGCATGGCCTGCATCAACTGCCCCACCTCGTCGCGGCGCGGCGCTTCTGCTTCCAGGCTCAACTCGCCCGCGGCAATGCGCTGGGCACGGGCGATGACGCGCTTGAGCGGGCCGACCACCGCACGGGTGATCAGCCAGGCCGCCAGCACACCTACCAACAGCGCCAGCCCCGTGGCCAGGGCAATGGCCAGGGCATTGCGCGACAACTCACCTTGCAGGGCCTGCTCCTGCGCCAGGTAGGCCTGGTCGACCCGGCCGGTGACCTGCTCGGCCCGCGCCTGCAGCTGCGCCTTCAGGCCCTGCTCCTTGGCCAGCAGGTCGGTGTATTCGTTGAGTTTGTCGGAGAAACTGCCGATGTGCCCAGCCACTTCGCCCAGCACACTCTGGTACCCGGCATCACTGACGGCGGCCTTGAGCTGTTCGACCAGGCTTGCGGCTTCGAGGGTCTGGGCGATGCGCGTCTGGCCCGTGCCTTCTTCACCCTTGCGGCTCTTGTCCAGGCGCACGCGGGCTTCGTCCATTGCTTGCAGCATCAGCCGCGACACCTGCGCCACCTGCGCGGCCTGCTCCAGAAACTCGCCGCCCTGCTGGCCCTGGGATTGTTTGAGGGTGTAGGTGCCGTCGTCGGCCAGCCCGGCCTGCAGCACATCCAGGTTGTTGGCCACGCTGGACACCGACCAACTGGCCATGTCCAGCGCCAGTTCCTTGGCCTGCACCGCTTCGACAAAGGCCTCGAACGCCTGGCCATAGGCGCTTAGCTCAGCCTCGGCCGCCGCCAGCGCCGGCAAGCCACGGGCACGTTCGGCCATGCCCTGCAGGCCCGTGCGCAAGGCCTCGGCCTGCTTGATGTCAGAACTCATGGCAAAGGTTTGTTCGTGCTGGCGCAACCTGAGCAGGTCGGTATTGACCTGGGCCAGCTGGCGCAAGCCGTCGAAGCGTTGGCCCACGCTGTGCAACGCGGCGATGCCGATGGCCGCCACCGCCAGCGTCAACAACAGCACCAGGGTAAAGCCCAGGCCGAGCTTGCGGGCCATGCCCAGGTTGGCCAGAACACCGTGCTTGGTCGCGCCCATCGCCGATTCCCCTTCACCTTGTCAGGTTTTGCCGAAGGCCAAGCGTGGCAACGATACCCGTGCACTCACAAGGGCCTGACGCCAGAATAGTGTCAAATAGCTATGAGCGTGTCGCTTTCAGGGTGCTGGAGGTCGCCCTGCGTGTTTGAAGAAGGCCTGGGCGCGGGAATCCTGCCCGTAAGCGACATTGATGCGCAGCCAATCGCTGCTCGCACCCTGGTAATCGAAGGCGCTGCCAGGGGTGAGCAGCACCGCATGCTCCAGGGCCAGCCGCTCCAGGCTGGCAACGTCACGCCCGGGTACCCGCGCCCACACGAACATACCGCCGTAAGGCTCACAGAACACCTCCCACCCCGCCTGCTCCAGCTGCCCGAGCAACTTGGCCATGTGCTGGCCCAGGCGCACCCGCAGGCGTTGCACGCTTTTGCGGTAGCTGCCGTTGGCAAGCATCTGCCCCACCACCTGCTCGGCGAAGCGCGACGTGCCGATGCCACTGACCATCTTCAGCTCGGCCAGCCGCGCCAGCAGGGCCGGGTCGGCGACCAGGTAGCCGACCCGCAGCGAGCTGCTGAGGGTTTTGGAGAAGCTGGCCATGTAGATGACCCGCTGTTCGCTGTCCAGCGTGGCCAGGCGCGTGGCCGGGCCTTCCTGGAAGTCGGCGTAGATATCGTCTTCGATGATGCGCAGGTCGTGCTCGCGGGCCAGCTCCAGCAGGCGGTAGGCAACCTTGGGGGTCAGGCTGGTGCCGGTCGGGTTGTGGTACAGGCTGTTGATGAACAGGCAACGCGGGCGGTGTTCGGCCAGCAAGCGCTCCAGCGCCGCCAGGTCTGGGCCTTCGGCCAGGCGGGGCACGGGCAACATGCGCACCTGGTGTTGGCGCAGCAGGTTGTAGAGGTTGTAGTAACCGGGGTTTTCCACCAGCACCGTATCGCCAGGGTGCAGCAAGGTGCGCACCAGCAGGTCGAGGCCATGGCTGGCGCCTTGGGTGGTGAGGATGCGTTCGGGGCCGGCGGCGATGCCCTGGCGCGCCAGGCGCTTGTGCAGTTGCTGACGCAGGCTGGCCAGGCCCAGCGGTGGGCAGTAGTCGAACAGGTCCTGCGGGTTGCCGCGGCTGACCTTGCGCACCGCCTGGGCCAGCTCGGTGGCCGCACGCCAGCTGTTGGGCAACCAGCCACAGCCGAGCTTGAGCAGCTCGTCATGGCCCTCGCGAAACTGCCGCCAGTGGCCATCGCCAGCCTCGCCCCAAGGCAAGCCATCGTCCGCCTCGCCCACCGGTTTACGCTCAGCGACGAAAAAGCCGGTGCCATGCCGCGCCTCCAGCCAGCCGCTGGCGACCAGGCGATCATAGGCCTCGATCACACAAGACGCGCTGACCGCCTGGCTGCGCGCCAACGCACGGATCGACGGCAGACGGGCGCCGGGGCGCAGGCGTTGGTGGCCGATCCAGGTTTGCAGGTGGTTGGTGAGCTGCTGCACCAAGGGCGTGGGGCTGGTGCGGTCTAGAGGGAAGTGCATGGCAAGTGTTCGCAGGTTTTGAGCGAACAGTTAAGCATAAATGGGATGGCGGTGTGTCTGGTTGCGGGGGCTGCTTGGAATCATTGTTGCCTCACCGGCGCGGCCCTCACATCGCACGCGATTCGGGTAGGAGCACGCTGTACCTGTGGGAGCGGGCTTGCCCCGCGAAGAGGCCGGTGAAAACACCGGAAGTCTTGGCTGCTTTCACTGGCCTCTTCGCAGCACAAGGCTGCTCCTACCCGGATTTTTCACAGCCCATTGAACTGCGCTGTACCTGTGGCACTGCCCTTTGAAAAAAACCAGGATCTTACCCATGCCCCGCGCCCCCGCCAGACTGGCCTTCGCCCTATGCCTGATCACCCTCGCCGTCAACCTCCAGGCCCCGCTCTACATCACCTACGCCGACCTCTCCGGCCAGGGGGCCGCCGCCACCGCCGTGGCCTTCTCCGGCTACGTGCTGGGCGT
This sequence comes from Pseudomonas sp. SWRI50, assembly GCF_014269095.1. Classification (NCBI taxonomy): domain Bacteria; kingdom Pseudomonadati; phylum Pseudomonadota; class Gammaproteobacteria; order Pseudomonadales; family Pseudomonadaceae; genus Pseudomonas; species Pseudomonas sp. SWRI50. The sequence continues at coordinate 29,955 of NZ_JABWRW010000008.1, read as the reverse complement.
ACTCCCGGTACTACTGGCCCTCGGCGGGCTGGCCGACCGGGTTGGCCGCCGCCCTATGATCATCGCCGCGCTGATCCTGTCGATGATCGCCACCGTGCTCATGCTACTCGCCCCCAGCCTGCAAACCCTTGGCCTGGCGCGGCTGTTCCTGGGCCTGGGCACCGGCCTTGCCTCGGCCACGGCAACCGCCTACATGGGCGAGCTGATGGGCAGTGACGGCAGCCCCCGTGCCGCCAACTGGGTCACCGCCAGCACCTCGCTGGGCTTTGGCCTGGGCGCCGCGCTTACCAGCCTGTTCTTGCTGCGCGGCCCGAGCCTGACCCCAGGCAGCTTCCACCTGCAGCTGCTCCTCGCCGCCGTTGCCCTGGTGCTGGTCTGGCGCCTGCCCGACCCGCGCCCGACACAGCGCAGCGCCATGCTGCGGCTGCCGTGCTACCCCCGCGGCAGCGTTGCCTATGGCCTGGCCATCTTGCTGGCCTGGGCCTGCGTTGGCTTGGTCATCGCCCTGCTGCCGGGGATTTTGCGCCAGCATGGCTTGAGTGCCTGGTCGGGGTTTTCGACCTTCTGCGTGATCAGCTGCGGCTTGTTGTTTCAGCCGATGGCACGTCGCCTGTCGAGCCTCAAAGCCACGCTGCTGGGGCTGCTGATTCTGCCGTGCAGTTACGCGGTGCTGGCTTGGGGGGCCGATGCTGGGCGACTGGGGGCCGTGTTGCTGGGCGCGGTGGCGGCCAGCAGTGCGTGTTACGGGTTTATATACCTGGGCGGGTTGGCGGCGGTGAACCAACTGGCCGGCACAGAAAAAACCCGGGCCAGTGCCGGGTTCTTCCTACTGGCGTACCTGGGCTTCAGCTTGCCGGTGATCTTTACCGGGTTGCTGAGCGACCGCTTGGGGTCACGGATGGCCTTGCTGGTGTTTGGTGGGGTGCTGCTGGGGTGCGTGCTGGTTGGGTTGGCGTTGTGCTTGTCTGCGCGGACTGCTGCAGCGCAAAGCCCGCAGCTACAAGTACGCAACTGACCCTTGTAGGAGCGGCCTTGCGGCCCTTTCGCGACGCAAGGCCGCTCCTACAAAAAAGGTCACATGCCCCGGACTTGTCAGATCGCCGTAGCCCCGCCATCCACTGTCAGGCTGTGCCCCGTGGTGAAGGCTGCCCCATCGCTGCACAGGTACAGCACCGCGCTGGCAATCTCCTCCACCTTGCCGATGCGCCCCACCGGGTGCATCGCCGCCGCGAATTCCGCCTTGCGCGGGTCCGCTTCATAGGCACGGCGGAACATGTCGGTATCGATCACCGCCGGGCACACCGCGTTAACCCGGATGCCCTTCTTCGCATACTCGATGGCCGCCGACTTGGTCAGGCCGATGACCGCGTGCTTGGAGGCACTGTAAATGCTCATTTTCGGCGCCGCCCCCAGCCCCGCCACCGACGCAGTATTGACGATCGCCCCACCGCCCTGGGCCAGCAGCAATGGCAACTGATACTTCATGCACAGCCACACCCCTTTGACGTTGACGCCCATGATGGCGTCGAACTGCGCCTCGCTGCCCTCGGCCAAACGGCCCTGCTCGATCTCGATACCGGCATTGTTGTAGGCATAGTCCAAGCGGCCATAGGCGGCGATGAGCTGCTCATGCAGCTGGCGCACATCCGCTTCCCGGGTGACATCGCAGGCGATGAACATCGCATCACCGCCCGCCTCGTGAATCAACGCCACCGTGGCCTCACCGCCGACTGGGTCGAGGTCGGCCACCACCACCTTCAAGCCTTCACGGGCGAAGGCCAGCGCCGTTGCCCGGCCGATACCTGCGGCGCCACCGGTGACCAGGGCTACCTGGCCGGAAAAGGTCATGCTCATCGTTTGCTCCTGGTTGTTTTTTGGGGGATTGCATCAGGGCCGCTAGGTGCGGGGCTGGAGGGGGGCGGCGCTCGATCTCCCGGCCACCAAACATCTTCCGCCGAACACCTGCCGGCCATTACCCAATGCCGCGCCAAACACCCACCAACCATCACCCACCCGCTGCCCCAGAGCATAGTCACCCCCTTCCCCCCCGTGCAGCATCATCACACCCACGGTTGAGCTACCATGCCTACCAGTGATTTTGCGCTACAACCTGCATCAGCAAGGTAAATTGCCCTTACACCGATCAACTGCCCACAAGGACCCGCCATGACCCAGACCAACCGCCGCTTCCTGCTCGCCAAACGCCCGGTCGGCGCCGTGCGCCGTGAAGACTTCAGCTTCGAGGCAGTACCCGCCGAACAGCCCGGCGAAGGCCAGATTCTGGTGCGCAACCTGTACCTGTCCCTCGACCCCGCCATGCGCGGCTGGATGAACGAAGGCAAGTCCTATATCCCCCCAGTGGCCCTCGGCCAAGTGATGCGCGCCCTCGGCGTCGGCGAAGTGGTGGCCTCCAACCACCCCGACTACAAACCCGGCGACCACGTCAGCGGCCCGCTCGGCGTGCAGGACTACTTCACCGGCGAGCCCCAAGGCCTGCACAAGATCGACCCCAGCCTCGCCCCCCTGCCCCGCTACCTCTCGGCCCTGGGCATGACCGGCATGACCGCCTACTTCGCCCTGCTCGAAGTCGGCCAACCCAAAGCCGGTGACACCGTGGTCATCTCCGGCGCCGCCGGCGCAGTCGGCAGCATCGTCGGGCAGATCGCCAAGCTCAAAGGCTGCCATGTGGTCGGCATCGCCGGCGGCGCCGAAAAATGCCAATACCTCAAGGACGAACTCGGCTTCGACGGCGTCATCGACTACAAGGCCGAAGACGTACTGGCCGGCCTCAAGCGCGAATGCCCGAAAGGGGTAGACGTGTACTTTGACAACGTTGGCGGCGAGATCCTCGATGCCGTGCTCACCCGCATCAACCTCAAGGCCCGCATCGTCATCTGCGGCGCCATCAGCCAGTACAACAACAAAGAAGCCGTCAAAGGCCCGGCCAACTACCTGTCGCTGCTGGTGAACCGCGCTCGCATGGAAGGCTTTGTGGTGTTTGACCATGCCAAGGATTACGGCAAAGCCGCGCAGGAAATCGCCGGCTGGCTGGCCGCTGGCAAAGTGAAGAGCAAGGAAGATGTGGTGGAAGGGTTGGAGACCTTCCCAGAGACGCTGCTCAAGCTGTTCAGCGGCGAGAATTTTGGCAAGTTGGTGTTGAAGGTCTGACAGCGTAGGCCCTGGATTTCAGTGCCTGTCTCGATTGTTGTATCGGGGCGTAAATCGAGCGCCGCCCGCGCGGCGCATCGCTACGTTTGTTTTTGGCGAATAACGCCTGTAGCAGGCGCGCGCGACCGCCTTGGCGCATGGCGCGATATCGCGTCGAATAAACAAGGCGTTCGCGCGCGTTTGCCCCAGGAATAACTGGCCCGAAACAAACGTAGGAGCGAGCGTTGCTCGCGATGCGCCGCGCGGGCGGCGCTCGATCTCACAGGCACCAAAACTGCTGTGGCGAACCCCTACCGACGCAAACGCAAACGCAACCCTGCCCCTTACCCCTTACCCGCGAATTTCAGCTACAACCGCAGCCAAAGCCTGTGCCGGGTCCGCCGCCTGGCTGATCGGCCGCCCGATCACCAAGTAATCCGAGCCAGCATCCAGTGCCTGACGCGGGGTCAAAATGCGGCGTTGGTCATCCTGAGCGCTACCTGCCGGGCGAATACCCGGGGTCACCAGTTGCAGCGAAGGGTGCGCAGCCTTCAGTGCCGTTGCCTCCAGCGCCGAGCACACCAGCCCATCCATGCCCGCCTTCTCGGCCAAGGCAGCCAGGCGCAGCACTTGTTCTTGCGGGTCAACATCCAGGCCGATACCCGCCAAGTCTTCACGTTCCATGCTGGTCAGCACGGTCACGCCAATCAGCAACGGCTGCGGGCCGCTGCGCTTGGCCAGCACTTCACGGCAGGCCGACATCATGCGCAGGCCACCGGAGCAATGCACATTGACCATCCACACGCCCATCTCGGCGGCAGCCTTGACGGCCATGGCCGTGGTGTTGGGGATATCGTGGAACTTGAGGTCGAGGAATACTTCGAAGCCCTTGGCACACAAGGTTTCGACGATGCCCGAGGCACTGCTGGTGAACAGCTCCTTGCCAACCTTTACCCGGCACAGCGCAGGGTCAAGCTGGTCAGCCAGCTTCAGAGCGGCCTCACGGGTAGGGAAGTCGAGGGCGACGATCAGGGGCGTCTGGCAGGCGGACATGGTCAGGGTCTCTTGGCAAGTCGAAAACGGCGCGCATTGTAAACGAAGTGGCGCAGGCTTTGGGGGCCGCGGGTCATGGAATTGGCCCTGCAATGCCTGACTTCTATAATTGAACCAAAGGAACCGGCAATTGCTCAAATTTCATACAAGCGCCGCCCCATGATGATCAAAGGAGAACGACAATGCCCTGGTATGCCTGGCTGATACTCATCATAGCCCTCGGCTCGATTGTCGGCGGCTTGATGATGCTGCGAGATACGGCGAAGAAACTGCCGTTGACGGATGAGCAACTGCGCAAGGTGCATGAGCGCAATGCTGAGGCTGATGCGAAGGACGCACAGGACCGTTAAACCCCCTGCCCCATTCCCTGTAGAAGACAGCAACGTCCATTCGACGTCGCTGTCATGCCAACTGCAAAGGCCTTAGTCCGCCCCCTCTCAACCTGTGGCAGCTGGACTTGTGGGAGCGGGCTTGCCCGCGAAGAATCCAACACCCTCTCCGCTCGAGTTCCAGCTGGCTTTACCTATACCTCTCCATGGTCAAGTGATGCATACGTCCATAAATGGGCTGAGCCAAGCATCGCCTGCCCAGCCCGACTGCTGATTACTCCACCATTACCTTGTCCCGATTACGCTCCAGCAACGCATTGCCGATTCCCTTGATCTCCAGCAGCTCATCCACCGACGCGAATGGGCCGTTGGCTTCCCGGTAGGCGACGATCGCTTCAGCCTTGGCCTTGCCGATGCCGTTCAGTTCTTTTTGCAGGGTTGGGGCATCGGCCTTGTTCAGGTCTAGGCGGGTGGTCTGAGCTTCCATGTGGGTGACGATTGGCACTGGTTCCTGCACGGCGGTAGTGCTGGCGGGGGCGGCGCTGACCGAGAAGGACAGGCTGGCGAACAGGGGCAGAAGCAGGTAGGACAGAACGGTATTGCGCATTAGGGATCACTCCTTGGGTTGGTCTTATCTAGCAGCAGCTTTCCTTTGGCTGCGCAATCAACCCTAGCGGTATTCCATTGTTCTAACTAGACAGGCGGCTCGATGAATCGTTACTAAATGGGACAGCAAATAGCGGAGCTTCGTATACCCATATAAAGCGCCATGGCCCCACACTTCACATGATGACTAGCCTTAATCCAAATATTTTATAACCTGCACGAAAATTACCTTAAGGTAATACTTACATTCGGACTTCTGACTGTGAACATTCCTACAAAAACGCAAGCAAAGTAGTTCGCCCCTTAAAGCGAGACTCGACACCTAACTAGGGTAGATATAGGGCGCGCACTTGCGGGGCCGCATTCGTAAATCGCTCGTGCCCATTGCTTCTCAGCAATGGGCACGAGCGATTCGCTTATGACTTCTCGGCAAAAACAATCAGCCGCGGTGGCGACCACGGAAGTAATTGATCAGACCTTGCGTTGAGCCATCTTCAGCAGCCTCATCGTTACTCCCGACTAAACGCCCGTATACGCCGTTGCCCAGCTCCTTACCCAGCTCGACCCCCCACTGATCGAAGGCATTCACACCCCAGATCACGCTCTGCACGAAGACTTTATGCTCGTACATTGCAACCAGTGCACCAAGACGGCGCGGGTTAATGCGTTCGACAACCAAGGTGTTACTTGGGCGGTTACCCGGAATCACTTTATGCGGGGCCAGCTTCTCGATATCTGCTTCATTCAGGCCTTTTTCCCGCAGCTCGCTTTCTGCCTCATCGCGGGTCTTGCCCAGCATCAACGCCTGACTCTGCGAAAGGCAGTTGGCGTACAGCCATTGATGATGGTCAACCACTGGGTTGAAACTCACTACCGGTACGATGAAGTCAGCAGGGATAAGGTGGGTGCCCTGGTGCAAGAGCTGGTGATAAGCATGTTGCCCGTTGCAGCCAACGCCGCCCCAGATCACCGGGCCGGTTTCGGTCTTCACCGGCGTTCCATCCTGCAGGACGCTCTTGCCATTGGACTCCATGTCCAGCTGTTGCAAATGCTTGGTGATGTTTCGCAGGTAGTGGTCATACGGCAGGATCGCATGGCTGCGTGCGCCCCAGAAGTTGCCATACCACACGCCCAGCAGGGCCAGCAGCACCGGCATGTTCTGATCGAACGGCGCGGTCTGGAAGTGCTGGTCCATGGTGTAGGCACCAGACAACAGCTCCTTGAAGTTGGCGGTACCGATGGCCAAGGCGATCGGCAGGCCGATGGCCGACCACAGCGAATAGCGCCCACCGACCCAGTCCCACATCGGGAAGATGTTCTCTTCACGGATACCGAAGGCGACGGCGGCAGCCTTGTTGCTGGAGACGGCAATGAAGTGCCGGTACAACTCGGATTCCGCCCCGCCATGGGCCAAGTACCAGGTGCGCGCAGCCATGGCGTTCTTCAACGTCTCTAACGTGTTGAACGACTTCGACGAGACAATGAACAGGGTGGTTTCGGCGCGCAGGTTGGCCGACAGTTCGTGGAACTCACTGCCGTCGATGTTAGCCAAGTAATGGCAGCGTACGCCGCGTTGTGCGTAGGGCAGCAGCGCTTCGGAGACCAGTTCAGGGCCGAGGAACGAACCGCCGATACCGATGTTGACCACGTCGGTGATCGGCTTTTCGCTGTAACCGCGCCACAGACCGTTATGAATGCGTCCGACCAGTTCGGTGATCTGGTTAAGCACTTTGTGCACTTCCGGCATCACGTTGACGCCGTTGACGCTGAGCTTGTCGCCCACCGGGCGGCGCAGGGCGGTGTGCAGCACCGGACGGCCTTCGGAGGCGTTGATGATCTCGCCGCTGAACATCGACTTGATCGCATCCTGCAGGCCGACTTCGTTGGCCAGGTTCACCAGCAAGTCGCGGCTTTGCTCGGTGATCAGGTTTTTCGAGTAGTCGAGGAACAGGCCGCAGCTGCTCAGGGAGAATTGATCAAAGCGCTTGGCATCAGCGGCAAAGGCTTCGCGCATGCTGAAGTTCTGCATGGCCTCACGGTGGTGCTGAAGCGCCTGCCAGGCAGGGAGGGCCGTCACATCACGGGGGTTACGGTAGTACGGCATTGCGAATGATTTCCTTGATGCATAATCTGTCCATGAACAACAGCCAGCTGCTGCCAATTTCGGCGGGCATTATAGGCACTGTGCTCGCTAGGGGAATGGCTGGCGGAATAAATTGTAAGCTTGGCCACCATCGTGACATTGACTCTATTAGTCAGCCCCCCTCCAGAACTCAATCGCCCCCAAAAAATGCCGATCTGCCTGCGGAGAGACAGCTGGGACATCGCGTGCCCTATTCAAACCTGACGCAATTGATGCCTTTCGAACCAATCATACAGGCCTCAAAGAACGGTCTGAGCCCGTAAGCATCTGAATTCTATAGCCATAATGGATAAATTTTAGCCAGCATTGAGTCCTATTTTGTAGCAATTGTGCTGAGATAACAGTCGATTGAGCAGATCGCATTGGCAGCGCAATCGGTGGATATCGACGTTATAAGGGCCAAGACGGACCCACCGTTTAAGCTGGCACCTCCCGAGGTGACATCTTTTTGACATCACTCATAACTATGCAGCTCTTGGGCTACAGCTCCTAACCATCTAGCCCCTGCCGACATACGGATCTTGCAGCCAACTATTGAGATGTGCAGAGAGGTGACTGTGTCGCTATCACCACAGATCGAGTGAATCGAGCAGGCTTAAGATTGCAAATTCGCTCAATTTTCTTGACGCTTGCGTCTCATCGAATTACCCTCGCGCACCTTAGAACATGGAAGTATCCGGGAAATCCCCAGCCTACCCGCCAAGGGAATCGGGCCTTTCGTGAAGATGAATTCCGGCGTGCTTAGGCGCGCTGCTTTGCTTTGCGGTAACCATCTTGAAGCCTCGTTCGTCGCTGCAGATTCAGAAATCAGTCATCTTTGCCCTAGTCCTGCGCGAGGCACGAGCCCGCATTGGGGATCGACGCATGGGCGCGGTCTGGATCCTGATCGAGCCAATTTGCCATCTACTGATATTCTCACTGCTGTACACCATGATTCGTGGCCGGACGATCTCCGGGGTCGAGTATCCCGTTTTCGTGCTGGTGGGCATGGCTCCGTTTTTGCTCTACCGCAACACGGCACTCAGGTTGATGGACAGCCTACGGGAGAACCGATCCCTGTTCGGCTACAAACAGATCAAACCCCTCGACACCTACATAGCACGCGTAATCGTCGAAGCCTGCATCAGCGGGCTTGTCTACGCCCTTATCGTGTTCGGCTTTGCCTGGTGGGGGTTCGATATGTCCATCAACAACCCACTGATGTGGTTCATGACACTGACGCTTGGCCTGCTTTTTGCGTTCAGTCTCGGCATGGTATTGGCGCTGATCACGCATGCCTTACCTAGCCTGAAGCTGGTCATACGCATGGTTTTCTTCCCCCTCTATTTCATATCAGGGGTACTCATCCCTGCGGCGTACCTGCCACACGCATTGATGCCGATCCTGCTGCTCAACCCGTTTCTTCACTTGACCGAACTGATTCGCGGCGAGGTACTGCCGCATTACGCAATGGTCGACGGCATCTCAATCGGTTACGTGACTGGCTTCACCCTGGTGCTGTTGTTCATTTCGCTGGGCAGCTACAGGGCACGCAGGCTGCATTTGATTTCCACCAAGAATGGATAAGGCCCGGCTACCGTGTTCGAATTGAGAAACGTCACCAAGTCATATCTGACGCCCAAGGGGCGCCGATATGTCTTTCGGAATCTGTCGCTAGCTATTCCACCTGGGAAGAACATCGGCCTTATCGGCCGTAACGGCGCTGGCAAGTCAACACTCATGCGGCTCCTGGGTGGGGCCGACGTGCCTGACTCGGGCACGATTGTCACCGACAGAAGTATCTCCTGGCCGGTTGGTTTGACGGGTGGGTTCCAAGGCAGTATGTCCGGTAGGGACAACATCAAATTCGTCTGCCGAGTCTATGGCGCAGAAGGCGAAGCAATGCGCGAGAAGATTCGCTTTGTCCAAGAGTTCGCCGAAATTGGCACCTGGATAGACGAACCGATTAAAACATACTCGTCCGGTATGCGCTCTCGCGTTGCCTTTGGTCTAAGCATGGCGTTTGACTTCGATTACTACTTAATCGACGAAGTGATGTCGGTGGGTGACGCTCAGTTCAAACGTAAGTGCAGGAAGATTTTTCGCGAGAAGCTAAAGACCTCCAATGTTGTACTCGTGTCACACTCGATGTCAGAAATCAGCAAACTCTGCGATATCGTTTTGCTCGTGAAAGATGGCGAAATAGAGATTTACGAAGACGTGATCGAAGGCATCAAAGCTTATAGCGCCTAATAATATTTTTTTGCAAGACTGTTCCATTCAAGGATGCATCACATTATGAGCAGCACGGGTAAATTCAAGGGCTGGGGCCTAGCAATCGCAATGGTCGCCCTACCAATGGTCCTGGCGGTCGTCTACTACGGTGCGTTCGCCGTTGACCGCTTTGTCAGCTCTTCCCAAGTGGTGGTGCGTCAAGACGGCAATAACCAGGCAGCGCAGGTCCCAGGTCTCGCGACTCTTTTGACCGGGACCAACCCGGCGTCGCGAGAGGAAACGCTTTACCTTCGTGAGTACATAACGTCGACAGACATGATGTTGCTACTGGAAGAGCGCGTGCACTGGATTGAGCAGTATGCCGCCCAGCGCAGCGACATTTTCTTCTGGCTGGATGAGAATGCCGAACGTGAAGACCTGCTCAAGTACTACCAGCGCATGGTTTCAGCCCACTACGACGAAACGACTGGCCTGCTGCGCGTAGAAGTCCAGGCCTTCACGCCTGAGCTTTCCGAGAAGATGCTTCGCACCATCCTGCAAGCCAGCGAACACTTCGTCAACGAAGTCAGCCATAAGATTGCACGCGAACAAATGAAGTTCGCCCAAGGCGAACTGGAAACCGCACGGCTGAACTACGCCAAACGCAAAACTCAACTGCTGACGTTCCAGAACGAGAACAAGGTTCTTGACGGCGGCACCACAGCCCAAAGTCGGGCAACTATCATTGCCGACCTCGAGAGCCAATACACGAAGGAGCAGGCCCTCCTTACCGAGATGACCTTCAAACTGCGCAATGATGCCCCTCAGGTCAGGCAGCAGCGTCAGAAGGTTGAATCGATTACTCAACAGCTGAGTAAAGAAAAACGCCTTTTGGTCTCCTCCCCACAAGGTACACAGTTGAACGTAGTGGCCTCGCGCTTCCAACAACTGACGCTGGATGCCGGGATCGCTGAAGAAAGCTACAAGACTGCTGTTGCCGCTGTTGACAACGCCCGCATCGAAGCTAGTAAGAAAATTCGGACGCTAGTAACAGTTGTTAGCCCAAATACCCCACAACTCGCCCTGTACCCAGAACGTTGGTACAACCTGGCGACCATTTTGCTTGGCCTGTTGATGCTCTACGGCATCACCCGCTTCATTCTGGCTTCGATCGAGGATCATCGTGATTAAATCCCTGGCTGTCTCTCGCACCTTCAACCTGAAGCTGGCAGCACTGGCCCTGGCAAGCCTGAGCCTGGCCGGTTGCGGCGGTACGATTTCCGGCGCAGGCCCTTACAAAGGCGCGATCGAAAGTAAAACCGAGGCCTACACCCTCGTCGACATTGACGCGAAGACCATCGCGCCCTACATGCGAGGTGCTGTTCCACCGGTGCTGGCAACGGTCACCAAGCCCGTGCCGCCGGAAGTACGGCTAATGGCAGGTGACACACTCAATGTATTGATCGCTGACACCGCACCGGAAGGCTCGTCTCTGTTCGCCCCGCTGGCTACGGGTGGCACACAGCTCAAGTCTCGTATTGACTCTGAAGGGAAGCTATCTCTCCCTTATGTGGGCCGCCAATTCGTCGCCGGCATGACATTGAATCAAGTTGAAAACATGATCCATCGTCAATTGAAAGGCATTACTACAGACGTGCAGACTCACGTCGAGCTGGTAGGTGACCTGTCGGGCTCGGTACTGGTTGCTGGCGCGGTTAAAACCCCAGGACGTTTCAGCACCCTCCAGGGTCCGCTGACCCTGCTCGACGCTGTCAACCAGGCGGGAGGCCCGGTACTCGAGCCTCACTTGGTTAACGTGACTGTGCGCAACGGCAGCCAAGTCCAACAGTTCAACTATGAAGAAGTTTTGGCAGGCAACAACATGGTTTTGCGCCCGAACTCTGAAGTAGTGCTTGACAGGGCACGACAGCGCTTCGTCGCCATGGGCGCTGTAACATCGCCAGGGCTGAAAGACTTGCCCGACCGCAATACTAGCCTCCTCGATGCATTGGGCAGCGTAGGTGGCCTGCGCGAAGGCAGCGCCAACGCAGAAGGCGTCTTCGTCTTCCGCATGGAGGCTGGCAAACCGAAACCTGTCGTCCTGCGCCTGAACATGCGAGACCCTGCGGCCATTTTCTATGCCCGCCAGGTGATGGTTAAACCAGACGATACGATCTACGTAACAAACGCAGCCGTGTATGAGTGGCAAAAAGTCATCTCCCCGATCGTGCAAACCATGGTTCTGGGACGCGCGACTGGTGTGAATTGATAGCTGGCGTAAACATGCCCGGGCAGCCGGGCATGATTACGCGCAGCGAGTCAGATGGACCACCTCATCGTCACCGACTCTTGAATACACCGGCATAACCGTCAGTCCTGAGTAAACAGCAACCTGAACGATGAATGACATCTCGATTATCGTACCTCTCGACTTATCACAACGTCCGCTGGATATTCTGCGAAAAGCAGTCCGGATGTCGGACGCTGCCGAGAGCGCGCGCATACCTCTGATTTTCTCGCTCAACGATCAGAACAGCCTCAATGACCGGCGCCTCAAAAAAAGCCTAGAGAACAACCGCTATACTACGCTGCTGGCCAAAAAGCACTATACAGGTTCAGTGAACCCATCTTTGCTCCGAAACAGAGCATTCGAAGTGGTGAACACGGAGCTGATTGCCTTACTGGACGTCGACATTTGGCCCGACTTTTCCCTCCTGGAAAAATACAGAGACCTTATAGCCGCCAAGCATTCCCCGTTCTATTTCCTCCCCTGCATGTATCTGACGGCCAAAGGGTCAAAAGACCTTTGCAAGGGGAAAACAACCCCAGCTTTACTGAAAGAAAAATACTTCTCGTTTTCTCGAAAAGAATTCCTGCACCTGGCGAATCCCTCGTCTGTCACTTTGATGAAAAGTGATGACTACGCTGCCATCGGCCAGTTCAACGAATCCTACAGCGGGCATGGTTACGAAGACTTCGACTTCATGATGCGTTTGGCGCAGCATTATGGATCATTGCAGCCCTGCAGAGAAATGATGTCTAACAAGAGTGCGCGCTCGCCATTGTTCACCTCGGGGTTCAGGCGCGCGCTAGGCCGCCTTTCTCTTGATGCTCTATTAAACAAAGATTTTGTTTTCCATCTTTATCATGAACGACCTAATGTAATCGCGCACAAAGAGAGACGGGAATCTAATTACTCAAGATTCGTGGAAACTCACAACAGGAACTGGGGCGACGACATTTCCAAAAGCCTATTGGAAGAATTTATCGAAGCCTGTCGCCTGTCTGATCGAAGCGTCGACGACTACTCAGCGCTCTTCGAGAACAAACCAGGCCACATAGACAGATTCGATACTTTCAAGCGACGTTTGAGATTTTTATTAAATGAATAAAAAGCCAGTGAAGTACAAAAAAATACGGAAATTTCTTCGTGACCCAAACATGTTTTTCTATGACATGTTTCGTAAACGTGTCTTCAAGGATGCTCCACCTGCAGCTATCACCAAGACCGAAGCAAAACCTCAGACGGTGACACGCAGTGTCGACCTTTTAGAGGTGAATCGCCTGGGGCTGCCGGAGTACATTCGCAAGTATCTCAATGCTGGAATAGGCGCCGAGGACGGCGTCAACCCTAACAGCTTGGTACTGTGGAGCGGGTATCTCAACGGCCTGATCAGCTTCATCGCCGGACTAAAAGAATCCACACCGACCAATGTAACAATCTACACCCTAGGCGGTGGATTCAATCTAGCCTCGCGTGCAGATGACCGCTTTGATGTGAAAGCAGTCTGTTCAGCGCTAGCGCAACGTCCAGATTTTGTCGTCGAACTGTGCAATATCCTTGGCGAGACCCATGTTCTGCACTTCTACCTCTACGACCTCGCCGCTACGGGTGAAGCCACCATGCGCTCGGGCCGGGCATGGCAGCGCCGCTTCCCAATAGATATGTTTGAAGAAATCTACGCCCCCAAAGCCAAGCGCGTGGATTATCAGACCATCGACGCAGTTTACACCTGGGTAAACCACACAGACGAAAACTGGCAAACCTTATGGACAGAGTCCTTCCCGGAAGAAGGCTTCGATCCAGACCGCTATACCAATAACGACGAGCTCCGCTATTCGCTACGCTCGCTGAATAAGTACGCACCTTGGTTGAACAAGATCTATGTTGTCTCTAACTGCCAGAAACCAGAATGGCTGCGCGATGACAAAAAGGTAGTATGGGTTGATCACAACGAGATCTTCCCAGATACCGATGTGCTTCCGAACTTCAACTCGCACGCCATCGAAGCCTGCCTGCATCGGATACCAGGACTTAGCGAAAACTTCATCTACCTAAACGATGATTTTGTCCTAGGCCAGCCGTGCCTGCCGACTGATTTCTTCGATGAGATCGGGCGCTCACTTGCCTACTTCGAACCTTACGGAATGGCCGGTGACGCAATCAACGAAGAGACACCAGACTATTTGGTCGCTGCTAGCAACTCACGCAAGTTGCTACGGACTGTTTTCCCGAGTTACGAAGCCAAAAACCTCCATCGGCATGTACCCTACTGCTTGAAAAAGTCGGTATTAGAAAAGATCGAAGGGCTATTCCCAGAAGTCTTCACCTTGACACGATCGGCCAAACGCCGTAGTCCGGATGATATCAACCTAACATCATTCCTCTATCACCACTTTGCCTACGCATCGGGCTTGGCGGTCAAGGCAGATGCTCCAGGTATCATCATTCGCCCCACCAATATCTCCCGAGTGGTCAACAAAGAGCGCTTCAAGTACAAGCTCATTTGCTTTAACGATGGCAATGGCAGCGCAGAAGACACCACCTATAAGAATCAGACTCAGATTTTCTTCGATCAGCGTCTATTCCAAAGCGCCCCGTGGGAGCGTCATAGCCCCTCACCTAGTGCGTAAGCTTGCCTAGACGACCAGGATCAAGGAAAAATCCAGTGATTGAGAAGCTATTTAAATCAATGTTTCCCGAAACCAGCATCGATACGATGCTGGACGTAGAGACACGCACACTCCCGATCAAGGAGTATGCCCTGAGCGAGTTGGCGTCCAAGCAGATACTGCCGGACTTCTTCGAGCCGAGCTGCAAGCTATTCACCACAGCCAAGATCTACAACGATATTCTCCAACGAAAGAAGAATGTCGAAATCAAGTTCTTGGGAAAGAAGAAAGTTGTCAACTGCACACTCGTCATCCTCAGTGACACCGCCCAGATCCGGGTGATGTTCCGTCAGAGCCACGCAAAGGTATTCATTGGGGCGAAATGCGAAGGAAAGTTTGACATTCGCCTTAACAACCTCAAGCCGACAATTTGCGTGGGCGATGCTGTTACCTCACGGGGTATGCACATCGCTGTGCATGGCACCGGTATCAGTATTGGCAAGCAATGCCTGATTGGTGAAGATGTCGTCATACAAGGCCATGATGCCCATGGCATCGTCGATATCGACACGCTTGAGCTGATCAACGCTGAAGACGCTCAGACCATCATTGAACCACGCGTCTGGCTTGGCAAGCGCGTCATCGTTCTGCCGGGCAATAGAATCTGCCAAGGTGCGATAATAGGCGCGGCATCCGTGGTCACGAAAGATGTACCCGCGTGCACACTCGCGGTCGGCATCCCGGCAAAAGTCATTAAGCACGGGGTAACGTGGTCGCGATCACGTTACAAAGTCGATGAGGAATGTAAAGACTTTATCAACAGTCTTTGAAGCACTTCGTCCATTAACCATTCGATAACATTTTATCGACTCATAATCAGGAAGATCACATGAGCACTCGTGCTAAAACCGTAATCACCTACGGCACCTTTGACTTGTTCCATGTCGGCCACGTTCGCTTGCTCGAGCGCGCACGCTCCCTGGGCGACCGCTTGATTGTGGCCGTCTCCGAGGACAGCTTCAACGAAGGCAAGGGCAAAAAATCGTACTCTAGTTACGCCGACAGAAGCCAACTCGTAGCAGCCTGCCGTCACGTAGACCTCGTCATCCCCGAAC
The DNA here is from genome assembly GCF_014269095.1 of Pseudomonas sp. SWRI50. Taxonomy (NCBI): domain Bacteria; kingdom Pseudomonadati; phylum Pseudomonadota; class Gammaproteobacteria; order Pseudomonadales; family Pseudomonadaceae; genus Pseudomonas; species Pseudomonas sp. SWRI50. Next base: position 14,476 of record NZ_JABWRW010000008.1, on the reverse strand, counting down.
TCACTTGGGAGCAGAAGCGAGAAGACATCATCGCGCATAATGTTGACATTTTTGTGATGGGGGATGATTGGCAGGGTAAGTTCGACTTCCTTAACGACATTTGCGAAGTCGTATATCTGTCTCGCACTCCAGAGATCTCCAGCAGCTTGATCAAATCTCACCTGAAAAACCCAGCGACCCCTGCGGTCGCCTGAGGTCGGATGCGATGAGTGACCGCAAACAGGTTCATTACACCTACGTTGCCAGCGAAAATCTCCGCTTGCTGGAGCAGGAATTTGCTGCGGGCATCGACGCACAGCTGCCCGACTGGGAATCAACGCAAGCGCCCGTGGTCACACGGGCAGGCGCGGTGAACGTAACGTTTTTCATTTATCGACGTGCACACGTCATGATGTCTCATGGCCTTGCCGATAAGAATTACCTGACCCGACGCGACCCTCAACGGGGCTTTGAGATCAACAAGTATCGAACGGTCTGCGTGCCGGGTGATTGGCTCAAGCGTAAGTTGCTCACAACCCGTGGCGTGGAATTGTCGGCTAATCAGATTAAGGTCGTAGGTTGGCCACGAATCGATACGCTGCTGGCTGCCCAGCGTAAGTACTTGTCAGAACGAACGCTGGCGGAGAAGCTCGGAAAACTCTCCCCCTTCCGCAAGATTAAGGTCTTGTGGGCGCCGACGCATAACGCTGAAAGCAAAGCTGGCGTGATTTCCAGCTATCCGGGCATTCTTCACTACGAAGATAGATTGCGTACGCTCTTCGATTACGATGTCTCGCTCCATCCAAACCTACGAGAGTCCAAAAAACCGACTTTTGAAAAGCTCATCGAAGCGGATGTTGTTATCGCCGATCGTGGCACACTTGTTTATGAAGCGTGGGCGCTGGGTAAACCTGTAATCTTCCCGTCTTGGCTTATTGGTGAAGGCAACCTTTATGACGATCTCGGCTCGGCGGAAAGCCATATATTCCATGAGCGTCTAGGACTGCATGCCAACAGCTTTGATGAGATGGTGGACATGATCCGCCAGGTCACCTGCCCAGATGCACGCACTCTACAGTTTATGGAGTCCTACTTACCCCGGCGCACACTCGGCTCATCCTACAAGCTAATTGCGGAAGCGGTAGACGAGGTCTGGGAATCCGGCAATCTCAGGATCGCAAAAAAAGTTCTTGCACCGAGCCGCGGAACACCTCCCTTGGTCGCTGTTTAAAGTACTTAATGCCCCACCTGTGAACAGGTGGGGCATTAAGTTTGGGTTGCCCACTGGGTGACCATGCTGCACTCTTTAAGCACTTTGAATGTACTTATAGGCTTGGGACTTTGAGAACTCCCTGCGGAGGCTTCTCTAGCTCTAAGAAGAATAATTGACATAGTTATAAAGGCACTCGATCATCGGGCGACCTCTACGCTCGGCTACGCTGGCCGGGCCCCACACCGCGCCACGTTGCCACTTGCCGGCGCGCAGCATGAGTAGGAAGTAAAATGATAATAACTCAAGCCCTGGCACAAGAGTTTTGGAATAACCGCATTCTTTTCAAACTCAACTCTCCGAAACCGTCGCAGAAAAAGTACGGCTGGCTGACCCTTGACCAACCGATTCCTTCTTGGCGGGCAGTGACAATAGAGAGCCACTCAGCTCTTTACAAAGGCTCATACAGAGGCAGCATAGGAGGAGGCAAGTACTCCGGCCTGTGCTCCATCGGCTCACTCTCATACTCATATTCAGCCCTGGCTGAATCAATGAAGGTAGGGCGATACTGCTCAATCTCGACTGGCCTCGTCATACTTGACTCTCATCACCCCATGGACCTCGTGACTACTTCTATCATCACGTTTAGGCCTGGTAACGATCTCGTCCGCGACTTCACTAACGAAGAGCAGACAAAGCAGTACAACTGGCACAAATATGACAGAAAGGCCTATCCGCAAATTGGAAATGATGTGTGGATTGGTCGCGATGTAACATTGAGGATGGGTATTACCATCGGCGACGGGGCCGTGATAGCCGCTGGTGCACTGGTTACAAAGGACGTCCCCCCCTACGCGGTTGTGGGTGGTAATCCTGCAAAAGTTCTGAAGTATCGGTTCTCGGAGGAAATAATTGCCGAACTGCTCCGGCTGCAGTGGTGGAATTACGACCCCAGCAAGATATGCCAAATAGGCTTTAAAGATGCAGAGAGGTTTTGCACCGAGTTACAGCACTCAATTGACGCGGCAGAGATCGAAGTTTTCAAACCGAAGACATTCACACTGCAACCCAACCCAAACGCTGCGATCAAAAAGTGAAATAAGCCAGCATCAGAAGGGGCACTTAGAATAAGCTCGGTGCCCCTCCCCCCCCCAAAAAAACGCCGGGACAAAACCCGGCGTTTTTTCGTTACTGGGCAGCGAGTGCAAAGTCCCCATAAGCGACCGCGTTATATTCGCGAGCATCAAACGGTCGCGGAATAAACTCCCCTTTGATAACTTGTTTAACACCTTCAGCCAAGCCCTCAGGAGTCAACGGGGTGAGTATACCCAAACCGTTCTCCAATACACTGTCAGGGCCAGGAATATCAGTGGAGACACAGGGAACACCCAACGTCATCGCCTCAAGCAAAACTATACCCTGCCCCTCGTAATCTGAAGACAGCACGTGACACTGCGAAGCCTTCACGAACGGGAAAGGATTGCGCTGAACGCCAAGCAGTATCACTCGATCCTTCAGCTCAAGCTCTTTAATCAGATTTTCCAACTCCGCGTGAAGCGGGCCAGTACCAAGTATATAAAGAGCAACATCATGCCCTTCTTCCACGAGTAACTTGACCATCTCGATAAGTCTTACTTGGTTTTTTTCGGGCCACATGCGCGCCACGTTGACAATCTTGAATCTCGGATCAGATTTAAGCAAATGATAACCAGCGTCATCAGGCTCCAATTCTGCATCAGTGATAATTCGATTTACATCCAAGCCGTTTCTAACGAGATGGAACTGATCAACGATACCAGGATTTATACCCTTGAAACTCTCACGATTGGTTTGCATTGAGCTTTCAGACACATTAAGGAAAGCATCATAGTCTCTATAAAACTCAAAAACTTTTCGCAAATTGGGAAGACGCTTCTCTGACTCCTCCAACATATCATTATGGAGGTAAATCAAATGACGATTAGCTGGAATAGCCGCCATGAAACCCGCCCAGAATGGGTGATAGCCCTGGTGATCAACACTGATCTCAGCCTCTAGGCCCGCGACCACACGATAGACTTCTTGCTGCATCGCAGATTCGTACACATCGCGCATTGTTTGCGAATAGAAGATACCTTCAGCGTTGAACTTATCAGAGACCCATTGCTGCTCGAGACTCATGGAAGTCCGACCACTTCGGAAGATCACATTCGCCACTTCCTCGAGTTTGCGTATCGCGTCAAACCCAGCCTCCTCCTTACGCAACTCTACCGTATCGAGAAGGAGCACTACATCTTTGCCTTGTGCAGCAAGATTCTGCACTAATGAAATTGCAGAAGTCGCAACACCATTGATAGTACCAAGCGCAGATCGTACAACAATCGGCTTTTTATCGTTACGCGGAGACGCTACTCCCCTTTCTTGGAAGAAGAACTCGACCACTCGCTGAGTCGAACGACCATCTTCAACACCACAGAAGCGCTCATGGAACTCTCGATAGGTTGCATTGACATACAAGCCTGGATCATTCAACGCACTATGAATCAAGCCGCGGAGCTCATCTGTCGTCTGGCATTGTGGCCACGGCAAGTCACTGCGCTCGAAGTACAGGCCGCGCTCGGACTTATACTCATCCCAGTCAGGAATGAAGTGGAGGACAGGACGCTGAAGCGTCATGTAGTCAATAATGATCGACGAATAATCGGAAATCAGAACATCTGCGACTGGCAACAAGGCATTAGTATCAATCGATTGAGGCGCCAGCTTTACTGGCAACTTCATCTCAACCAGCTGCTTTTCGACCAAATGATGGCCTCGGAAAAGCAGAGTGTAATCATCCGAAATAATGCTCTTCAACTGCTCGATCAGCACCTCAGCTTCTAGCTCAGGCGTATTCCAGCTACCGCGATAGGTAGGCGCAAACAGGACAACTGGTTTGCGACTTGAAATACCCAAAGTCCGACGAACTTCGTACAGCTTTTCCTGGTCAATCTTGTAAAGCTGGTCATTTCGTGGATAACCGCTAATCAACTGAGCGCCGCTCACAATCCGATCAATGCTATGACCTTCAATCTGAGTTAGGCGAGTGTGCTCATTAGGGAAAATCAAATGAGTCGCGTGCAGGAAGTTACGCGCCGTATTGGCACGCGTGTACGGTGGCGTATTCATTGCGCGGCCAAGCGTCTTCAGCGGAGTTCCATGCCAGGTATTCAGGTACTGCTGACCTGGCTTCCGGACAAAGTACTCTGCAAAGGTACCGTTACAAATCAGATACTTACACGAAGCAATCAAACGAAGGTAGAGTGCACTGCCCCGCTTGACAAAGAATACATTCTTTAAATTTCTAAATCTTTGCTCAACTTTAGTAAGATCGTTAATCACCCAGAAATGCTTATGATTGGCATATTCCTCACTAGCGAGAACATGCTCAAAAATTGCAAGCGGGTTACACGCCATTGATGACCCATTATGCACCTCATAGAGGATGCAATCATCCATTACGGGCAGTAGCTCGATATACTCTTTATACGTAGCATGGAAGTTGAGCGTGCTGTCGGTGAGGAACTTGTCTTCATAAGCACTGGTCGGACGCTGGATAATTTTGTACGAACGGAACGCTTCACAAGCTTTCTCAATCGCACCAGAGAGAGCCAACAATCTTCCGAGCTCATAATACAGACCAGCTTCATGCTGATTCGTACGCCAGATAGCCTGCTGGATCGCTTCAGCCGCGGCTGCCAGTTGCCCGACGACTACAAGGGCCTTGCTGTAGGAGATCCAAGTGGCCGGCTGGGTGCAATCTCTCTCCAAACGGCTTTCAATAAACTGAACTTCGGCGAGCTTCGTGTTTAACGAACCCGAAAGAGAGACAAGCTTCTGAACTTGTTCTTCTTGGGCGAAACGCACTGCATTTGCCAAGCTATCTCTTGCCGCACCGGCCATCCCAAGCTGTAGATTAGCCTCATAAAACTCATACCAAACACTACTCTTCTCCGCGTTGTCGGCCAACTCGGCTTTGATGGTATCGATACGATTTGACATTAGCGATGCTTCATATCGCTTTCTGTCAAAGTCTTGGTGAGCCCCGCTACCCTGCATCGACATAAACAGATTACAGGCCTCGTCTAACCTACCCAACTCCATGAGCAGAATACCAGCCCGATAACGCCACTCGGCAATATTTTTTCCGCCGAGCGTAATCGCGTACTTATACGAAGAAAGGGCTGCCTCGAACTTATTCTGACGCTCCAGAGTAAAGCCAAGTCGGAAATGCGATTCAGCCGATTTCATCCGCAATCCAACGGCATTCCGGAACGATACTTCAGCGTCAGCCCATAGATAGCATCGTTCCTGGGCACGACCAAGGCGGAAATGCAGATCGAAGTCAAATTTCACCAAGTTCAATTGCTCGGTAAACGAAGCATTTGCTCTGGACCAACGACCGGCGGCGGCATGAAACACGCCTATACCAAACTTACCTGCATTGTGCTTTTTGTCCAGCTCACAGGCTTTTTGATAGGCATTGATAGCAGCAGGCAAGTCAGCCGGCCCCTCATGACATGGTGTTTCATAGCAGTAGCCAAGGCGGTAGTACCACTCCGCAGGCACTGTCTTACTCAGCAAAATAGCATTCTCATAGGCGTTCGCAGCGGAGCGGAAATGCCCCATTTTTTTCTCAGCAACACCCAGTCGATGATAAATGTCTGCGCTATTGCGCACTACGCGAACAACAGCTTGCAGTGTCGCAACTACTTGCCACCACTTGTGCTGCCCTTGGTAAGCAATTGCCAATTTATTATTGAGGCTGGCATCCTCAGGATAAACCGAAACCAAGCTCATGAGCGCAGACTCGGCCTGTGCCCACTGATGCTCTTTCAAATATCGCTCAATATCCGCAAGCGTTTTCTCTTCACGCTCTTCCCACTGCGGATCACTTAGGTATTCCAGATGAGCACAAATCTTACTGGCGCTATTTGACTCTTCAAAATTGCTCAAATACTCGCGGCAAAAATCTTTGACCTCGGCGCTCACTTCAAGCTTGCTGCCAGCAACTATCAGTTCGAGCAACGCATCAAAACTCTCAGGATGGTAGCCCAGTTTTCGCCGATAGATTTCCGCCTCTGCAGAGTTTGGCGCCTTTTCCAAGATGGCATCCCCGAGGATCCACCGTGGAAAAATCACCGGTTTACCTAGGGCCCACGCCTCATATGCGACGGAGGTGTAGTCAGTTATAACAATATCAGCGTCTATCAGCTCACGCGTTACTGGCCGTTTATTGATCTTATTTCGCTGGTCCTCGGAAACGGTTAGCTCGCAGTGGTGCCCAAGCTCCTCTAGGTATTCCTGGAGACCCGAGCTAGAGCTCATAGGGTTTCCGGCCGCGTCAAACCAGTTACTATGAATCGGGGCAAAAAGAACACGGGGAGTCGTTCTCTCACCCGTCTCGCCGGCTTGCTCAGCCAGCGATCTTAGATAGTCAATCCTAGGAGCCCCCACAACCAAAACATCTGTGGCTTTTAAGCCGAGCCTTTTGTCGCCCAGCAGACTGCGCGCCATCCACTGCCCTGGAACAAGAATTTTCTTAAAGTTGCTAAGGGCTGACTTACCATCAGCTTGGATTTGATTGAGGTGCTGTCGGTCCGCCAGATCGAACATCAGGAAAACGTCAGCAGGAATGCCTGCAAACAACGAAACGGTCAGGCACGCGCCATCCTCAGCCTGCAAACCGTCTGGCAAGGCCTCTTGTAGAGCCCCTTCTAGAGCTTCTGGTAGAGCCTCGAACCATTCGACCTGACGGCCGCCTGTCGACTTGATTTGGGAAAAAATTTGCGTACGGAGAAGCTTCAGATTATCCGAATCATGCCCCAGCAGTTGAACCTTTCTCTTCCCGCTCACACGAAGAACTTCAGACAGCCGCAACGAATCGTCGACACTCACAACTTCAGTCATCCCAAACCCTTTTAAAATGCTTAAATCCATGAATCCAATATCAGAAGAATCTAATTATCGCCTGCTATCCATTTCTACTAAACGCTCCAACCCGATGAAGCGGCGAAAACTAAAAGCCCTGAAATTTTCAAAACGTGATGTCCTTCTCATTCGGACTTGCTTCATCTTCGATGAATGATACCCTAGCCACGCAATGAATTAAACAGGAAAGGATAATGTGCGTCAATTTAATGGCGCCTGCTTATTGACTTTCCTGGGCAGCCCAAAGGAGGCCAAATGCTCAATCGATTTAAAATAGCCCTTATCGCACTCCTCTCCATGGCCTATTGCCAGCATTCGTTCGGGTGGGGTGTCGAAGGACACAAAGTCGTGGCTCTAATCGCCGAGCAACAACTCACCCCGGAAGCCAGGACCGGCATTGATATCATCATGCATCGAGATGCCAATGGCAAAATATCCGACATTGCATCATGGGCCGACAAAATTCGCGGTAAAGAGCCTGGCCCTCAGATCAGCCACGTTGTTAAAATCCCATTCAAAGCTACAAGTTACTCGGCTAAACGCGACTGTTCTGGGAAGTACAAATGTGTTGTCTATGGCATCCTGAAAGCCGAGAGCGAATTAAAGGATGGCAGACGCGAAGACTCCGACCCCATAGAGCAACAGCGCGCTCTGAAGTTTCTCGTCCACTACATTGGAGACGTTCACCAACCTTTGCATGGGATACAAGAAACCGGCGCGATGCGCACCCAGCCCAGCCGACAGAAATGGGAACTCCACAAAGTTTGGGATACCATCATCATACGAAGCTCTAAGCAGAGCCCCGAGTCCATAGCTAAACGACTACTTGCCAAACACAAAACCGTGCAACAAGGCACCCCAGAACAATGGGCAATGGAGAGCCATGACATTGCCAAACGCATAATATATGGAGATAACTATGCTTTAGCTAAATCTAGACGCCCCATTTCCTTGGATAAGGATTACTACAAGGAAAATATGGAAATCGTTGACGAGCGACTATTGGCCGCTGGCCTGCGGCTCGGCAACGTACTGAATGATATTTTCAAATGATTCACTCTACCGAAAACTCTAGTCATTGAGATTTCGCGCCACTCAATTTAAGGTTACTCATGATCAAGAAATGCTTATTTCCGGCCGCTGGTTATGGCACTCGTTTTTTGCCAGCCACCAAAGCAATGCCTAAGGAAATGCTGCCGGTTGTAAACAAACCTCTCATCCAGTACGGCGTAGAAGAAGCACTGGACGCTGGCTTAAGCGAAATTTCCATTGTCACTGGCCGCGGCAAGCGTGCCCTTGAGGACCATTTCGACATCAGCTATGAGCTGGAAAATCAAATCAAGGGTACCGATAAGGAAAAATACCTGGTAGGTATCCGTCGGCTGCTTTCGGAGTGCAGCTTCTCGTACACTCGCCAGACTGAGATGAAGGGCTTAGGCCATGCAATCTTGACAGGCCGCCCACTGATCGGTGATGAGCCATTCGCCGTCGTGCTGGCAGATGACCTGTGCGTCAACCCTGAAGGTGATGGTGTTTTAACGCAAATGGTTAAACTGTACAAACAGTTCCGCTGCTCAATCGTTGCGATTCAGGAAGTCGACCCGCAAGAGACCCATAAATACGGAGTTATTGCTGGCGACATGATCCGTGACGATATCTTCCGCGTCACCAATATGGTCGAAAAACCGAAACCGGAGGACGCACCGTCCAACCTAGCGATTATCGGACGCTACATACTCACCCCAGACATCTTCGACATCATCGCAGATACTGAACCTGGAAAAGGTGGCGAAATTCAGATTACTGACGCCCTGATGAAACAGGCACGAAACGGTTGCGTAATCGCTTACAAGTTCAAGGGCAAACGCTTCGACTGCGGGGGCGCAGAGGGGTACATTGACGCAACAAACTTCTGCTTCGAGAACTACTACAAAGCAGGCAAGGCCTACTAAATAGAACAGGGGCCATCACCGATGGCCCCACTCCATACAATGAACGCAGTCGCCAATAGGCGTCAAACAACCTCGATATTATAAGTGTCTGGCTTAAGGTGATACATGGACATATTGATTAGCATTACAGCAATATTCACAGTCTGCACGCCCACATCAGGATGGTCATTAATCAAAGGGTTCAACGAATTTAAATAATTGAACTGCCTTCCCAGCTTCGACTCACGAACAATACTACCAATGTAACTGTACTGCGGCGAACGAGCTGAATAGACAATCGAAATCTTCTGCTTCAACAGCCTGTCCGACTCAAGAATCCTTGAGAACGTTTGTTGTTTAGTTTCTGGAAAAGTGCCCTGCGTAAAATGTGAGTCCGCAAAAACTCTCTCATAATACTCATCTGAGACTATTGGATCTACAACAACCGCATTAAACCCACCTGTGACGCCATGATACAGCGCAGCGGTTCCGCCCTTGGACGCTCCGTACAACGTCACGTTTTCCGCAGAGACCCTCAGATCATCACTCACCTTGTGAATCAAGGCCGTCACACGATCACCGAACGTCCGATCCGAATTATTATTCAGATAGAAGCTTCCCACCACAGATCCAATATCAGCAATTCGCAGAACAGCGGCATCGGCTGGAATGTACTTAGCAATAGATTTAAAATTAAAGGTAAACATCCTCATCAGGCTAGACATAAATATGTCCTCACCAATGGAGGAAAAAACAACCAAAAGTTTAGAAACCGCTGGATTTGCCGGAAGATCGACCTGATAAACCAGACCGTCTGAGGTTAGAAAGTCACCTTCCTTTACTCGATGCCAGAAATTTGCGATTTCGCTATTCCTAACAAATTTTGAAACATGCTCTTCCGATTTATAAAGACTAAAACCCGCATTGGCAAGTGCAACTACCAACTCTTTAGCGCCAGGGTCTTTTCGACTTACATGTAGTAAATTATCACAGGAAGGATAGGCCGAATGATCAACCATAAAGTAGTTGTATGCACCAATATCCGACAATGCATCACTCACATTACAGCCTAGTACAACTTTTTTCGATTTCACCGCCATACCAAACCCAAATCTCGAAGCCCGCAAAGCTACGAGTATCAGGGCGTGCCTAGCTCAAGTCAAGGGCACCCCTCGACTGGACATTAAAAGTCCTCACAGTCATCCAAATGCAATAACCACCCAAGGCTGGAGCACAGAAAAATCATTGCGATCGCGAATAAGGCAACTAGAAACATTATCCTGACCCTCCGAATATCGACACTCTAAGATCTATAGTCATCACTGAGCTGAATTGATCATAGAGCACCGAATATTTCAGTTTATGTATCAGGCAAGCACTGCTTCCAAAAAATCAGGGTCAACCGCAATACTACAGCTCACAACCATAGACGAAAGGCGCGCTCGAACACGCTGAAACACGCCCTTTGATGCCTCGGGATCAGTCAAAAATCTCCACAATCCCGCTCACTTCGCCCGTCAAAGCATCTCTCACCGCCAACGCGCGGATCTTGTTTTCATGCATGTATCCTTCAGCCTCAGATATCAACGCATCAGAAGCAATCTCGTGTGGCGTAGCCGTCATGAACGCCGAAACCTTCTCCCCTACCACCCCCGGGTTATCTAGCAAAGCGCGGCGCAGGTCTCCGTCAGTGACGATCCCTACCAGACGCCCTTCGTCACTCACCAACGTGAGGCCAAGGCGGCCCTGCGTCATCATCAGCAGACAGTCATGGAAGCTGGTGGACGGACTGACGAAGGGCGCCGGGCTGTGCATAACATCTGACACACGAGTCAAGAGCTTTCTGCCCAAGCTACCGCCAGGGTGATAACGAGCAAAGTCCATCGGTTTGAACTGGATGGCCTCGATCAACGCAACTGCCAATGCATCCCCCATGGCCATGGTGGCGATGGTGGAAGTGGTGGGTGCAAGGTTGTTCGGACATACTTCTCGCTCGACAGAGATATCCAGCCAGATGTCAGCATGCCGAGCTAGTGTTGACTGCCCATTGCCAGTCATTGCAATAAATTTGTTACCAAAAGACTTCAGGCTAGGAATCAGCTTAATTAATTCTTCGGTCTCGCCGCTGTAGCTAATCAGGATAAGCACATCGACTGGCTTGAGCATTCCCAAATCGCCATGGAAGGCCTCAGCCGGATGAAGGAAGAAACTGGGCGTCCCGGTAGACGCGAAGGTGGCCACCATCTTCTGACCGATAAGCCCGGACTTGCCCATACCGCAGACGACCGTACGCCCTTTACAGGCAAGAATGAGGTCGACAGCACTCTGAAACTCCCCGTCGATTCGGTCAGCCAGCTGACTGACAGCCTGGGCTTGAGCGATGAGGGCTTCTTTGGCAATGGTGAGATGATTCATGTCCGTCCCTGAATGCTGCAGGTTTGCAAGGGCACGAATATTAAGGGGTTTGCAACATTAAGCAAAGATAAGCTCTCCTGAACGATCCGGAATCAGACTACCGGGCTTCAGGCTTCATCCTACGCCCTATTCGCCCAAAAATCAGGCATTCAGACTAGCCTTGTGCCATCAAGCAATTGACCGCGCTGCGAAACTTTTCGTTGTGCGTGGTTCTCTTATGACGCAGCATACCGCCCCCTTAAAAATACAGGTCGGACCCCCGGCTATACCTGACTACAGCTAATGACTGCCCCTACCCAGCCCTCTGCCCAACATAAGACCTTCTTCCGCTGGCAGCGAGCTTCACTCGAGCACCATATCCACACCTTGATGCCTCAGTGGGGCGGGCTCCCCCTGACAATTCACAGCCGCGACCTGGAGTCGAATGCCTCATTCGTCAACTATGTTCGGTTCCATCGCCTGATTGACCCCATCACCGGCAAACCGATGGATGTAGTGGAGAAATCGATACGCAAGGTGGCATTCATTGGCAGTCAGGAAGCACGATTCCACCGCGCTGAGGGGATGCTCCAAGGCAGCGTCTATTTCCGCTATCCGCCCTGCCTAGGCGTGATCGAGACACCATGGGAAAGCCTGATCTTCACTCGCTACATTCGAGGGCGCCCTCCCCGTATGCAATCCATCGGCCGCCATTTGGGGCGAGGCATCGCCGAGCAAGAGGAACGAAGTAGCGCCTACATCGAGGCAATGCCACGAAATCAGACCCTGCTCTTATGGAGCATGGACTTTTTCCGTCCTTGGTTCCTATTGCGCCCACGTTTCAACTTCACACGCTGCCTGCCTGAGCTAGAGCGTTTGGCTCGCGAAGACTCCCGATTTACTGGGCTGGCGCAGCGTCTCAGAGCATTTGCCCCCGTAATTCGCACGCTGGCATCTCAGGCAAGGCGCAGCCCCCGATGCATAAGCCACATGGACTATTTGCGCAAAAACCTGTTCATACGCAAGCGTCGCCTTTATCTCATCGATTGGAGTGAGGCCAAAATTGGAAGGATCGGGTTCGACGGCGGCGCCTATCTGGGTAGCCTCTTCCGACGTAAGGAGATGTCAGAGTTCCTTTTAGCTCAAGCCCAATTCGAAAAAGCCTACCGCGAAGCGCTGGCTCCCCACTTCGACCAGGAAGACGCATTACGCAACCAGCGCTATGTCTTCTTGCAGACTGCGCTTTACCACTGCCTGCGCCCAGAAACCATCAAGGAATACCAAGAGCAGAATCGCATGCCGCTGCTGCTAGAAAAATACGAGTACCTGCTGACTCTGCTGTGAACAGATATCATTTTGATGTCATCCGTGGGGAACTGTAGGAATCTTCGGATTTCATCGGAAATTTTCGACTTGGGTCATCCTATGAACGTGAATTTGTATTAAGATTCGCGACCTCAAAATTCACTGGACCCTAAGGGCTTTTAGCCCTCAGCTGTCCGACGCATGGAACGCCGCTCCACGTTTATGGATGATGCTCTGCCTCGCCCACGCCTGCTGATCCTCTCAAAGGGAGCTCAGCAGATCACTACTTTGCCCTCGTTGCTGCCTGATTTTTCGCTGCAGAGCGGTGTCGTGGGTGATGTCGTGAAAACGGACTGGGTAATGGCATGGGGCCGTAAACCTAGTGCACTTCAGGCCATTGCTGAGGCTAAGAAAGCGGGCAAACCTGTCTTGACTCTGGAGGATGGCTTCCTTCGCTCGGTCGGTTTGGGTGCGGACGACCCACCACTCTCATTGATCGTCGATGACGTCGGTGTTTATTACGATTCCGGGCACCCTTCTCGCCTGGAGCAACTCATCGTCAAGCCACTCTCGCCCGAAGAACATGCGCGTGCACTTTCGCTTCAGGCACTATGGCAGCGAAATCGGGTATCAAAATACAACGACGCCAGAATCGAGACACCGACACTTCCCAACGACTGTGTACTGGTCGCCGACCAAACCCGGGGCGATGCCTCACTTCAAGGTGCTGGGCCCGCCGACTTCAAGGCGATGCTCGATGCGGCGTTAGCCCGCTACCCCCAACACACCATCTTGCTCAAAGTGCATCCCGACGTCGTCGCACGCCGAAAAACAGGACACTTTGACTTGACCGAAGTGGCCAAGCACCCGCGGGTCCGGATCCTTGCTCAGAACATTCATCCCGCTGAGTTGATGCCGCGCGTACGAGCAGTTTACGTAATGACCTCGCAACTGGGCTTCGACGCCCTGCTCTGGAACGTGCAGGTACACACGTGGGGCATGCCCTTCTATGCCGGCTGGGGGCTGACAGATGATCGCCTCCCTGCCCCTCATCGACGCACACCCGTGTGCCTGGCACAGTTGATCCATGCCAGTTTGGTGCGCTATCCGCGATATGTCTGTCCGGAGCGCGGCGACTCTTGCACGCCAGAAGCACTCATTAACTGGCTAGGCCTACAGCGACATCACCGCAGCTTAATGCCCCCACAAGTACAAATCTGTGGTTTCAGTCGCTGGAAAATGCCACTGGCTAAACTGTTTTTCGACGGCAGCGCGATTCGCTTCATCAAACCAAAGAAGCCTCTTTCGCCGTCGCTACCCGTCGTCTCTTGGGGCTGTAAACACGACGCCGAACTCCATGCCCACCCACAACAGGTTAACCGTGTTGAAGACGGTTTTCTGCGCTCTGTCGGCTTGGGCGCAGGTAAAGCACGACCATTGTCATGGGTGGTTGATGACCTGGGTATCTACTACGACGCTACTCGCCCCTCTCGCTTGGAGCAGATTCTCGCCAGCGGCAGCTTTGATCACGCCCTCCTGAGTCGCGCCGCAGACTTGCGCATGGCCATCTGTAGTGCTGGCCTGACCAAATACAATCTGAATCGCCCCTGGTTTACTAGACACTCTCCAAGCTCAGAAAATAGCGTTTCTCATACTCTACTGGCGACAGCTGCATAGCACTGCTGTGTCGACGCTTGGGGTTATAGAA